>JBPOGC010000116.1:0-9369 GCA_051251795.1 Luteolibacter sp. | reverse complement strand
AAAGCGTATGAGCCACAAGCTGTGGAGGAAAAATGGTATGCCGCATGGTTGGCTGCCGATTGTTTCCGTGCCGATGAATCTTCCGAAAAGGAGGCCTACTCCATCGTCATCCCACCTCCCAATGTCACCGGCATCCTCCACCTCGGCCATGTCCTGAACAACTCCATCCAGGACATCCTCGCCCGCCGCGCACGCCAGGAAGGCAAGGAAGTCCTCTGGCTCCCCGGCACAGACCACGCCGGCATTGCCACCCAGTCGAAAGTAGAGCGCCAGCTCCGCGAAAACGAAGGCAAAACCCGTCACGATCTAGGCCGCGACGAGTTCCTCAAGCGCGTCTGGGATTTCAAAGACACCCACGGCGACATCATCATCAAGCAGTTGAAACGCCTCGGCTGCTCCTGCGACTGGTCGCGCGAGCGCTTCACCATGGACGAGGGCTACACCGAGTGGGTTAGCAAGGTCTTCGTGGATCTCTTCAACCAAGGCCTCATCTACCGCGGCAAGCGCATGGTGAACTGGTGCCCCGTTTCCCTCACCGCCCTCTCCGACGAAGAGGTCATCATGAAAGCCTCGAAATCGAAGCTCTTCACCATGAAATACGAGCTCGTCGAGAGCCCCGGCGATTTCATCGAGATTTCCACCACACGCCCGGAAACCCTCATGGGAGACGTGGCCGTAGCCGTCCATCCAAAGCACCCGAAATACGCCAAGTGGATCGGGAAAATGGTAAAACGCCCCTTCCCGGAAGCACACATCCCCATCATTGGCGATGACGCCGTCGATCTCGAGTTCGGCACCGGCGCTCTGAAAATCACCCCCGCTCACGACAAGGTCGACTTCGAGATCGGCCTCAAGCACGACCTGGAAATCATCGACGTCCTCCACCCGGACGGCACCATGAACACCCCGGATCTCCCGGAATTCGACAAGCTCGACCGCTTCGTAGCACGCCGCCAGGCCGCCGCGAAACTCGAGGAAATGGAACTCCTCGTCGGCGTGGAGGAATACGAGAACAACGTCGGCTACTCGGAGCGCGGCAACGTCCCCATCGAGCCACGCATCTCCATGCAGTGGTTCCTCCGCTACCCGGAGATCGAGAAATCCACCGATGCCGTCGCCAATGGCGACATCACCTTCCGTCCCGCCCGCTGGTCGAAGACCTACTCCCACTGGATGGAAAACCTTCAGGACTGGTGCATCAGCCGCCAGCTCTGGTGGGGTCACCAGATCCCCGTCTGGTATAAAAAGGACAAACTCGCCGACCTCAAAAACGCCGAAACCCTCGAGACCAAGGACATGGACTCCGGCGACATCTACGTCGGCATCGAGGCTCCCACCGAAGGCGAGTGGGTGCGCGACGAGGACGTCATGGACACCTGGTTCTCCTCATGGCTCTGGCCCTTCTCAACCATGTCGGATGTCGGTGAAAACTCCGCTACCCTGAAAAAGTTCTATCCTACGGCGGATCTAGTAACAGGCCCCGATATCATCTTCTTCTGGGTCGCCCGCATGATCATGGCCGGCTACCGTTTCGAAGGTCAGCTACCGTTCAAAAACGTCTACTTCACCGCCATCATCCGCGACCTCAAAGGCCGCAAAATGAGCAAATCCCTCGGCAACTCCCCCGACCCGCTCGATCTCATGGACAAGTTCGGCGCGGACGGCCTCCGCTTCGGCCTCATGCGCATCGCCCCCGTCGGCTCGGACATCCGTTTCGACGAATCATCCGTGGAAGAAGGCCGGAACTTCGCCAACAAACTCTACAACGCCTGCCGCTTCCGCCAGATGGATGGCAACGAGTTCGCCCCCCTGCCACCTGCCAACACCCTGCCCATCTACCACATCCAGGTCATGGCAAAGCTCGACCAGCTTCAGGCAGATCTAGAAGGCATCTACGCGGACTACCGCTTCGGCGAGATCGCCCAGCGCCTCTACGAGTTCCTCTGGAACGACTTCTGCGACAAGTGGCTCGAAGCCGTAAAAGCTGACCTCCGCGAGTCCGCCTCAGCCGAGGAACGCGCCGCTGCCCTCGGCACCTTCGATGCCGTCATGAGCCGCTACCTCCAGCTCCTGCATCCATACATGCCCCACGTCACCGAGGAACTCTCGGAGCGCATGGACTACATCCCCGCAGGTGAATTCCTCATGCAGAAAGTCCTCCCGGAAACAGCCCTCCTAGCAGAGCTTTCCCCGGAGGAAATCGAAGCCGCCCAAAAGCAATCCACCGCCATCTACGAAGCCGCCGGCCGCCTGAGGAACCTGAAAGCCGAATATAACCTCGGCTCCCGCAAAGACGTACGCTTCATCATCAAAGGCGCAGTTGCCTGGCTCCCCAACGAGCTCAACGTCCTCACACTCCTCGCAGGCGCATCGGAAATTTCACCCGACGATTCCTACGAGTCGCCCAAAGGCACTCCGGCTGCCGTCACCCCAATCGGCGAAGCACACATGCCCATGGAAGGCATGATCGATGTGGAAGCGGAGAAAACCCGCGTTTCAAAAGAAATCGAGAAAATGCAGATCGAGGTAAAAAAAGCCGAAGGCAAACTAGGCAATGCCAGTTTCGTCGACCGCGCCCCCCCGGCAGTCGTCGCCCAGGAAAAAGAACGTCTCGAAGAATGGAAATCCAAGCTCGCACAATTGGGCGAAATGTTGGATGCATTGAAATAACCCAATGCCCGCCCTCAAAGAAATCCAAGGAATCGGAAAAGCCTCGCTCGAGTTGCTCGAAGCCGCCGGCATCCGCGATGCGGCGCACCTCGCGGAGCAGAACCCCAAGTCCCTTCTCGAAGAACTCAGAAAAGCCAACGAAACCATCGGCGTGGTGAAGCGGCCAGCAGGCGAGACAACCATCCTGAAATGGATCTCAAACGCCAAGGATCTAACAACGACGGAAGAGGACACCGAAGAAATCCAAGATCCGGCTCCCGCGCAGGTTCCCGTGGACTACGAGAAAAATCCTGAAGTCGCGGCCATGTTGAACGAAGCTCCCCCTGCAATCCCCCTACCGGGGAAAGTCATGATGGAACGCAAGCTCCGCGTCTCAGACGTTCCTGCCGGGCTTCTTCTCAACCGATACTCCGGTGATCTGGACGTTCGCATCAGCACTGCGGTGAGCTCGCAGCCGGACTCTTCCGTCCCGCCACCTACCAAACAGAATTTCTCCAAGCCCACTGCCAAAGGCCGCACGTTTGAAGGCGCACGCCTGCAGGCGAATGCCACCAGCGTCCAGGTCTCCAGCGACGACGGGGAAGACAGGGTCTCCCTCATACGCTCTCCCCGGGAGTCGACCAACCGCGGAAAGAACCCGAACTCACGCAGGTTTGTGCGCGGCGTACTTCACACACACCCCTGGAGTATGCGCATCGGCGCGGTTGTCTCACTGCTCCTTATCGTGAACCTACCCCTCGGAATCATTTCCGCGTTCCTGCTCCTCCTTTCCCGTGAGCTGCCTGAGGAATTCCATTGGGTTCCGGAATGGATTCTCATCTTCCCCGTCGCCCTTCCCATCGTCGGGTTCGGATATCTCATCTGGGGATTTTCCGGGAAATGCCGCATCTGCACGCAAAAGGTCTTCGTACACAAAGGCGCCCTGAAACACATCAAGGCACACCGCCTTCCTGGCATGGGCTACGTCGTCCCACTTTGCATTCACCTCCTTCTTTTCAACTGGTTTCGCTGTTCCTCTTGCGGCACGCCGGTTCGGTTGAAAAAATAAACGTCATGAGTCCAATGGTGAAATGCAGTCTGGTTTTTACCGCAGGTCTCTTGCTGGCCTCCTGCTCAAAGGAGCCTGAAAAAGCCCCAAAAAGCCCCTTCGGTTCTACCGGCATCCCGCCTCAGTTACTTGCCAAGTCCAGCGCGCAGGGAGGCACGGCAGTCACTCCCGGAGGAAACGCCCAGCCACTCCAGATCACGCCCCAGGAAGACATCGTCTTCACCGATCCGGACAACCCGGACGCCGGCATCCCCGAGCTGGAGACACTCATGGCCGCGCCAAAGAAAGGCCCATGGGAGGAAAGCTTCACCATCGCCCGCCAGACAGCCGCACGCGAGGGCAAACCCATCCTCATCTGGTTTACCAACTCCGCCACCAGCCCCATGTGCAAAGCCCTCAGCGCAGAGCTTTTCGCCACACCGGATTTCGGGAAATGGGCAGAGAAAAACATCGTCCGCCTCCGCGTGGATTCAAACATCACCGTAGAGAAAAAATCCCTTTCCATGGACGATACCATGACGCTCAAGACGAACATGAAGCGCTACGTGGAAAAGCTCCGCAAACGCTACAAAGTCCTCGGCCACCCCTCCCTCTACATGCTCAACCCCAGCGGCGAAGTCATCGCAAAGTATCGCGGCTACAGCCGTGGCGATGCCGACTACTTCTGGGGACTCATGAAACAAGGCGTCGCCTCCTCAAAACACTCCTACAAGGAATGGCGCAGCGGCCTCGAAGCAAAAGGCTACCGCGACTGGGAGGGCAAACGCGGGAAAAAGATCTTCGCAAAACTCGTCAACTACTCGGAGGGAAACCTCATCCTCATCGAGCCCGGTGGCGAGCGCTACAAGACCACGGAATCCAGCCTCTCACGAAAAGACCGCAAATGGATCGACGAGCAAAAAGCCCTGCGCGGTATGGAGTAACCAAAACAATTTCCAGATGAAACACCTCTTTCCCGTCCTACCATTTGCAGTGCTTCTCACCTCATGTGCCTTGAAGCATAAGCCCGAAGAAGCAATTCGCATCGCGCTAACCTACGCCGATCTCGAGTGGATGCCGGAGAAGCGCCATATCCGCCACGGCAAGGACTCCCAGGGAATCATGGTTCAGACTCCTGACACCACCCTCGTCTCAAAGCAATACCGAGACGGCTACTGGAAGCCCGGCAAAACCGCCACCGGAATGCCCTACAAGTGGGGCGGCTTCGACACCCCGGAAAGCTTTCTCGCAGGCCTCGCGGAAGGGAAAAAGGCCGGTGACATCGCCACCCCATACAAAATCGATCGAAACGACTCCGTAGTCAGTGCCGAAAGCGTGGGCATAGATTGCTCCGGCTTCGTGTCCCGCTGCTGGGGTCTGAGCAAGCCGGTATCCACACGTGAACTCCCGGAGATCTGCATCCCCGTCTCATGGGACGATCTGAAAAAGGGAGACATCCTCCTTACAAAAGGCCACGTCATCCTGGTCCGGAACACCTCGGGCAGGTTCATGGTCGGCTACGAGGCCGGCCCAATCCCCACCTGGCGCGCCCGCCTTTGCGTTATCCGCCTCAAGTGGCTCAAAGAAAACGACTACTCCCCCTGGCGCTACAAAAACATGGCTGAGCCAGCCGCCCTTGTGAAAAACACAACCCCGCCGAACTAGTTGCTTCAGCTCGCCCCGTTTTCCTTGATTTCTACCCCTCCTCAAAAACGTACGCCTTCTCCACCACCTTCACATTCGGTGGCACCTTCTTTTCCTCAAAGTAGTCATAACCCTCCTTCAGGTTTTCCCAGAAGCCAGACCACTTCCCACCCGCAGCCCTCTCCATCCTTTCCTCCGTCATCCGGAATGGAAAAATATGGATTCTGAAAAACGGCTGCCCGCCCTTGAACGCCGCCTCGCAGAGCCCGTAGATCTCCTCGATCTTCTCATCCGTCATCGCCAGGCAGCCCACCGACACATTGCTTCCATGCACCATGATGAAGCTCCCCGTGCGCCCGTGCGCTCTATCGAACTCATTCGGAAAACCGATATTGAACGACAAATGGTAGGCACTGTTGGGATTCATCGCCCAGGGCCTCACAAAGTAAAATCCCTCCGGCACCTGCCCGTCCCCCTCCGCCAGCTTCGGCCCCAGCACCCCGCTCGCCGCCGCGATCCTATAAGTCCGGAACAGCTCGAACTTCCCCGTCTCCTCACTTTCCAGAAAAAGCTCCAGCTCCCTCTCCTCCTTGAACGCCCGGATAAACACCGCGGATCCAGATTTCAAATTCTTCGCTACAAGTGCCTCTTCCATACTCGCCTGCCGTTCCTCCGCATTGCCACCGCAACCAATCAACAAGGCCAAAACCGGAATCAGAAACGATCTCATCACGAAAGGCATCCTACAGCAACCATCCGCCACAACAAACAATTCCTACTCCGCGCTGGCCACTGAATCCCGGATTGCCGACCGGATCGGCTCCAGGATTTCCTCTGGGACGGCCGGCTTGAACGCCGACCCACTGAAATGCCGGGCAGCGACAATCCTTACCGCCGCGTCGAGTATCAGAACCACCCGGAGCTCCCGCAGCTTATGGAAATCCTCCACCACGATATCCGTCCCGCGAAGCTCCGCCAGCAGCTCCTCCCGGCACTCGGCCAGATCCTGCTTGTAGCTCTTCCGAAGCTTCGTCGCCTGTTGTTTCGCCAGCTTTGAAGCATTCCTGTTCACCGTCCCGAAGAAATTCGGCTTCAGCCACTCTTTCGCATTCTCGCTGCCCTTCTTCGCCTGGAAAGCCTGTCTGTTCCCCTTGATCATATGATCCACCAGCCGCGCCTCCGCACGGAAGAGATTCCTCACAACAGCCGAAAGACGCTGCGTCCGCACCTTCGCCTCTCCTGTCTGGCTCGTTGCAAGATCGTTCAGGTTTTTCACGGCGAACTTCGCGCCCGCCAGATCTCCGTTCACCAACGGCGCAATGCACTCGCTCAGAACGGTCGAAGACGTAGGCGGGATGCCTTCGATTTCCGCTTTTGTCATCCATTCCCCCATGTAAAGGATCAGTCCCCGGTCGCGCTGCGCCGCCGCGAAAATCCTTTTCTCAATCTCGGCAAGTTCGTCCACCTGTGCTTGGAGCAACCGCTCGTCCACGATTGAGGACTTCGCCTCCTTCGTGATCCAGTCACCCTCAAACCGAACCAAACCCTCCTCATAGCGCGCGACATGAGCCCGAAGCGCTGAAATCCGGCTATCCAACAGATCCCCGCTTTTTAAATACCGCTGCCGGAATTTTTCCAGTTCCCTGACGGTCTTTCTGAGAGCCTCGATCTCCTCTTCCTTTTCGATCATGGCCGGGACAGCCACCGGCACCTCGATCCTGTCCACAAGCTCCGAGCACAGAACATCCACATTCCTATCCCCGCTCACGATCCTCAGATACGGCCCGTGTGAATCGACAATCCGTGTGTAGGGCACCGCGGTCGCAGTCGAATCCCGGTGAAACACCTGCTCTTTCAGCATCGCCACACCCTGGCCGCTGGCCGCGCATGGCAGCAACACAAGCACCCCAAAAACAAGTCGGGTATGGGCAAAAAAATTCATGGGTCGGCGTAGAGCCTACACCCATTTTTCGCCCACCGTAAACCTCCTCTTCGTTAAGAGTTTGTAAGGAGATCTGCTTGAAAAGCAAAGATCAGTGACTTGCCCGATGGATCGCCAGCAACTTCACCAGGATCCCCTCAATGAACTCCAGCGGGATCTGGTTCGGCCCATCGGAAAGCGCGTTTGCCGGATCCGAATGCACCTCCATGAAAAGCCCGTCCACACCCGTGGCCACCGCCGCGCGGGCGAGAACAGGTGCCAACTCACCATCACCACCAGTCGCACCACCCAGACCTCCCGGGCGCTGAACCGAATGCGTAGCATCGAAAATCACGGGAATGCCTTCTTGCCGCATGATGTAAAGCGAGCGCATGTCCACCACCAGGTTGTTATAACCGAAAGTCGTCCCCCGCTCAGTGATCAGAAACCGCTCACAGCCGAACTTCCGCATCTTGTCAGCGATGTTCACCGTATCCATGGGCGCGAGAAACTGCCCCTTTTTCACATTCACCACGCGCCCGGTCTTCGCCGCAGCCTCCAGAAGATCCGTCTGGCGGCAAAGGAACGCCGGGATCTGCAAAAGATCAATATGCTGCGCTGCGATCTCCGCCTGCTCCGCCGTATGGATATCAGTGGTCACAGGCACATCCAGCTCCTTGGCGATTTCTCCCAGAATCCGGCAACCCTCCTCAATCCCCGGCCCGCGGAAAGACCCGACTGAAGTTCGGTTCGCCTTGTCAAAGGAAGCCTTGAATACAAACGGAATGCCCGTGCGATCGGCGATCTCCTTCAGCGAGCGTGCCATTTCCCAGGCGAAATCCTCGTTCTCCAGAGCACAGGGCCCGAGAATGAAGAATGGAGTCGGTCCACCGACTGGCACGTGGTTGATCTGGAATGGTTCGAAAGTCTTCATATTGGTTTCAGTTGATATTTTCGGCCTCATCGAGAGCCTTTTTGTAAAGTGGAAGCAGATTTTTCAAAGCGGCGGCCAGCAGGTTCTCCTCGGTTTCCGTAAGGTTTCCCTCCGTTTTCACGGAAAGCATCCCCAGCGAATCGATCACCGTCCGCGCCGCGCGCAGGTTCACGTGTTTCTCCCCGGTAGCGGGATTCGGAATCTGTCCGAGAAACAGCCCGGCATTCTGAGCCTGGAGGAGAATGAAATCGTTGAAGCGAGGGTCGGCCTCCAGTGAGTCGGGCATGTCCGAAGGTGTATGAATTCGCCTCAAACATGCAAGAACGGAGCGTAAATCACTTGCCTTGAAATCACATTTTCCTCTCAAACCCGGAACTTATCCCATTCCGCGCGATTAAAATTTGAATCTCAGCCCAGTTCGCTCTACCAATTCCGCGTCCTCTCAATTTATTCATGAACGCCCTCACACGCAGTGCCACCGCCTATTGGCAATCTTCCATCGGAAAAAAACTCGTAGTCGCCATCACGGGACTCGCCATGGTGCTTTTCCTCGCAGGCCACCTTTCCGGAAACCTTCTCATCTTCGTCGGTCGGGAAGCTTTCAATGAATACGCGGAATTCCTCCACAGCGCCGGACACGGCATGCTCGTCTGGGTCGCCCGCATCGGCCTTCTTGTCGTAGTCACCCTCCACGTCTGGGGCACTATCCTACTTACCCGGGAAAACAAAAAAGCCCGCTCCCAGGAATACGAATACGAGGCTACCATCCAGGCATCCAAGTCCTCACGACTCATGATCTGGTCGGGACTCACCATCCTTGCCTTCATCGTCTTCCACATCCTTCACTTCACCGTCCGCGTCCACTCAGGCCTCGCGGCTATCGGTGAGACCGACCCTTACGGAATGGTAATCGCAGGCTTCCGCGCAGGATTCCTCAACTTCATCGTCGTCCTTTTCTACATCATCGCGATGACCTGCCTCTGCTCCCACCTAGCACACGGCGTCGCCTCCATCTTCCAGACACTCGGCGTCCGCTCTAAAAAAGCGCAGTCACTCATCTACAAGGCCTCGCTGGGATATACCGTCCTCATCTACATCGGCTTCATTTCCATCCCTATCGCCATCTTCCTCGGCATCGTAAAATAATTTTTACCCATCCACTCACATGACTCT
>JBPOGC010000115.1:0-9374 GCA_051251795.1 Luteolibacter sp. | reverse complement strand
GGATCGTCATCATCAGACCACTCGTTCCCGACATTCCACACCTCCACCAGCTCCTTCGGAAAGTCATCCAGGAACCGTGACGGAGTGCAGAGGATATCACCCGTGTAGCTTTTCGGGTTCATCATCGGATAGCTCAGATACAGCTCATCCTTCGCCCGGGTAAGCGCCACGTAGAAAAGCCGCCGCTCCTCCTCGAAGGCAGCCTCGTCGTCCGCCTCCAAAATCCGCCCGTTCGGGAACTGCCCGTCCACCAGCCAGATCAGGAAAACCACTTTCCACTCCAGCCCCTTCGCCTGGTGGATCGAGGACAGCGTCACCTTGTCATCATCCAGCTCCGCCTTGTCACCTGTCGGCTGTTCATCCGTCGTAGTCATCAGCGAGAGCTGCGCCAGAAACTCCAGGACATCGTCAAAACCAGTCCCATACTGGATCAGTTGCTCAATGTCCCCGCGCCGTGCCTCGTAGTTCTCAAAAGTATCTTTGATATAATCATCGTAAGTCCCCTCCAGCACACTGAAGATCATTTCCGAAGGACTAGCGAACACTCCTCCCGGATTCAACTCATCCAACGTATAGCAAAACTGCTGCCAATGCTTCGCAGCCTTTTTCGGCACCGGATAGCTTCCAAACACCTCGGACCATTGCTCCGGTGGTTCCGGATTTTCCGACAGAGGATCCCGCAGCCACTTCTGCCATAGCTTCTCCGAAGTCCCCGGCCCGCAGCCCGGCAACAGCTCCACCATCCGCTTGAAACACACCTCATCCTTCCGGTTCGTCACAAAACGCAGAAACGCCGCCACATCCTTGATATGCGCCTGCTCGAAAAACCTCAGCCCACTCGTGATCGCAAAAGGAATCCCCCGCCGCGTCAGCTCCATCTGAATCTCCAGACTCTGAAAATGCGCACGGTAAAGCACCGCCATCTCCTCCAGCTCTATCCCCTCGTCATCCCTCAGTTCCAACATCCGTTGCGCCACGAAGCTCGCCTGCGTCGCCGGATCCTCCACCGCCACCAGCGCAGGCCGCGCTCCCATTTCCACCCGCGATGGCTTCAGATTTTTCTCAAATCGATTCCGGTTCGCTGCGATCGCCATGTTGGACAGCTCCAGGATCTCAGGAACGCTCCTGTAGTTCGTCTCGATCGTGTGCACCTGTGAATTCGGATAGCGCTCTTTGAAATTCAGGATGTGATCCACCTCCGCCCCCCGCCACGAATAGATCGATTGAGCATCGTCACCCACCGCCATCAGACTGTTCGACTCACCCGCCAGCAGATCGATCAACTCACTCTGCACAGAGTTCGTATCCTGATACTCATCCACCAGAATGTGCCGGAACCTTTTCTGATAAATCGCCAGCACCTCGGGATGTTCTTTGAAAAGCTTCACCGTCAGGCTCAACATATCGTCGAAATCCAAGGAATTCGTATCCCGCTTCTTCTTCGCATACCCCTTCCTCACCATTTCCAAAGCCTCCTCCCATTCTCCGAAATACGGATATCTCGCCCGCAAAATTCCCTGGAGACCGGCACCCGTGTTCGCCATCAGGCTGTACATTGAGATCAACACATCCGCCTTCGGGAAACGCCTCTCCTTTGTATCAATATCACACCCAGCCACCACCCCTTTCATCAGGGACTTCTGGTCATCCCGATCCAGAATCGAGAACGACTTCGTAAACCCCGCCTCCTCCGCATGCCTGCGTAAAATCCGGTTGCAGATCGAGTGGAACGTCCCCGCCCACAGATCCGTCACATCCCCTGCCACCAGCGTCCTTACCCGCTCCACCATCTCACGCGCCGCCTTGTTCGTGAAAGTCAGCAGCAGGATATTCCGCGCGCTTTCCCCCTGATCCAAAAGCCAGGAAACCCGGTAAGTCAGTGTCCGCGTCTTTCCGGAGCCAGCTCCGGCGATCACCAGCGCCTTCCCAGGAGGCGAGGAAACAGCAGTATACTGCTCCCCGTTCAGCTCCTTCGCATAGTCAATCCCGGAAGCCGCCGCCGGCCGCTTTCTTTGTATCCTGTATTCCCGCGCCATCGTCAGCTGCAGCTTCCCATGTCATTTCCAATACGTCCAACGCGCATACGAAAAAGTCACTCCCCGTGCTCGGCGATAACCTTCAGCTCAGCGGCATCCAACGTATCTCCCTCGTCCACGTGCTTCGCGAACAACTGGAATTTCTTCAGCTCGCGGCTCACCACAGGAAGTAGGAAGTAGAGTCCGATAAGGTTCGGGAACACCATCGCGAAATACATCGCATCTGAGAGCATGAGAACATTCTTTAACGACGCCCCGGCTCCAAGAACCACGCATATGCAGAACGCCAGCTTGTAACCCAGGATCACCTTCTTGTTCCCTCCGAAGAGATAGTGAATCGCTTGCTCACCATAGAATGACCACGAAATCATCGTCGAGAAAGCGAACAGGAACACGGCCACCGCCAGCACATACGGGAACCAGGGAATCACCGATCCAAACGAACGCGAAGTCAGCCAAATCCCACCAGACCAGCCACCACGCTCCGTAACCGCGTCAGCAACCACGAAACCTGTTCCACCATTGTCCTTCAGCTCCACCTCGAACCATCCGTCGGTAGCCTCGACCACATGCACCAGATCGCGGTCGGTAAGTTCTTTCACAACCGGAGATGCAATCGAAGGAGCCTCACGCAACTCGGAGGCTTGGTTCACATTCGCATCCACAGTCCAGATGCCGGTTGTCACAATTACCAGCGCAGTCATCAGGCAGATCACCACCGTATCGATAAACGGCTCGAGCAACGCAACAACACCCTCACTAGCCGGGCGTCTCGTTTTTACAGGAGCGTGTGCGATCGCCGCGGAACCAAGCCCGGCTTCATTGGAGAAAACACCCCGCTTGATGCCTTGAATCAAGCCACCAAGAAATCCGCCAACTCCCGCTTCAAAGGAAAACGCCTCTTTGAAAATCGTTCCAATTGCCCCCGGAATCTCCGGAATGTAGCCGCTGAGAACCACCAGACAGGCAATCACGTAGATAATCGTCATCACCGGCACCAGCACAGCCGTCACCCGTGCGATCCATACGATCCCACCTATGATCACCAGCCCCACCATCACCGCGACGATCAATCCCAGCTGCCACTGGTTTCCGTTTCCGAAAATGCCAAACGTCTCCGACACCTGCTGTGCGGACTGGTTCATCTGAAACATGTTTCCCGCCCCCAGCGCACCACCCACACAAGCTATGGCGAAAAACACCGCCAAAAACTTCCCTATCTTTCCAAAGCCTTTCTCTGCCAACCCCTTGCTCAGATAGCGCATCGCACCACCCTGCACATTCCCGTCCTTGTCAATCTCACGAAAAGCCACACCGAGCGTACATTCCGTGAATTTCGAGGTCATCCCGAGAATCCCCATCACCACCATCCAAAAGACCGAGCCCGGCCCGCCGATCCCGATCGCGACCGCGACACCCGCAATATTTCCAAGACCCACAGTTGCCGAGAGAGCCGTCGTCAGAGCTTGGAAATGGGTGATCTGTCCAGGCTCATTACCATCCGAGTATTTTCCTCGCACCGTTTTCAATGCCAGACCGAACGCCCTGAAATTGATAAACCCGAAATACAGGGTGAGAAAAACACCTGTGAAAGCCAGTAGGATCAGCACGATCGGCACTCCCTGCCCGAATATCGAAATCGAATAGAAAACGACAAAGTCCGTCCAATACGCTACAGGCTCCAGAATCCCGTCAAACACCTCATCCATGCTTTTCTTGGCAACTTCACCGCCCACTTCCTGAGCACTGGCAGACAGATTCAAGAAAAACGAGATCAGCATGAGCAACAGCCAAGGCAATCGGGAGGAGCGTTTATTCATATTCGCAGAGGCTGGCAATCCTCGTGCCAACCTGCAAGACGCAATCCACCCACCGGTTTGCCATGGCGTGAAGAATGCTTCCCCACCATCCTGCAATCCCTGCGATTTGCTCTTTACCGGTTGCTTTTGAAAGAATCGGCGTTCAAATAGCCAATTCTAATTCAAAAACTATCAAATGATTTTTCTCCGTAACAAATTCGTATTATCGGCGCTGTGCCTCGCCTCAACCGCTCTTCTCCAGGCAGAGCCCATCAAAGCCATGGCATGGAATCTCGAATGGTTCCCCGGTGGCAGTCCGAAGGCTACCAACGCTGAAGCAGCGAAGCAAATGAGCGCAATGAAACCTTTCCTGGAAGATGCCTCGCCAGATATTTTCCTCGGCCAGGAAATCAAGGATCCAAAAGCCTTCGCAAAGCTCGTCAAAACCGTTCCCGGCATGAAAGTGGATGCCATCAGCGACTTCCCATTGATAAAGGGTGGCGCGCCAGCCCTGCAGCAAGTCGCCATCGCATCCACACTCAAGGCAAATTCCGCCTGGTTCGAAGCCTTCAAACCCAGCGAAAGCTTCCCCAACCTACGACGCGGTTTTGCCTTCGCAGCCCTCGAACACCCTGAAGGCGGCCTGATAATGGTTTATTCAGTCCACTTCAAAAGCAATCGTGGCAGTCACACCCCCGAGGGTGAGCAAGACATCGCCAATACACGTGCTGAATCCGTTCGCCAGATCGTCGCCCACAAAGCCGAAATGGAGAAAAAGTTCGCTGATGAGAAAATCGTCGGCTGGGTAGTCGGCGGTGACTTCAACACAAACGACGACGGCCAGTTCAAGCTGGATACAACCATCAAAGACTTCGTCGCCGCTGGCTTCCACAACTCGTGGGACAAAACCCCGAAGAAAGAACGCCCTACCTGGGGCAGCGAAAGCGATCCCGAGAAACGCTACTTCGATCCCGCCACCTTCGACTATTTCATAACCTACGGTTTCAAGGAAGTTCAGGCAGAAATGATTCCCGGCGTGCCGGAAGAAGTCTCAGACCACTGCCCTATTGTTATAATGCTATCCCCGAAATAAACCGGAAATGCGAATGGCCGGCTCTTTCACCGGTCATCGGCAATTGAGTCAAAAAAAACGCATGGTGTTAATCACCATGCGTTCTTCGTATCCAGATACTCTATCTGAAAAATTTAGCCGGGAACATCCATCGCAGCATACTCGCCATCCTTCCGGCGGTAAATGATCGTCAGGCAATCACGACGCGCGCTCTTGTAGAGAATGAACGGCCTGTCAGAGAGCTCCAACTCCATGATCGCATCCTCCTTGTACATCGTCTTCACAGCATAGCGGTCTGGATGGACGATGAACGGGATCGGATCTTCCAGCGAATCCTCCGGATGATCCATTGCTTCGTCGGTGAAATGTTTCTCATCCAGGTAACGGATCGACTCATTCCTGTGCGGCCTGTTCTTCTTCAGCAGCCGGGTCTTGTGCTTCCGCATCCTTCTTGCGATCTTGTCGATCGTCTCATCCATCGCCACATACATGTCCCGGTCCTCACTATGAGCCTCAATCGTGATATGATTCGTACAGAACAAAATGATCTCTGCAATGTGCCGGTTCTTCTGCACGTCCAGGATCGCCTTCGCCTCGATAATCTTCGGGTAATCCAGATGGAGACCTTCGATTTTCTTGTGGGCATATTCACGGAGCGAGTCCGTCACACTTTCGTGTCTCACCGTGACAGTGATCGGCAGATTGACGTTTGCAGTTTGCATGATTTCTATTTGTTTTTGTTAGGGTTCGGATCGCAGCAACCGTTGCTCCGTCCATCGGTTATGATGCGCCAGACCATAGCCCAACGCCACCCAGAACTTCCGAAAACCGGAAATTTATTTGGAAAATTTTAGACAAATCCCCCTCAGCGCTCCCTGAGCTTTACTCCGTCATAGAGATCCCTGTTAGACGCCTGGAACTCCGCCTTCAGCCTTACCGTCAGCTTGCTAAGATCCACCAGCCTCCACCCGGTGAAAGTCCAGTCCCCGTCCACCCCGTCATGCTCGATCCCTACCAGAAGATGAGTCGCATCCTCTATGATCTTCAGAGTCCCCACCTTCGGCTCGAAGTAAAACGTCCGGAAGCTACTCGTCTCGGAACCCATCTCCATCAGCTTCGGATCCAGGTAATACACCTCCCCTGTCTCCTCATCCGTGATCTTCAGGTCCGGATACCCGGATCGCTGCTCCTTTCCATCCAGAGTCACCGGTATCCCACAGGAAACCCCCTCCATCCCGTCCAGCTCCACCAGCAACGCATCCTCAAAATACCGCGACCCCTCATTGATCCTCCTCAGGTTCTTCAAAGGTGAATCGTCCGCATTCATCCGCTTCACCACCACCTTCATCGCATCCTGTATCACCCCGTAAATCCTTTCCCCGGATTTCCTGCCAGTGATCGGCAAAACCTTCTTTCCGGAAACAGCCTCAGCCACCACTGCAAAGTCGAACCTGCGTTCCGAAAGATTCTCCCGCAAAAGCCCTTTCACCAGCCTCACATCCTCCAGCGCCTTCATCTCCTCCACACCCTTCTCCAGCAGCTCCTCCTGCATCTCCCACCTCGGCAGATCCGGCCTCTTCGGCTTTCGCGTTACTATGAAAACCACCAACACCACAGCCAGCAACCCGAAAACAACCTGTAAAATCCGCCGATAACTCTTCATTGAAAATTGAAGTTTGAGATTTGAAAATTCCAGCTCACATCGTCTGCCTGATTCTATACCAAGCCCCCGTATTCGGTGTTACCAGCGCCCAAAGCGGCAGATCCTCCAGCCCGAACCGCTTCACCATCCATTCCAGCAGCACCAGCGAAGCCACCGCGTCGAAAAGCGCGTCATGCCAGTCACGCCCCGGCACCAGCTCCCGCACCCTGTCCCCCAGCCCCACACCCTCGCAAAGAATCCCCAGCGAGTGCTTCCTCTTGTCCGGCATCGCCGCGCGCGAAAGCAACAAAGTATCCACCCAGGGATCGAACGGATTCCCCGGAAACACCCTCAGGAAACGCTTCTCCGTCCCCTTCGCATGCGCCACCGGCACAGCCCCGTTTCCCAGTCGCCCGTTCACCTCAGGCCATAGCGAAAGCAAACTCGGCGCCCCCTCCAGATCCTCCTCCTCAATCCCGTGGATCTTTTTCGCATACCAGTCCACCCGCCCCTCACGCTCCAGATACGAGTCATAGAAATTCCCGAAACCGTCCTCCAGAGACCAAGTCCCCATCCCGATCTGCACCGGCCAGTCCTCCATACCCCTCTGCGCCCCCGCTCCCTCGAAATCTATCCCGGCAAAAACAACATCCCGCACCTTCCGTAAATCCTTCACCCACCCATCCTCAACAACTCGCAACATTCCACAACCCTCGAATCTCCCTTCATTGAAAATTGAAATTTGAAAGTTGAAACTTAGGTGCGCAGCATCCCCCCATGTCTGCCCCTACACCCATGATGGCCCAATACCTTGGAATGAGGAAAAGCCTCCCCGCCGACATCATCCTCTTCTACCGCCTCGGCGACTTCTACGAAATGTTCTTCGAGGATGCCAAGAACGCCGCCCCCATCATGAACGTCGCCCTCACCAAGCGCGGCGGCACCCCCATGTGCGGCGTCCCCTACCACGCCGCACAGAACTACATCGCCAGACTCCTCAAAGCCGGAAAACGCGTCGCCATCGCCGAGCAAACCACCACCCCCCAGCCCGGAAAAATCGTCGAACGTGAGATCGCCCGCATCCTCTCCCCCGGCTCCATCGACGACCTTACCCTTCTCGCCGATGACAAGCCCAACTACCTCGCCGCCCTTTCAAAAGTCGGCAAAACCCACGGCCTCGCCGCCATAGACCACACCACCGGCGAGTTCATCATCGCCGAGTTCACAGACCCCGCCCAGCTCCTCGACGAGCTCTCCCGCATCTCCCCCTCAGAGCTACTCATCCCGGATCACCAGATCAGCGATTTTTCAGAAAACCACCCCACAGCCCTCCCCTACGATGGCTACACCTTCCAGCCGGAGCACGCCGCAGACCTCCTGAAATCCCATTTCAACATCCACTCCCTCGATGGCTTCGGTTGTGCCGCCCTTCACTCCGCCACCGCCGCCGCAGGAGCTGCCCTCCACTACCTCATCCACCAGCTCCGCCGCCCCTGCGAGCACCTGAACCCACCCCGCCTCCTGGAAAACGACAAACACGTCCTCATCGACGCCGCCTCCCAGCGCAACCTGGATCTCATAGAATCCCGCTCCGGCCCCAAACACACCCTCCTCGCCGTCCTCGACCGCACCCAGACCCCCATGGGTGGCCGCCTCCTCCGCACCTGGCTCCTCCACCCCCTCCGCGACCTGGAAACCCTCACCTCCCGCCAAAACACCATCGCCGCCCTCCTCGCCGAACCCTTCCTCCTCTCAAAAGCCCGCGAATCCCTAAAAAACATCCGCGACATAGAGCGCACCACCTCCCGCCTCTCCCAAAACTCCGGCAACCCAAGAGACCTCCAATCCCTAAGCCTAAGCCTCCAAAACATCCCCCCCCTAAAAGAGGATCTTCTTCCACTTCTCACTTCACACTCGGCACTTCTCACTGATCTGCACCCCCTCCCAGACCTAACCACTCTCCTCGAAACCGCCCTCTCCGAAGAACCACCCACCAACCTAAAAGACGGCAACATCATCGCCGACGGCCACTCCCCCGAACTCGACGAACTCCGCACCGCCGCCCGCTCCGGAAAAGACTGGATCGCCCGCCTCCAGCAAGACGAACGCAAACGCACCGGCATCGACTCCCTGAAAATCAAATTCAACAACGTCTTCGGCTACTTCATCGAAGTCACCACCCGCCAGCTCGACAAAGTCCCCGACGACTACACCCGCAAGCAAACCATGGCCAACGCCGAGCGCTACATCACCCCCGCGCTCAAGGAAATGGAAAACAAAGTCCTCGGCGCAGAAGAACGCTCCAAACAACTCGAATACGAACTCTTCCTCCAGCTCCGCCAGCAAGTCGTCACCCACCTGAAAGAACTCAAGGAAACCGCCTCCGCCATCGCCGAGATCGACACCCTCTGCGCCCTCTCGGAAACCGCCCAACTCCACCGCCACACTCGCCCCACCCTCAGCCAAGGCACCGAACTCATCATAGAAAACGGCCGCCACCCCGTCCTAGAGCAAACCCTCACCGATACCAAATTCGTCCCCAACGATACCGAACTCCTCCCGGAATCCAGCCGCCTCCAGATCCTAACCGGCCCCAACATGGCCGGTAAATCCACCTACATCCGCCAGCTCGCCCTCATCACCCTCATGGCACAGATCGGCGCCTACGTCCCAGCAGACAGCGCCACCATCGGCCTCACAGACCGAATCTTCTGCCGCGTCGGCGCCAGCGACGACCTCTCACGCGGCCAATCCACCTTCATGGTGGAAATGAGCGAAACCGCCCTCATCCTAAACCACGCCACCGAGAAATCCCTCGTCATCCT
>JBPOGC010000114.1:0-9581 GCA_051251795.1 Luteolibacter sp. | reverse complement strand
CCTGGTGCATGGCCAGAGGGCAGTTACCGGGGCCTATTGGCGCGTGGCAACTTTGAGGTCTCCGCCCAGTGGTCTGATGGTCAGGCTAGCCAACTGGAGGTGTTGTCCAAAGCAGGCGGAGCCCTGGAGTTAAGGTATCCGAACGTCGCCAAGGCTGTCATCAAGACCAGCGATGGGCAGACGGTGGACTTCGTTGCCAAGGGCACGGATCAAGTCAGTATCAAGTCTGCCAAAGGAGAGACGTATGTAATCACTGAGATCCCGGCTTATGTCTCTGTGGCTGCTCCTTCGGAGCTGGAGATCGACAAGAACGGTGCGGACCAGGTCACGCTCTCATGGAAAGGTGGTGGGGAAGACGTGTCATACAATCTCTACCGCGCGGTGGGCAACGCGCCCGACTATGAGCTGGTCGCTTCAAAAATCGCGGGCACAGATTACGTCTACAAAGCCAAAGATCTGAAGGATAACGAGCAAATGACCCTCAAGGTCACCGCAGTGCGGGCTGATGGACGCGAGAGTTCGCAGGGTGCAACGGCAATTCGCCTGGCGCCCTAGCCGGAGGAAAGGGTCAAGAGCCCGAAAACCCAAAACATTCGAGTAAAAAAATAAAACCCCCACTTACATTTGCCTTTCTGGCCTTCGCCGTCGCTTCGCATGCATTCGCGGCACCCGAGGATCCGGAAGAACTGGCGAGCAAAGCCGAGCTATACACCGGAAAGGAATACTCGGAGGCTTTTGTAAACCCTAAGGACGATCCGGAACTTCTCAACATTCTGCTGATAGGTGATTCCATTTCCATTGGCTATACAGTGGAGGTTCGGAAACTACTGAGGGGGAAAGCCGATGTGTTTCGTATTCCTGAAAACGGGAAATACACTGCCTATGGGTTGGAGAACTTGGACAAGTGGCTTGGCTCTCGCAAATGGGATGTGATCCATTTCAACTGGGGCCTATGGGATCTCTGCTATCGCAATCCGACATCGAAAAACCAAGGGAATCGCGACAAGCTGAACGGAGTGCTCACTACGACGCTGGAAGAATATGGCCTTAGTCTGGAGAAGATTGTTGCCCGCTTGAAGGAAACTGAAGCCACCTTGATCTGGTGTGCCACGACCCCTGTTCCGGAGTTTGAGCTAGGGCGAAAACTTGGTGATGACATCAGGTATAACAAAGTCGCGGAGGAAGTCATGAAGGGCAACGGGGTGGCTATCAATGATCTTCATACCCATGCCTTACAGAAATTACCCGGCATCCGGAAAGGGCGGGGCGATGTACATTTTTCCAAACAGGGATATGCCTATTTGGCAGAAGGGGTCGCAGTGGAGATTGCTTCTGTGGAGCGGACGAATCGAGAAGATGGAAATGACTATTATGAGAATGAACAAGATAGCGCTGAATAGTAGACGGATCGCTTCGGTGGTGATCGTATCGATGGTGGGTGTTATGGCACCCGTATTTGCCGAAGCGGAGGAATCTGCTCCCATAAAAGCTTTTGAGCTCAGTCCGGAAAAAGTCACCGCCATGATAGCGTCTCGCGGCGAAATCGGTGGAGAAGCCAAGCCGCATTTCCGGAGTGGAAATGTGGTCTACAAGTTTGAGGACGCAGAGGATACAGTGACATGGAAAGTCGAAATCCCTGAAGACGGAGACTATGTCGTTGATGTCCTATTCAGTGGTAAGAATCAGAAGCTTCTGGAGGTGAGTTCGGGAGAGTCCGTTTTGAGTGCCCCCTCGATCGTCCCCACATGGGAAGGGCGTCCGTATTTTTGGCGCCAGGAATTGCCTGGTGTATTGGAACTGAAAGCAGGTGAGAATGAAGTGACCTTTCGTATTCCGAATGCGGAGCCGATTCCAAACAGAGATGATGACTCTCCTCGTTTCGGGCAAGGGATGACGGAGAATTTCCATCTGTTTTCCATCGAACTGGGAACTGCGGAAGCTCGCAAAGGACAACTCGAAAGAGCTAAGGAGATCCGTGGTGACTCATCCTGGATGGTGGATGGGAAATACGGTATTTTTGTCCATTGGTCGGCCCGGAGCCGGTCTTTCCAGGGCGACAAACAACGAGCTGACTGGTTCCAGGAATCTGTTAGGTTGTTTGACGTCGATGTATTCGCGGATGCGGTTGAGCGCACAGGTGCTGCATGGATTACTTTCACAACCACACACCAAGGCTTTTATTGGCCCGGGCCGAATGCTGCGATTGATAAGGTCGCACCTGGTCGTACTTCAGAGCGCGATCTATTGGGTGAAATTATCGATGCACTCGATAAACGCGGTATCCGCACATTGTTTTACCTACACACCGGCTACAATGGCTATGACCCCGAGGTATGGCGGGAGGCATTGGGTGCCAATGAGCTGGATACATCTAGGTTCAGCGATAACATTGAGGCGATTCTTCGCGAGTGCAGCTTGCGTTACGGCGATAAGCTGATGGGCTTCGGATACATGGATGGCGCGCTTGCCTGGGACTATCCGCTGAATCCCGATTGGGAGGGATGGGCACGTGCGATCAAAGCGGGTAATCCTGATGCCGTTGTCGGGCTGAGTACGAATCGCGGGCCTATGGTGAGCCCGTTCAGTGAGTTAGGTGTGACTGACAGCGCGGATCAACTGGATCGATACGATACTCAACTTTACGGTCTCGGAGAGCAGTTCGGCGATGTCCTTCCAGCTTGGTGGTGTCTGATGGATAAAAACGGTTGGTACCCGAGCGAGCCGATGAACGGAAAAGTGAGCGATGGCCCTGTCCATTCCACTGAGGAGTATGTCGAGTTTTTCAAAAGCATGGCAGAAGAAGGCATCCCAGTGACGATGAATCTGATCATGCCAGCTGACGTTACTGCTGAGCATCCGGTTTTCAGTCCCGACTGCGTGGAAGTGATGGATGAAGTCCGGAAGGCTATCCGTGGAGAATAGATGAAGCAGCTTGCAGTCGCTTCGGTTTTCGTGACTGCCAATTTCAAACTCAATAGATGAAAAAAGGATTTGTTATAAGGAAGCGCTACTTACTGCTCGGAATCCTCTGTTCTATCGGATTGCTTATTTGGTGGGTAAAGACTGCGATCCATCCCTATTGGGCGCCGAGAACCTGGGAGCTTAGGCCTGATGATATTACCACGATCATGGGATTTCGGGCGGAGCTTTCCGGTAATCTAAACGTTTCCCGCCGTCCTACGCCAACTGTAGTAAACGATGCTTTTATCCGGGGTTTTCACACCGAGGACGATGTCATGACCTGGGAAGTGGATGTGCCCTATGAAGCGGTCTACAATGTTGCCCTACTGTATTCAGGACGAGAAGAAATTCTTGCCCAATCCACTTTGGAGGTCAGCTCAGGATCCACAACAATCACGGAGAAGGCGAATGTCCCGGATTGGGACACCCGGCCTTTGGTCCAGAGACATACTCTGAAAGAGGGTATGCTATTGAAAAAAGGCCTGAACCAAATCCGTTTGCGATTGGTGGATTTTCAAGGGACAAAGGCGGAAAGGAGGGCTCTGAACCGTATCAAGAACAAGAAAGGGAAGACCAATCCGTTTGCCCTTTGGTCGATGGAACTAGTACGTCCTGAAGCATATGCTGCCATCAAGGAACGGGCGGAGGAGATGAAAGCTGATGTGCAGTGGATGGTGGATGGGAAGTATGGACTGTTTGTCCATTTTTCGTCCCAAACAGTTCCGTTTGAAGGTGGACCGAAGTTGGGGGATCAGTATCAGAAGCTGGTTGATGAATTCGACGTGGATGCCTTTGTTGGAAAAGTGGTGGAAACAGGTGCGTCCTGGGTGTGTTTTACCTGCGCGCATGGCACACAGCATTGGCCGGGGCCGAGCAAGACCATCGACAAGCTCAAACCGGGTTTCACTTGTGAGCGTGATTTGATCCGGGAGCTCATAGATGGCTTGGCTGAACATGACATTCGCCTGATGCTTTACTACAATCCTAATAGTGGGATGGAAGAACTTTATGGAGATACTTATGGCAGTGGCGAGACGCCGGACCCATCGGGTTATTTCGAGTTTCTGGAATCCCACTTTCGGGAGGTGAGTCTTAGATACGGTGAGGACTTGGCGACGACTGCTGGTTATATCGATGACAGCGGATGGAAGCTCTATCAGCTGGATCCGCCCTGGGAGAAGCTTGCCAATGCGATCAAGGCAGGTAACCCCAATGCAGCGGTAGGATTCAGTCAGAATTTGTTTCCGAATTTGACTCCCTTCAGCGATCTGGTGGTTTCAGACGGGGCTGGTAGAGAACCGGAGATTCAGCCTGCCTTTTTGTTTGATGAAGGAGGTCAGCTGGAGGGGCAGACTTCAGCCGCCTGGTTCTATATGGATGCTTGGTCGAGCCGTGCTCGCAAAGGGAAGTTTGTAGGGAAACCTAAGTTCTCCGCGGAGAAATACGTCGAGATTTTTAAGAAGGCGGATGAGGCGAACATGCCCATCACTATTAATTTATCAACGACTCCAGACGTAACGGCGGACGCTCCATTCGTGAATCCGGTGTGCATAGACATTATGAAACAGGTTCGTAAAGCAGTGAAGGGATATTGATTTTTTTGAAACGAAACACTCTATTATTATTGATAGGATTGGTTGCCGTGCAAACGGCTACCGCGCAGTCCACGACGAAACTCTGGTATGACAAGCCTGCCGAATTTTTCGAAGAGAGCCTTGTCCTTGGTAATGGAAAAATGGGAGCTTCGGTTTTCGGGGGTGTTGAGTCGGATCAGATCTATTTGAATGATGCCACGCTTTGGTCGGGTGAACCGGTTGATCCGAATATGAAGCCAGATGCCTATAAATCGATTCCAGAAATTCGAGAGGCTCTGGCAAACGAGGATTATAAACTGGCCGATAAACTGAACCGTAACATCCAGGGGAAATTCACCGAGTCGTTTGCTCCGCTGGGAACTTTATTTCTCAAATTTGAACACAAGGCTGAAGCTGAAAATTATTACCGAGAACTGGATATCAGCAAGGCGGTTTCCAAAACCTCTTATGAGGTGGAGGGGGTTCGTTTTTCCCGCGAATATTTCATATCACATCCGGATCAGGTGATGATGATAAAGCTCTCGGCGGATCAAGATGCTGCTTTGGATTTTAGCGTGAGCTATACGAGTTTACTAAAATACAAAACGGCTTTTGAAGATAATATTTTGAAAGCCGATGGTTACGCGCCGTATTACGTGGCTCATAACATTCAGGAGGATGTAGAAGATCCAATTCGTTTTGATGAAGATCGTGGAACCCGGTTTTCCTCTTATTTAAGAGTCCGGCATGACGGAGGAGCGCTGTCATATGAGGATGGGTTGCTTACGGTGAGCGGAGCCAATGAGGCGGTGATCTATCTCTCAGTCGCAACGAGTTTTAACGGTTACGATAAAGACCCTGTAAAAGAGGGAGCAGACAGCAAAGCGATAGCTCTTGAGCAGCTTTCAAGCGCTGAGCAGAAAGGTCATGAAAAAATAAAGACAGAGCACCTTGCAGATTATCAGCGGTTTTTTAGTCGAGTGGAGTTGAATCTGGGAGGGACGACAGCACCTGATTTGCCGACGGATGAGCGGCTGAAGCGATACTTTTTTGGCGCTGAGGATAAAAATCTGGAAATACTATATTTGCAGTATGGACGCTATTTGCTGATTGCGAGTTCACGCACCAAGGGTGTCCCGTCTACGCTACAAGGAATCTGGAATCCATATGTCCGTCCACCATGGTGCAGCAACTACACCATGAATATCAATGTTGAGGAAAACTACTGGTTGGCAGAAACGGCCAATCTGTCGGAATTTCACATGCCATTGCTTTCGTATATCAAAAATCTCTCGGAAACGGGAGCGGTCACGGCAAAAACGTTCTATGGGGTGGATAAAGGCTGGGCGGCTTGCCATACATCGGACATCTGGGCGATGAGTAATCCGGTGGGTAATTTTGGTGAGGGTAGCCCGCAGTGGGCGAATTGGAACATGAGTGGCACGTGGTTGGTAACGCACCTCTGGGAGCATTACCAATTTACCCAGAACAAAGACTTTCTTGAGAATTACGCGTATCCTTTGATGAAAGGATCGGCGGAGTTTTGTTTGGATTGGATGATCGAAGACGAGAAGGGCAAGTTGATTACTGCTCCCTCCACCTCGCCTGAGAATACTTATTTAACCGACAAAGGCTACAAGGGGCATACTCTGTATGGGGCAACCGCCGATCTGGCGATGATTCGGGAGAGTTTTGTGCAGTTGATTGAGGCCTCAAGGGTCTTGGATGTTGATGCGGCCTTCAGAGCGGAATTGGAAGAGGCCGTGGCAAAATTGCATCCCTATCAAATTGGGAAAAAAGGCAACCTCCAGGAATGGTATTTCGATTGGGAAGATGCAGATCCGCAGCATCGTCACCAGTCGCATTTGTTCGGCCTGCACCCTGGGAGTCATATCACTCCAGCGTCGACTCCCGAACTGGCGGAAGCTTGCAGAACATCACTTGAGATCAAAGGGGATGAATCAACAGGTTGGTCGAAGGGTTGGAGGATAAATCTGTGGGCAAGACTAGAGGATGGGAACCGTGCTTATAAAATGTTCCGCGAATTGCTCCAGTTTGTTGAGCCATCGGGTTTGCACACGGACTATAGCAAGGGCGGCGGCACCTATCCCAACTTGTTGGATGCACATCCGCCTTTTCAGATAGATGGAAATTTCGGTGGCGCGGCCGGGGTTGTTGAGATGCTGTTACAGTCTCATGACGGAGCGCTTCATTTGCTGCCAGCTCTACCTGATGCTTGGCCGGATGGCTCGGTGAAAGGATTGTGTGCTCGTGGCGGTTTTGAAATTTCGATGGACTGGAGTGGTGGCGAACTCACTAAGTCAACGGTGCTGGCTAAGGCTGGCGGGAAAGCGACCTTGTCTTACGACGACAAAGAGAAGGTTCTTGAATTGAAGCCTGGTGAGCAAGTGTCGCTCGAGTGGTAAAATGCCGTAAGGAGAAATGCTATGAGAATGAAAACATTGATGCTTATTGGGGGGCTTGTGACGTTGATTTTTCCCGTCACAGGGATGGCTCAGAAACCTACGGCCGAAGAGCAACTGGAGTGGTTCAAAGGCGCTAAGTTCGGGATGTTCATCCACTTCGATGTCCGTGGAAAAAAGGAGACCTGGAGCCCTGGTAATCTGGATACGGGAGAGTGGGCTCGGATTGCGAAGTTGGGCGGGATGAAGTATGTGGTGCCGACCGCACACCAGTCCTCTTACATCATTATGTGGGACTCGGACGTCTCAACGAGGGATGTTACCGATCTGACTCCATTCAAGCGTGACATAATCGGGGAACTTTCCGAGTCATGTAAGGCTGTGGGATTGCGGATGGGCTGCTACTACGCACAAGTAGACCTCATTAATCCTCTCTATAACGAACCGGATGTGGGCGGAGATATTGTTCCCTATGTGGACTATCTGCATGAGGTGATCAAAGAGCTTTGTGAAAAACATCAGCCTGTTCTCATCTGGTTTGACGCGTCACGTCGGTTCAGGGATCCTGCAGAGAAGCCCTTTCTACGCCAGCAGGACATGGTGGACATGCTTCATTCATTTGGAACCATTTCCAATAGCCGGCTTGGCGATGACGATGCGCTGGAGTACGTCGACTATCTGACCATGAATGACAACATGGCTCCTGACTTTAATCTGCAAATACCTTGGGAATCTGCAGTTACGATCACTAAAAGGCATGGTGCCTGGCATTTCGTTTCTGATGACGCGGAGTTGAAATCTCCCACAGAGATCATTCACCGATTGATCAACGCAGCAGGAAACGGAGGGAATCTTTTGTTGAATGTCGGACCGGATCAGAACGGGGTCATTCCGAAGTCCGTGGAGGAAAGGCTGAAGACTGTCGGTGACTGGCTTAAAATTAACGGAGAGGCAATCTATGAAACTGAGGCTGGTCCTTACCCGCATCAGATTAGTTGGGGGACGATCTCGCAGCGTAAGGAAGACGGGAAGACCAACCTTTATCTGAACGTGCTTGAGTGGCCGGAAACTGGGGAATTCACTTTGTTCGGATTGGACAACAAGGTGCTGGGTGCATCTCTTCTGGCCACGGGTGAGTCCGTAGGTTTTAGCTCAGAGTTTGATGCTATGTCTGGCCAGAATATCATCACGCTTGATATTCCCGAAAACCAGCCGGATGAGTATGTTTCGGTAATCAGGTTGGTCGTTGCCGGTGACGCCGCAATGGATCCGGGCTTCTTGCAACTCACCGACCGGAAGGTGTTGATGGAGGCGTACAATGCCAAGATTCATGATCTGGAACCCATTCCAAACAAGCCGGATCGTGCACTTGATATGAACATGGTCACCGTCCCTTTGAGAGGTGAGGGGATTATGGCGGGTAGAGGGTTGACCGTTAAAGGCTTTGATAAAAAGGGGCAGGCATTGAGCTGGGATTTCAAAGTGTTTGAGCCAGGCCTCTATGATGTCGTGGCGATTTGTAACATGGGTGACAAGATCGAATGGGACGCGGATGATCAAGTGAGGGCAACAGTGGCGGGACAGGTTGTGGAAAAAGAACTGGTCGTATACAAACGTGTTGAAACACTTGTGAAGATGGCGGAGGCACACTGTATCATCGGAACTGTCAAAATCGATCATCCCGGAGTGTATTCGCTCACCTTTGAACTCACCTCTGACTTTGATGGAGCAAAGCCAAGCTTCAGAGGAGCCATGCTTATGCCGACTGTAAGCGAAGAAGAAAGACAGGAGTAATTTGCAAAAGAGAAATTGATTCAATAAAACCCCCAAACACCAAAAACCATTATGAGCATGATTCGAAAGGAAATAGCATGGGTCGCAACTATACTCTTTGCAGCGTCTGTTACGGCATTTTCTGGCATTATTGAAGGAGAGGAAAATGCGGATGGCAGTTTAAAAAAGTGGCACCGTATTGAAGCGGTTTTTGACGGGCCTCAGGCTGAGGAGTCTTCCGAGACATTCAGGAATTATCGGATGGATGTGACTTTTACCTCGCCCAGCGGGAAGGAATACAAGGTTCCGGGATTCTTTGATGCCGATGGAGATGCTGCCAACACTTCCGCGACGAATGGAAACCAATGGAAAGCACGGTTTACCGGAGGAGAAGAAGGGGAATGGACTTACGACGTGAGCTTCGTCACCGGGGAGAATGTCGCGGCGGAGCTTACGGGAGGAACCAAAGGGACGGGGCCGGACGGTGAAACGGGAAGCTTCAAAATTGGTGCTCAGGATAAATCGGGGAAGGATTTTCGGAGTAAGGGAAAACTGGAATATGTTGGAGAGCATTACCTGCGCTTTGCGGATGGGGATTACTTCATCAAGTTTGGAGCGAACAGTCCTGAAGTGCTCTTGGAGTATGGTGAGTTTGACGGAACGCCGGGGCATGAGGAGGATCTCTACACGCCGAATATCCCGGATTGGCAGCCAGATGATCCGACTTGGGGAGATGGTAAGGGAAAGGGGATTATTGGATTGATCAATTACCTTTCTGGCCATGGTGTGAACGCCCATTATTTCCTGTGCATGAATGCCTATGGAGACGGGCAAGAGGCATGGCCTTGGA
>JBPOGC010000113.1:0-9895 GCA_051251795.1 Luteolibacter sp. | reverse complement strand
ATTGAAACTTACCGCTTCTCGATCGCCACGATCGTCACGTCATCCATCTGCGGCCCGTCCCCGGCGAAATCCTCCACCGCCTGCTGCACCCTTTTCACCACCACCTCCGCTCCCAGCGGCGCGGTCTCCTTGAACACATCCGCCAGCCGCTCCATGCCGAACTCCTCCTCATGCACGTCCAGCGCTTCCTTCACCCCATCTGTGAAAAGCAACACGCAATCGCCCGATTCCAGATGGATCACCTCGTCCTTCGTCACCCGCTCAAACACGCTCCCGCCATCAATCCCCAGCGCCAGCCCCTTGGGTCTCCAGGTCTCCACATCCCCACCGTTTTTCCTGAAAACCAAAGCCGGCTCATGCCCTGCCCGTGTGAAGGTCATCGTCCCTTCGATCGGATCCAGAACCCCGTAGATCATACTGATGAACATGTCCTCACGTATGTCCGGGAAAAGATAGCCATTCACCGCCGCCAGCACCTTTGATGGGGAAGCATTCGTCAGCGAAACCGCCCTCAACAGACTCCGGCACATCGCCATCAACAGCCCTGCCGAAACACCTTTCCCCGAGACATCCGCTACCACCACGCCCAGCTTCCCATCACCCACATCCAGGTAGTCGTAATAATCCCCGCTGATGATGCGCGCCGGAAGATTCGTCCCGTTTACTCGGAAACCGGAAACCACCGGATCCTCCTGGGGCAAGAGCACACGCTGCACCTCCCGCGCGTTCCGCAGCTCACCTTCCATCGCCTTCTTCTCGTTCGCCTCCCGGTGCACACGCGCATTGCCTATCGCAAATGACGACTGCTCTGCCACCGACCGGAAGACATCAAAATCGTTTCTTGAAAAAGCCCCGTCCTCCGGCCTCCGCGCGACTGCCACCACACCCAGATCTTTTCCCGCGTATTGCATCGGGGCGATCATCACCGCCACGTCTTCAGTATAGGAAAAGGAAGCCCCCAATATCGACTCATGGTTTTTCAGATCCTCCACCAGCACCACCTCGCTGTTCTCCAAAACATGCCCCAGAATCCCCTCGTTCAGTCCCACCCTTTCCCGCCTCAAGAAACTCTCGATGGAATTCGGCTCCACTTCCATCCGTTCTATCACCTCCGGCGGAACCCCCATTAGCACCGGGCAATCCTTCGAGACATAGGCTGGGATCAGTGCCGCATGATCCGGAGAAATATGATAGATCGCGCCACCTCTTGCCTTCACCACATCCAGCACACCATTTACGATCATCTTGGAAAGCGCCACATCCGTCGGCTCCTTGCCAATCGCCAGCCCCAGATCATGCAGGAAGCTGAACATCCGCTCCTCCTCACCCTCCAGCTCATTGAAGCACACCTTCAGCTTCTTCGTATCCCTCCGCTGCTTCCAAAGCACAAGCGCAAGCACGGCTCCTATGAACAGAAACACGTAGATCACCATTGGGGGAATGTCATCCATATAGAATCGTCAGCTGGAAGCCCCAGCCTTCTCGGCCAGCTCATCAGAAAGAAGTTTCACCACTCCGGAAAACTTTTCTTTGTTCCCCGCATTCGCATCAGAGAGCACTTCATGTGCCTCCAGGACATGCCTCGTATGCAGAACAGTGCCGGACTCCACACCCACCTCCTTTTCTTTGAGCAAATCCTTCACCTTCGCCTCCACCTCTTTCCACTCCGCCTCTGCCGGCTCGATCTCCATGACAAAATCCAGACCCAGATCCTCAAGCGAATTCCTGTTCTTTTCCCCCGCATTCGCCACGTGCATATCACCGCCCTTTTTCTTCAGACGAGATGCAAGGCCAGCCATAGTCCCCATGAAAGTGGAATCCATGCCCGTGCATTTCTCCAGATCGATCACCAGGCACTTTTCTCCTGATTTGATTCTGGCTTCACCGAATTCCCTCACGGCCGGACTGTTCAGAAATGAACCCTTGCCCTCGCAGCGAATCCAACTGAAACCCTCAAATTTCCCTACTATGATTGGACAAACGGTAACCACGAATCCTGTGCCGACGATCATCGGCGAATTAAGGGTAACCCTAACCCAGCACCCCCACTCGGTCAACATCATACGAGAAAATCGAATCACATCGGAAAACACAGCAAATACCTCGTTTCGCGCCCAACACACTCATCTTCCTTGTAGTTTGAAAGTTGAGAGTTGAAGGTTCCACCATGCCCGGTCTCATCATCGCCCCTCGCGCCAGAATCTTCCACGGCCACGAGTGGATCTACGCCTCCGACATCAAGAAATCCTTCGGAAACCCAGTGCCTGGAGACGTCATCACCCTGAAAGATTTCCGCGACCGCCCCCTTGGCTCCGCCATCTACAATCCCGCCTCACAGATCGTCGCACGCCGCTTTTCACGCCGCCGCCAGGATCTCGATCTGGACTTCTTCATCCGCCGTATCCAGCAGGCTATCAACCTCCGCACCGAGCTCGCCGGACTCGATGAAACCCTCTGCCGCATCGTATGGTCGGAATCCGATGGCATCCCCGGCCTCATCGTGGACCGTTACGGAGACCACCTCTCCGTCCAGACTCTCACCCTGGCCATGGACATGCGAAAAGAACTGATCCGCGATGCCCTCATTGAACTACTGAACCCGAAATCCATCATCCTCAGAAACGACTCACCTTCCCGCAAAGCGGAAGGCATGGAACCAGGCATCGAGCTCCTTCACGGCGAAAACCCCGGCTCGTTCACCGTCGAGGCAAACGGCCTCACCTACGAGATCGATCTTATCGACGGCCAGAAAACCGGCCTCTATCTGGACCAGCTCCAAGCACACCAGGAAGTCGCAAAAATGTCCAAAGACCTCCGCGTTCTCGACTGCTTCACAAACCAGGGCGGCTTCGCCCTCGCATGCGCCAAAGCCGGTGCAGCCAAAGTCACCGCCGTGGACATCTCCTCCTCAGCCTGCGCGTCCGCCCGCAGAAACGCGGAACTCAACAACCTCGAAATCGAAGTCATCGAGGCAAACGTCTTTGATTTCCTCAAAGCCGCCCAACCGGAATACGACCTCATCATTCTCGATCCCCCGAGCTTCACCAAAAACAAGAAAACCCTCATGGACGCCATGCGCGGTTATAAGGAAATCCACCTCCGCTCCCTCAAGCTCCTCGAAAAAGGCGGTCTTCTTTCCACCTTCTGCTGCTCGCACCACGCATCCCGCAGCCTGTTCCTGGAAAACCTCGCCTCCGCATCCGTGGATGCCAAAAAGTCCCTCCGCCTCATAGCCGAGCACAACCAACGCCTCGATCACCCCATCATGGTCACGATCCCGGAAACATCCTACCTCAAAGGCTTCACCTCACAGCTAATCGCCACTCGTTAGGCTACCCAAGCTCTCCCTCGACCTTTCCTTCTCGTTTTCCGAAAATCGCCGAACCGACCCTCACATGGGTCGCGCCTTCTTCGATCGCGATCTCGAAGTCACCGCTCATCCCCATACTTAGAAAAGGAAGTTCCACCGAGAAATCCTTCTCCAATACATCCCTGAATTCCCTCAATCCACGGAACCAGCCCCTCGCTCCATCATCCGCTGGAGGGATCATCATCAGCCCGAGAATTTTCACATTCATCAACGCTTTCAATTCCCCCATCGCCTCCCGGATCTCATCCACGGAAAAGCCACCCTTCGAGTCCTCACCCGCTAGGTTCACCTGCAAGAAGATCTCCGGCTTCAAGCCCAGATCAACAGCAACACCATCAGTATATTTCGCCAGTTTCAGTGAATCGATCGCATGCACGCATCCAAAAAGCGATAGGATCTTCCGCACCTTGTTGCGCTGCACACCTCCTATGAAGTGCCACTCAAGCCCCTCAGACAGCTCGGCGATCTTCGGCTCGGCATCCTGAAACCGGCTTTCACCAAACTGTATCTGCCCGGCTTCGGCAGCCTCACGAATGGCCTCAGCCGGAAAGGTCTTGGAGACAGCGACCAGCGTCACCGCTGCCTCATCTCTGCCCGCACGCTCGCAAGCAACTGAAACCCGGCGCCGGATTTCAGCCAACTGCTTCTCTACGGAGGACATCAGCGAATTCCACCGTCCGAGCCGATGATTCCAACCATCTTCGCAGTCTCAGTGAGCTCGATCAGATCCCCGAGAATCGAGATCGCTTCGCGTTTTTCAGCATTGAGACCGGAAGGCCATTTCGGTGTGTCATCCAGATTCGCTGTCTTATCAACCGCGCGACGCATGTAGTCATCGCCTTCATCCGAAGGATCGTAGGACTGCAGATCGGAGCCTTTTTCCAGATCGTCCAGAGTCACCCGGTAGAACGTGAAATTCTTCGCATCCTCTTCGGTCATTTCGGCAAACCTCTCCATACGTTCACCGTTTCTTTCTTTTTTGAGTACATCCGCCTCGGCCAGTTCACGCTCACGCTCCTCCTTGTTTAGCGAAACCTTGTTCTCCTTGAGGCGTTCCCTTGCCTTGATGATATCCTCCATCACGTATGTGAAATCCTGGCAGGCCTCGACCCTTTCAAGACTTCTCTCCTTCAGCTGCGGGATGAAAAGAGTCTGAGCGTCAAGCGGTTTGAAATCCGGAGCCGGGCTGATCCGGTCGTGCGGCAGCGCGTTGTCCAAAAACTTCTCACCCACATCCAACGCATCGGTCAGGCTTGGCAAAACAATGTTCGGAACCACACCGTCCATCTGCGTCGATGAGCCGGAAGGTCTGTAAAATTTCTGAATCGTAACCTTCAGATAACCCGCCCTGTTCCGAACGGCGAACAGCGGCAACATGCGCCCGATATCCATCGGCTGCTGCACCGTTCCTTTTCCGAAAGTCGAGTTGTCTCCAACCACAACAGCCCGGTTGTAATCCTGCAAAGCACCCGCAATAATTTCGCTAGCAGACGCACTGCTCTTGTCAGTCATCACGACCATCGGGCCGGTATAAAGCGGCTTCCCGGAATCGGAATCTTTCACCTGCCTCTGTCCCAGGGTGTTCTTCACCTGAACCACAGGCCCGGTAGGGACAAAGAAACCAGTCATCCGGCGCACTTCCTCAAGTGACCCACCACCATTGTTGCGGAGATCGAAAATCAGGCCATCCATGTTTTCTTCCATAAGACGCACCAACAGACGCTCCACATCCACGGAACAGCGTGTCAGCCCCGCATCAAAATCCGCATAGAACGAAGGCAATGTGATCACACCGATACGGTGCATCTCACCCTTATCATCCTTCACCTCGATCATTTCCCCGCTGGCTTGCTCATCCTTCAGCTCCACCTTGTCACGGTCGATCACGATGATCTCTGTCGCACCTGGCGCTCCGCCAGCAGGCTCCACTTTCAGAGCCACCGAAGTGCCCTCTTTTCCACGTATCAAATCCACTACCTTGTCGATCTCCATGAACATGATGTCCGTCATGCCTTCTGCCTGTCCGGTGTTCAGGCTGTTCACAGCTACCACACGGTCGTTCAGTTTCAGCTGACCACCTTTGTCCGCTGGCCCGCCTACTACGATTCCCTTGATGATCGTAGCCCCGTCTTCCTCCGCCTGGAGAAGCGCGCCGATTCCAACCAGCTCGTTCTTCATCCCATCCTTGAAACGATTCATCTCACGGAAGCTCATGTAATCCGTGTGCGGATCATAAGCTCTCGATACGGCACTGAGAAACTTGTTGGCCACATCCTCGTCATCCACATCACGAATGCTGGCCAGCAGCCTTTTGTAACGCAACGACACCTTTTTACGGGGATCGAGGTCGCCAGCGCCAGGATCCTCCTTGCCCTGCTCGCCCGCCATTCTTGTCAGCATTTCCCGGCGTAGGGTCTCGGCGAGTACCGCCTCTTTGATTTGTTTTGCCCACGTCTTGCGAGCCTCTGCTTCATTGCTCGACCAGTCGGCTTCCTTCCGGGACATCATAACCGTCTCGTCACCTGTAAATTCAAACTCACCTTTCAGCAGTTCCTCCGCGTGTTTCACCCTCACCTCCGCTCGCTTCCGGAACACCGCATAAACCTCTTGGGCAGCCTCCATACTGTCCCCTTGGAGGAGCAGCGTATGCAAGCGGTCACGGTATTTCGCACTGAAGAAATCCACATCCTCTTGCGTGAAATACAGCTTCTGAAAATCCAGATCCTTCATGTAATCATCGAAAAACTTCCTGCTAAGCTCGGCGTCATAAGGTAGGCGCGCGAAATGGCTGTTTTGCAGCATGATCGCCATCTGGCGGCCAACTTCGTTGAAATCTGCCTGTTGGGCGCAGGCGGGGTTACCCAAGGAAAGAAGGCTGACAGCTAACGTCGTGCTTCGGAGCCAATTGGTGATCATAATGTAATAACGTCTAGTGGGGTGAGAATCGTTTGGAAATCTGTCATAATACCTATGGATGTCGATCCAGAAAACCGCTCTGGCAAACTACACCAACACCCAAACCTGGCAAATCCTACTCGGAATCCTTCTCAAATCGCTCGAATAACTTACTCAGATCAGCCACGGATTCCTTACCAGAAAACTTGGAAAACTTGCTTAACGATGCCTTGTTCAAATACACTCTCGAACGATCCCCCCCGACAAGAAGATCCACCTCCGCAAGCACCCTCAGACCTTTTGGCGTCTTCACCAATGGGAGAAATGAATCGCGGGAGAAATCATTTTCATTCGTAAAGCCTATACCCGCACAAACCCAAGTGTCCGACTTGTATATTTTCTTGAAAACCGCCTTCGCTCTTCCCGCGCTGGACAGGTTGTAACTGAGGTTCCGCGATACCCTTGACGGAAAACCATTTCCCCGATCCATCCACGCGGTAAGGGCCAAAGCCTCCAGCCCGTCTTTTTTGTTCAGCGCGTCCACCCACTTGCGAGCCAGCTTCTCAGCCTCAACCTCATCAATCACCTCACCCTCGGGCAATTTCTCAATGCCCACGCTCTTGCTTGCCAGAGTGTCCGGCCATTCACTCCGCCAGATCGGCTCCCGCTCATTTAACCAACCGCTGATATCCAGATCAGGGGAATTACCCCCATTCCTATCAAACAGCCATCCGTCTCCACTCTCTTTGAAAGTAAGAACCTCCATGTCAAACACCTCAGGTTTCCCAAAGTGAAACCATTGGTAAGCAGCCACCGCAGCATTCTCGTTCCCAAGATTACCGAGCAACATAGGAACCAGTAAGCCACCTTCCCGGTTCACCGACCACCAAAGTTCCACCGCCAACAATACCGAACTATTCGCCTCTTCCGCATCACCCGTCATGGAAACGTGCCGTAACAGCTGCCTCAGACTTCCCTCCTTCAAGGTAGCGACAAAGGACTTCTCCACCTCCACCTCATCGGAAGCCTTTAGAACCGGATCTTTCTTCCGCAGCAGCTCCAAAAACCGAACCTGCAGATCCATATCCAGATCCCCCGAAAAATCACTTTCCTCCCAATCGTCATCCAGAAATGCCGCTGGCAAATCCAATCTCCAGAACCCTTCGACATCCTTCCTCAGTGAAATGTGTATCACATCGATCTGCGCCTTCCCCTGCTCCCTGTCATCCAGATCGGGATCCAGACATGCCACGGAAACAAATCCCTCACTCCCATCCGCCTCCACGTTCACCACCTCCCATATCACTTGATCCGAGGAAAAAAGACGCCAGGGCAACCGCTCCGAAGCCGCAGCGGAAGCCGCCTCCCGGGCAACTGACTGCCGCACCGCCCAATCCTCGGGCAATGGATCAGACAAGCCACCCAGATACCCCAGCAATGCCGATTCATCCCCGGCAACACAGGCCTGCCTGAAACGGGAAACAATCTTCCCCAGATCCCCACCTTTCAGATCCTCGCCACCTATCGCTCCGCGGATGTCCTTGCGCATCCGCTCCGTTGATTCGGAAATCAATTTCTCCAGCCCTACCACCCTCTCCCGCATCATCCAACCTTCCAAGCCCACCAGGCGCTCTTTCACCGAAGTCGTATACCCGGACACGGAATTCTCAAATGAAGCCAAAATCGGAGCCGCCCGCCAATCCTTCCCCAGCCGCACCATCGCGACAGGAAAGATCCGCACCTCATCCGAGTTTTCCTTGGAAATATTCCCGACCATCACAGCTGCAAAATCACCCTCCTTCTTCACACCACTCACCACAAACGCCCCTTCGATCAGATCACCCTTCAGCCGCTTGATAAAATTTTCAATCACCTCCCGCTTCCCCGGTGAAGTGTTTGCCTGCAAAGCAGTGTCTCCCCCCGGCTTCAGATCCACCTCACCGCTTCTCACTTTTTCCAGGAAATCTACAGCCGCTGCGCCGGGCTCATTGGCCAGCATCACATTCACCTGAGAAATTCCTAAAACCAAAAGGAACACTAGCCTCGAAAAACAACCACCGCTTAACAAACGGTTTCGGGCTGGCATTCCAAGATTCCTCATAGCATCCGTTTTAAAGAAAATCATCCATCACCAGCGAAAGCATATTCTTACCCCCACTGGACAAGCTCACCGCATTCCCCTCTCCTGTCAAAAGCCCTCTAGTCAGCCACCTTTGCGGAGTATCCGAAGGCCTCACGTGGCTCACCACCGGCTGTGAAACCGTCCGCTTGCTCGGAGCGATACTCACCGCATGCCCCGTCGCCGCAAACCCGATTTCCCAGGACACAGCACCGGCAAGATCCCCTTGTTTCATCCACGGATACCTTTCAAAAAACTCCGGCAACTCGGAAGTCGCTGGCACCGTCACCTTGAACTGCATCGGCTGCCTGAGAACGAACTCGCTGAACTTCAGCCCCGGATTTTTTTCATGCTCAAGGAAAAATGCCGAAATATTCACCCCCGCGATGTTCATTCCGTTGAAATTTCCGTGAAAATTCGCACTACCGAAGTGCTTCTTGTGCCACTCCTCATAGTTGGGACTCATCTGGAACCCCAGCTCCAGATGCACATGCGCACGCGTCCGGTTGATACCCACTCCCGTGTATCCCATCCTTCCCAGAACACCACCGCACTTCACCTTGTCGCCAGGATCCACAGTGATTTCCGCAAGATGGGCATAAAGCGAAAGCACTCCGGATCCTTCCCAGTCGTGCCTTACCACCACATACTTCCCGTAATTGCTTCTTCCGGAAACCGGACTCGTATGAACCACAGTCCCATCGGCAATGCTCATGATCAAATCAAGCGGATTCCCCGCCTTGTCCCTCCGGATCGGTGCGATATCAATCCCCTCATGGAAACGGCTCATCACCGTCTTGCCTCCCACCTGGATCGGCGAGCGCACGTAACCAAACGCCCCTCCTTGCCACGGTGTCGTCTTCTCACCATCGATATAGCGATCCACGTACATGTAGAAGCGCTCCGGTTGGTCAGTGAAAAGGAAATGGTTTTCCGTAGGCAGCTGAAGCTTGATCGGTTGCGCCGAAAGCAGACCGGTGCCCAGTGCCATGCATAAAAGTGTGAGTCTCATGGAAATACTTATGTCAGGTTCCTACTCTTTCTTTTCACCAATTCGTGGGACCGTCTTATCGATCTCCCTGATTTCCTCCAGAGTCAAACCGCGCCAGATCACAATCGCACCATCATCCACCACATCGTCCACCATCACGCCATCCACAATCCTCCCGAACGCCTGGCAAACCAGCCACTTTCCAATACTGATCGAAGTGATCGCTGCCAGCCTCCTTCTGGCCTTTCCCTTCAGTTGGAATACAGCCCCATAAGAGGCCTGGTCTTTTGCAGGAAACGGACTGAAGGCAACAAAGTCACTGGTGGCAACCTCCGGTATCCTCCTGAAAAAACGTTGTTTCCCATAGATCTCGTGAGGAAAAATCATCTTCGGATTGTCAGTCGCATCCGTCTCGATGTGGAAAGAGATCTTCGCAGCCTCCTTCTTCCCTCCCGCCCAGACACACTCCACTCCAACAAGGAGGATCAGAAACACTACCAAAGTCCGCGCAATTGCCATG
>JBPOGC010000112.1:0-9952 GCA_051251795.1 Luteolibacter sp. | reverse complement strand
TTTCGGGGATTGATCGGTTACTCGGGCTTGGTGGTCGGGGTTGTTAGATCGGGTGTGGTGTTCCAGCGCGGTTTCCAGTCGGGTTTTTCGATGCTGGTGCGGAAGATGACTGTGTTGTCGAGTTCGAGGTCTTCCGTCCAGATGAACTTTGCGTCGCCGAAGTCTTCGCGGTTGAAGACTCGCATGGGTCTTACGGTTTCATCGCTGTATTCGGTGGCGTTCGGCCAGCTGCTGTAGTCGAAGTCTGGAGAAAACCAATCTTTGGGGATGGGGGTGGTTTTAACCTTGGGGTTTTTAGTGTCGCCGTTCAGCGGGCCGGTGAAGAAGTTTTTGGCCTTCCAGCTGGCATTGGAAACGGTGCCGTCGGCGAAGCGGATGATGAAGCCGGCGTCGCCGATGCGGTTGCCGTATTCCATTCCGGTTTTCGGGTCGGCGTTGTCTTTTGCCATGACGGCGATGTTCATCGGATACTCCGGGAGGATGTCCAGGGTGACAACATTGTGGGGCATGAAGTCGATGGAATCCACGGCGATGAGTTTGCCGTTTATGTAGAGCATGAACCAATTGTCGGCATAGGCGCTGACTTTGATGGTGTCGGATATCGCGGGTTTGATGAGGCCGCCGTCTTTCGGGCGAGGGGGGCGCTTGCCATCTTTTGGCGGGTCTTGGACGGGGATGGGCGGGCCGGGATTGGGACGTTGAGCCTTGTTTTGCGCTGTATAAGTTTTCTTTGTTGGTTCTGAGTTTCCGTTTTGGAACTCGAAGGTGTAGGTGCCGTCGGGGTTGGCTGAGTAGTCGATGGTGTGTTTTTTGTCTTCGACTTTGTAGGTTAGCTTGTAGGCGTTTTCGGCGGTGGACTCGAAGTCGGTGATTTCCGCTCCCCGTAGGGGCTCGCCTGCTTCGCGGATTGGTTGGGCGCGGGGTTGTGGATCTACTTGGCCGTTGGCTTCGGTTACTTCGCCGTGGAAGCCGCCGTTTACGTAGGGGTATTTCTTGGAAGAGTGGTAGTGGTAGCCGATCTCGCTGGTGTGGCCGTTGAATGCGTCGAGTCCTTCGGGCTTGGAGCCGTCTGGTTCGGTCAGGCCGAGGATGGGGTAGCCGTCGAGGGCGTAGGCGATGGGGTTTCCTTTTCCGACGGTTTCCTGAAGGTGGAGGGGTGCGGCGTGGTAATGGTAGTCGTCGGCGCGTCCGCAGTGGCCGCCCCATTGATCGAGTTCGCCGATTTCCTGTGAGAGTTCGCCTCGGTTGTTCTGAGGATTGAAGATGGGGATGCCGTTGGCGGCGATGGCGATGGCTCCGCGTAGGAATTGGTTTTTGACGGTGCGGGGTGTGGCGGCAGGAACCGGAACGAGCGGGATGCGCCAGGCGTTTTCCCCGGTGTAATCCTGGGGGAGGGGAACTTGTTGCTGCCAGGCCGTGATGCCGGTCATCATGTCGTGCTGCGGCAGGCCGTTGCTCTCGATGTATAGGAATGACTTGTCCCAGCGGAGGTTTACCTGTGGTGAAAATTTTCCGAAGTATTGCGCTTGGGAGGGATCGGGATTTTTTGTGTCAGAGGTGTTTTCTGAAGACGCCTTAATATCGTCGTGCGAGTGATCTACGGTGGCAGTGTGTTCGTGGGCGCCGGCTGCTAGAACTAATATAATAGAAAGCAGAGGGGCGATGAAGATGCGTTTCATGGACGCACCATAGCATACCCAATGTTAAGAGTTTATGAAGGAATGAAATTTTTCTCCATCCAAGAATCGATTAACCGGTGAATATTTGTAAGTTGCTAGAATAATTGTTAAAGATAATCTGCTCCGATTTCGATTGATTCTGGCCAAAAAAATAATACTGTTCGAGGGAACAATTAATCGGCCGTCGAAATAAGCATCTCCTTCGTTATGGATTCATTAGTTATAGCCCACAAATTAGAAAAAGCTGCCGGAGCAATCGACAATGCTTCAGTCGTGGAGAGACACACAATCTACTCCAATGCTAATCCGGCCGTTCAAAGTCTGATTAGTGGCGCTAAAAAGGGTGTCTCTCGTAGTAGCACTATTGGGTGCTTCGAGAAAGAAGAGGACGGAACAGCAAAAATTCTAGAAAGGCTCCTCGTAGCGTTCAACGAGGCTCCTACATCTGAGGCATTCGTAATTTTTTCTAAAAGCGCAGTGGCCGCCTTGAAAGCCAGGCTTGAGAAGAAGGTACAAGCTACGGGTGGATACGTGATCTTTGTATACTATCAGAATGACGGAGGCGAACAGGCTGGACAGCGATATCTAGTTGTCGCGCTAGTGACCGATCAGAACATTCCTGCGTTCGACGAAGACATGAATCTCCTTGATTCGACGGTCTTAGATCTAGAAAAATTGAAGCATGGCGCACGCATTAGAATGTCGAGCCTCGCTGATAACGCCGATGGTGTTGTTTCGCTATTGCCGAGTAAAAAATCCAGTGAAACCGCTGGATATTTCAGCGACTTTATTGGTTGTAGGGACTTTACCAACTCAAGAGAGATGGCAGTCAGGATGGACGAGAGACTTAACGAATGGTGCGAGTCCGAAAACATGTCTGCCGATGAAATTTCAAACTTCAGATTTAAAGCCTATAGCCATTGGAAAGATCACAACGGAGCCCGTGATGGAATCTCGATTGAATCTCTAGGAAACAGTATTTACCCAGACGGCAACAGCGGATTTGTTGAGTTCATGACCGATGATGATCATGGAATACCGGGGCAAACTCCTCCAATAAGAGCCGCGGATATGAATCGATTCCGTAAATTTAAGTATTCAGCAAAAGGGCTCAGACTGGAGTTCGATACAGGAGGGCAATTCAACTGGAAGAGTAAAATTCAGGTTACTAATGGAAACGTTATAATCACCGATGCGCCTGAAGATTTGATTAATCAAATCGAGGTAGATCAGAACAATGACTGAAATTCGCCCTAATTATAAGCTTCGAAGGCTACATGAGATTCTTCCGAAGCTTTCGCTGCTTGGTGAGATTGGTGACGACGAGTGTGCTTCATTTTTCGTCGCTGAAGCTCTCAGCGAGGAAGAGCTGAAAGATCTGGATGATGGTAACTTAGTCATCAAAAAAGTTTACACCCCGGATAACAATCCGCTCCGTATTTCCTCTCTCCATGGGGTCGGAAAAGACCATCACATTTCCATAGAGGTTCCACGGGATCCGGCTTTTGTATACGTAGCCACGGACATCTCTGATCTATTGAAAAGTGATTGCTGTCTGGAAAAGGAGCCCAAGGAAATTCTAGTTCTTCAGTGCGGCGAGGAAAAGAAGCCTTACTGGAGCGGACAAACCGCCCCTCTACCCGCAGTTGTTCAATCGTACCGATCAGCGCTTCAATTGATCTCCATTCTCAAAAACGAAGCAGACGCATTAACTCTTAATCCTACTGTTGCGACCTATTTTGATGTTGAGAGAATCGATATCAAAATTAATTTTACCAAGCGAATTCTCTCCTCCGCCTTTCCGGCTAATGAATTGGAGGATTTCCTGAATCAGGAAGGTTTATCTCAAACACGAAGGGATGCCTTCCGCGTGACGCTTTGGGATAAATTGAAGCATCACTCACCCAGCGAGAGGCTTGGTGAACTTCTAAGGGACGACAGCGGCAACTCATTTATGCGCGCATTAAAATACAATTTTCGTGTCGCTAAAAAAGACTTCAGCCTAGACCGGCGACTGGAATGTGCACGGCAGGAATATCGTGAACTTGCGGGAAACCTCTCCAAGCTGGTTTCCGGCCTTGAGGCAAAAGCCTTTGTCGTCCCTGGAACATTGCTTCTTGCGGCTCGCTTTGTTGAGATAGGTCAGGGGTTGGGGTTTAAGAATCTTACGATCTGTATTTCTGCAAGTATCTTGGCCGTTATTTTGACTATTGCTTACAAAACGCACAAAGACATCGCATCCGAAGCGGTCGGGGAGATTGTGGAAGCCAAGAAGAATCTTGGTGAAGGGCAAGCAGATGAAGACATCTCACAAAAATTTTCTAGGTTGGAACATAGATTCCAGCGCGTCCAATACCTTAAATTCGGAATAGTCATTTTGGCTTGGCTTGTAGCTATAGGTCTCTTCGCTGTGTGTCTACACACAGTTGTACCGGTTCAAGAATCTGAAGAAAACTCTGGAGATGTGAGTGAAGTTCAAGGTGCAATTGATACACAAGCTGAATCCGAAACCGATTCCGTAATTTCACCGAAGACAGAAGAATAGATATGTCGTTCACGAAAGGATGATTTCTGTTTCTTCATACTTGTAGAGCAGCGAAGAGAAACGGGGCGGTGCGGGAGGTTTTGGATTTTGCTACGTGTTCGGGGGTTCCTTTTGCGACGATCTTCCCGCCGTTTTCTCCGGCTTCGGCGGCTAGGTGGTGGACGCTGTAATTAGCGTCGAAATAGCCGATCTGTAATCGTTTTGTGGGAAAAAGTGTAATTTGTAATCATTTTAGGTATTTTGTAACAGTTTTGAATGGTTTTCTGGAAGAGATGAGGATATTGAAGCTCTGAAGGGTATAATCGAAATTTGCAATAAAGTGTAAATTGTAACTGTTTTGGTGAAATCGTAATCGGAAAAAAATGGAAACTCCAAAATGTAATCGAATTGGATACGCGTGGTTGGCCGAGAGATTTGAAGTTGCGACATTACCATATTGGCGCGAGAGCCGGGTATTAGCTAAGGGGGTGAGAAGGTTGGTTGAGAAAGACGGGAAACAAGTCGAATATCTTCCGGCATCGCGGGACCCGGGAGATGGAGTTTTCGCCCAATTGGAATTCGCGCTCAAACGTGAAGGTTTGCATCTCGAGCTCCTAAGAAAGGTGATGCCGCTTCTCGACGGTAACCAAGTGGCCGAATTCGTCCGCAGCAAGCCAACTGGACGCTATGCTCGTGTGATTTGGTATCTCTATGAAGGTTTCACGCGCAGACAGCTAGATATGTCGGACCTAGAGATGGGTGGGTATGTGGATTTGCTGGACGAGAAGATCTACGTGGTCGGGCCGGTGAAAAAGATCAGGCGACAGCGGATCAATATGAATCTCCTAGGAACCTTGGATTTTTCGCCGATGATCCGCAAGAAGGGCTTAGGCGAGTGGAGCGAGGAAGTTCTGAAACATCGCTGCGCCGAAATTGCGGGCGAATATCCACCGGAAATATTCGCACGGGCTGTACGATATCTTTATGCCAAGGAGAGCAAGAGCAGTTATGAGATCGAACGCGAAACGCCGGATCAAAAGCGGGCGGAGAAATTTATCGGGTTGTTGGAGCAGGCATGGCACCAGAATTTTTTCAGCAAACAGGCCTTGGTCGAGCTGCAACAGGCGATTGTCGATCCCCGGTATGCCAATGCAGGTTGGCGGGATGAGGCCGGCGAACAGGTTTATGTAGGTGAGACACTTGCCCCGAATTTGGAAAGGGTGCATTTCGCTGCGCCACGTCCTGAGGATATTGATGAGTTGATGACGGGGTTCTTTGCGGTGGTGGAGCGAACGGCGGGTCATCCGTATCGTATGACTTTCGGAAGCGGAAAAGTGTCAACTGAACGCCGCGATCTTGGTGTCCCAACACTGGTTGCGGCTGCGGTGGTATCATTTGTCTTCAATTTTCTGCATCCGTTCAGCGATGGAAACGGGCGGATTCACCGATTCCTTCTGCACCATGTCCTTGCACAGCGGAGATTCGGCCCCGAAGGGATCATTCTTCCAGTATCGGCGGTGATCCTGAACCGACCGCGGGACTATGATCACGCACTGGAGAGCTTTTCGAAACCTTTGATGGAATTGGTTGAATATACCATGGATGACAGGCAGCGAATGACTGTAACGAACGATACAATAGATTTTTACCGTTACATCGACTGTACGGAACTAACGCGAATCACGATTGATTTCATCCGTGAGACGATCGAGACGGAGTTGCCGGCGGAGCTTCGTTATCTAAATCGCTACGATGGAATCCGCAATAAGATGAGAGATGTCGTAGAGCTGCCAGACAGGATTGCACGACTCTTTGTTTCGCTATGCACCCAGAATGGTGGGAGGTTGTCTGCGAAAAAGCGGAAGCTAGCGGAGTTTGTCGTGCTTTCTGATTCTGAAATTTCCGAGCTGGAGGAAATTATTAGAGACGGTCTAGGGATGTAGAAACCCTAAGAGTGACTTGTCTGGGTGCGTAATGTTCAGACCTCCAGAGCAGTCTTCAGGAATGGCGCGGTGCGGGAGGTTTTGGATTTTGCTACGTGTTCGGGGGTGCCTTTGGCTACGATTTTGCCGCCGTTTTCTCCGGCTTCGGGGCCGATGTCTAGGATCCAGTCGGCTTCGGCGGCGACGGCCATGTGGTGCTCGATGACAACGACGGTGTGACCTTCGTCGGCTAGGCGGTGGAGGATGTCGATGAGGCGTTTTACGTCCTCTAGGTGGAGTCCGACGGTGGGCTCTTCGATTAGGTAGAGGTTGCGGGCTTTTAGTTGGGCGTTGTTGAGGGTGGCTTTCATGCCGCGGCCTTTGATGAGCTCTGAGACGAGCTTGATGCGCTGGGCTTCGCCGCCGGAGAGGGTGGGGGAGGCTTGGCCGAGCTGGAGGTAGCCGAGGCCGGTGTCTGCCATGAGTTTGAGGGGGTGGGCGATTCTTGGCTGCGATTCGAAGAAGGTGGAGGCTTCGTCGATGGTCATGGCTAGGACTTGGCCGATGTTTTTCTCGCGGAAATTCACCTCGAGGGTGGCGGGGTTGTAGCGCATGCCGTTGCACTCCTCGCAGTGAACCCAGGTGGAGGGGAGGAAGTCCATTTCGAGTTTTACGCGGCCGTTTCCTTTGCAATCCGGGCAGCGGCCGCCTTCGGTATTGAAGGAGAATCGGGAGGCTTCGAAGCCGCGCATGCGTGCCTCTGGGAGCTGGGCGAAGAGGGCGCGGATGTGATCGAAGACTTTAACGTAGGTGGCTGGGCAGGAGCGGGAGGTTTTGCCGATGGGGGATTGGTCGACTTCGTAAACTGATTTCAGATCCTTGCCGCCGCTGGTGGATTTGTAGCGTTTGGTTCCTTTGACTTTTTGTTTGCCTCCGACTTTGGCTGCTGGGGCGAGTGCCTGGTGAAGGATGGTGGATTTTCCTGAGCCGGAGATGCCTGTGAGAACTGTTAGGCGGCCGAGGGGGATTTCTACGTCGATGTTTTTGAGGTTGTTGGCATCGCAGCCTTTGACTTTGAGGTGTGGGTGGGTTTTGCCGACGGGGCGGCGTTTTCCACGGCTGGGGTGAACCATTTGGTTCGAGAGGGCGCGGTAGGTGGGGGAAGTGGCTAGTGCCGAGTGATCAGTGATCAGTGAAGACTTGGTGCTCTGTTTTTTCCCTCTTCCTCTTCCACTTCTCACTTGGGACTTCTCACTCGGCACTTGCGGCGGGAGTCCTTCGTAAACGATTTCGCCACCCAAACGTCCGGCGCCGGGGCCGAGGTCTATCAAATGATCGGCAGCCGCTATGGTGTCTTCGTCGTGCTCTACGATGATGAGGGAGTTGCCTTGGTCGCGGAGGGCGGTGAGGGTTTTGAGGAGGGCGGTGTTGTCGCGGGGGTGGAGGCCGATGGTGGGTTCATCTAGGACGTAGAGGACTCCGCGGAGGTTCGAGCCGAGCTGGGCGGCTAGGCGGATGCGCTGGGATTCGCCGCCGGAGAGGGTGTTGCCGGAGCGGTTTAGGTGGAGGTAACCGAGGCCGACTTCCTGGAGGAAGAGGAGGCGTTGGGCGATCTCGGGGATGATGTCGCGGGCGATGAGTTTTTCGCGGGCGGCGGTGAATTTCAGTTTTGAGAAATGGGTGGAGGCTTCGTTGATGGAGAGGTGTGAAATTTGTGCGATGGAATTCAGGGGGCTGGAATCCCCCCGGACGGCCTGGGGCTGGAATCCCCAGCCACGGTTGAGCAGGCGGACGGCGGAGCCTACGGGGTTGATGCGGGAGCCTTGGCAGGAGGGGCATTCGATGAGCTCATCGGTGTCCATGCGGTCGATGGAGCGGTCGGCGTCCATCTCGGCTTCGAGGACGGAATCGAAGCGGGAGGTGTCGAGGAAGCGGCGTTTTTTCGGGACTTTTCCGTGGCCACGGCATTCCTTGCACCAGCCGTGGGGGGAGTTGAAGGAGAAGATGCGGGGGTCGAGTTCTTCGAAGGAGCGGTTGCAGGATGGGCAGCTGCTGTCTGTGGACAATAAGATGAAACGTTTGTCGGAGGTGAAGAGTTTTACCAAGCCTTTGCCGATGTCTATCGCTCTGGCGAGCGAAGTGCCGAGTGCCGAGTGAGAAGTGATCAGTGTGGAGTCTGCGACGACTACGTCGATGTCGTGCTCTACGAAGCGTTCGAGGCGGGTGAAGGCTTCGGCTTCTTTGAATTGGCGATCTACTAGGAGTTCAGTAAATCCTTGTTTGACTGCCCAGGCGGCGATCTCGGTGTGGAAGCCTTTTTTTCCTCGGATGAGGGGGGCTAGGATTTTGATGGGGCCTTTCCTGAGCTCGGCGCGGATGGTTTTCTCGATGGCGGCGATGGATTGTTTTTCGACGGGGATGTGGCAGTCGGGGCAGTGGATGGTGCCTAGCTTCGAGTAGAGGAGGCGGATGAAGTTCCAGAGCTCGGTGACGGTGGCGACGGTGGATTTTCCGCCGCCTTGGGAGACGCGTTGCTCGATGGCGACTGTGGGGGGGAGGCCTTGGAGTTGGTCGATTTCCGGTTTCTCCAGCTGCTCGGCGAATTGGCGGGCGTAGGCGGACATGGAGTCGAGGAAGCGGCGCTGGCCTTCGGCGAAGAGGATGTCGAAGGCGAGGGTGGATTTTCCTGATCCGGAGAGGCCGGAGATGACGACGAGTTCGTCGCGGGGAATGTCTACGGAGATGTTTTTGAGGTTGTGGTGGCGGGCGCCGCGGAGGGTGATGAGTGATGAGTGAGAAGTGAGAAGTGGAGGATTTGCGGCTTTGCCGGGGGCTGGGTCGCGTTCTGGAGAACGCGGCTCCGAGAGGGCTTGGGCTATGTATTTTGCGGTGGGGACTTTGGTTTTGGCGATTTGCTCGGGGGTGCCTTTTGCGGCGAGTTTACCGCCGTGCTTTCCGGCTTCGGGGCCTAGGTCGAGGATCCAGTCGGCGGATTTTATGATGTCTAGGTTGTGCTCGATGACGAGGAGAGAGTGGCCGCTATCGACGAGTTTCTGGAAGACGGAGAGGAGGTTTTCTATGTCGGAGAAATGGAGGCCTGTTGTTGGCTCGTCTAGGATGAGGAGTTTGTTGCCGCCTTTGGTGGAGGAGGAGAGGAGTTGGCAGAGCTTGAGTCGTTGGGATTCGCCGCCGGAGAGGGTGTTGAGGGCTTGGCCGAGTTTCAGGTAGCCGAGGCCGACCTGAACTAGGGGGGTGAGGATGCGGATGATGGCTTGGTGGCGTTTTCCGTGTGAGGCGGGGATGTCTTCCTGGTCTTTGTAGAAGGTGATGGCTTCGGTGACGGTGGAGTCGAGGATGCCGTGGATGGATTTTCCGCGATAGAGGAACTCGAGGGTGGAGGGCTTGTAGCGTTTTCCCTCGCAGTCCGGGCAGGTGACGTAGATGTCGGAGAGGAATTGCATTTCTACTTTCTCGTAGCCGTTGCCGGCGCAGCGGTCGCAGCGGCCTTCGCCGGAATTGAAGGAGAAGAAGCCGGTCTTGAGGTCGCGGGCTTTTGCGTCGGGGGTGTTGGCGAAGAGCTGGCGAATGGGATCGAAGGCGCCGAGGAAAACGGCGGGAGTGGAGCGCGGGGTGCGGGCGACGGCGGTCTGGTCGATGAGTTCGATGCCATCAATGTGCTGAGTACCGGTGATTTCCTTAAGTGGGGCGGGGTCTTCGTTGGTCTCTATGCCGAGCTTGCGGGCGGCGTTCAGGTAGAGGATTTCGTGGGCGAAGGTGGATTTTCCGGAGCCTGATACGCCGGTGAGGCAGACGAGGAGGCCGAGGGG
>JBPOGC010000111.1:0-10010 GCA_051251795.1 Luteolibacter sp. | reverse complement strand
CGGAACAAGCTGCGATTAGGACAAATGCGAACCGGCCGGATCTTCTCTGAGCGTTTCGATACCAGCAAGCCGGTAGGAAAATCAAGCTGCGGCGCCGCAGAATTTGTCTGCACGATTTTCCAAGTCATCCACTGCGGCCATGAAAATCCGCATTGCTTCCTGCGCATTCGCATAGGGAGAAAAATAGTTTTTGATGTCGCCGTCCGAGCCGCCTTTGGTGGACATCCAGTAAAGATGATCTGATGACTGGAGCTGGCCGAAAGTACTTATTAGCTCAGCATCGCCACTACTGAGAACTTTCTCCTCAATGCCACAGAGCTTTTTGAGAGCTTCCTTTTGCATGGCATTCCCAGTCCAGGCGGAAAGATCACGCTCGTCATCTGCCCAGGATGTGACTTTTCCACAGTCATACTCTTTTCTCGGGGAGTAAATGGATGCCGCCTCGGAGGGTGTGACCCATTGGGAGCCGGATTCGATCAGGACTTCCGGGACGTTTTTCCAGAATTCATAAATGCCGTTCTCCTTCTTGTTGTGCTCGCCGATGGACTCGTAGTCCATGAAGAGATTGATCACATCACCCGGGGACTGGTTGATCCATGAGGTGAATTTTTCCCATGTCAGGGGGTAGCCGCCCCAGCTGGGATCGGAAAAGCGCAGGGCGAGATCGTTGGAAAGGGTATGGTTGCGTAGCAGTGTCTTGATTCGTGCCGTTTCCACCGCGTGGTAAATGAAGTTTGGCGAGTGCTTGCCGGTAAATGCAGGGGTGCCTTCCGCCAGGACTCCCTCGAAGCCAAGTGTCTCTGCTTTCGCCGCAATGGTGTTGTTGTAGATCAGCTCGGAGTTCCGGAAAACTTGCGGCCGCACAGAAAAGCATTCCTCCATGAGATCGAGATGCATATCCACCTGGCGCTGGAATTCCTTTCCGGAGTAAACAAATGCAAGCGAGTGGTAATAAGTTTCCGCCAAGAGCTCTACGCCACCTGTGGAGACGAGTTTCCGAAAAGACTCGAGGACATCCGGACGGAATTCACGGAACTGCTCGATAACAGTTCCGCTGAGGGAGAGCGCCATGCGGAAGAGTCCCTTGCTCTTGCGGATGCGCTCTGTGAACATTTCGTTCGCCGGGAGGTAGCACTTGTCAGCAATGCGGTTGAGGATCTCCCGGTTCAAATTTTTATCCTGATAAGGCGGGGCGAAATCAGTGCCGCCCGCGCCACTGGAGAGAAGCCGGTGGGGCTGGTGAACCTGGAAGTATAGGCAAACGTCGGGCATGGGTCGGAATGGATTATTTGGCAGGCAAGAGAGATACAGAGGGGGAGGTTGCGTATCTATCAACTTAAAGCGATTGACTGAAATATCATCGGCCTCAGCGCGAGTCAGCACGGCATGAGCCAATATTTCGGAGTGCTCAGTGTTTCAAGTTCAGTTTTTTGAGTTTTGGTTCGATGATGAAACGGCAGTAGCCGGCGTTTGGGTTGTCGAAGTAATAGCCCTGATGATAATGTTCAGCCGGGTGAAACTTCGCTGCGGGAGTGATTTCAGTGACAATGGGGTTTTCAAATTCTGCCTGGGCGGCCTGTTTCGAGGCCTCGGCGACTTCTTTTTGCTTTTCGGTTTCGTAAAAAATGGCGGAGCGGTATTGGGTGCCGGTGTCGTTACCCTGGCGGTTGAGTTGGGTAGGATCGTGAAGCTCCCAGAACCAGGCGAGAACTTTTTCCAGACTGATTCTTTCCGGATCGAAGACAACCTGGACGACTTCCGCATGGCCGGTGGTACCGGTGCAGATCATCTCGTAGGTCGGCTCCTCCACCTCGCCGCCCATGTAGCCGGAAATGGCGGAATGAATGCCCTTGAGCTGGCCGTAGGCGGCCTCGATGCACCAGAAGCAACCGGCACCGAGGCTTAAGGTTTCGAGCTTCTCGGTTTTTTTTGTGGAATCATTCATGTTTTCAATGGGAGTCTAACACCGCATTGTCCGGAAACAAGGTGGCCACAGTGATTCGTCCCACTTCCGCTATGACAGAGTCTTTTTCTCCGTTTTTATCCCTCAGTCCGGAACAGTAGACGGTGATCAGGAAAGGTTTTCCCTCCATCGGCCAGATGATCGCGACATCGTTGCTGGCACCACGTCCTCCCGATCCGGTTTTGTTCCCGATTTTCCAAGTTGGATCGATTCCAGCGCGCAGCTTCGCTTTGCCAGTTTTGCAAGTGATCATCCAACCTCTGAGCAGTTTCCCGGACTCCGGAGACAGGCTTTTCCCGAGCAGAATTTTTTCCAAAGTGGATGCCATGGCTCGTGGCGTGGTTGTGTCCCGCCCGTCGCCTTTTGTATTCTTGTTCAGGCCGGGCTCATTGCGATCCAGGCGGGTTGTTTCATCGCCCAGGGAACGGAGATAGTCGGTCAATCCCTTCGGCCCGCCCAGTGTTTCGAGCAGGAGGTTGGCGGCGGTGTTGTCGCTGAGTTCGATGGATGCGGCGCAGAGTTCCGAAACCGTCATTTCTCCGGTGGAAAGGTGCTCTGAAGTGACAGGTGCGTAGGACAGGATGTCGGATTGGTCGAAAGGGATCGCACGCTCCAGATTTTCAGTCCCGGCATCCACACGTGAAAGGATGGCGGCAGCCAGGAGAACCTTGAAGGTGCTCGTGAGGGCGAACCGCTCGTCGGCGTGGTAATTCAGCCACTTCCTATCCGAGGTGTTGAGCACCGCGACCCCGATACGACCGCCGGTTGCTTTCTCCAGACCTATGATCGACTGGCGGAAAATGATGGACTCCTCTTTGGAGAATGCTGTGCCAGGAAAGAATGCGACTATCGCTATGATCAGTGTCCGAAGCATGTTGGCTGAATATTGATCCGGGGTAAGTTTGTCCAATCAAGAGTGAATATTGATAAGGCGCCGCAGGCTTTTGGACTGCTGCGGTTCTTATCCGCAGCTTTGTCTGTGATGAGTTTTTTGGTGGGTTGGGAGGTTGGAGGTAGTTGTGAGTCCCCCCCAAAGCTGGGAATGAGAATCCCGGCAGTCCAAGGGCCTCCGGCGGTCTATGTCACGGAGAATTTTGCTGCCTGTTCAGGTGTCAGCTCGATATGCTGCCACGGGAGGCCGTTTTCGTTGAGATCCTGCATGAAGGCGTCGGGATCGTGTTGCTCGATATTCCAAACGCCGGGCTTGTTCCAGCCGCCGGTGAGCATCTGCTTCGCGCCGATCATGGCCGGGACGCCGGTGGTGTAGGAAATGGCCTGTGAGCCGACTTCCTCGAAGCATTTCTCGTGGTCGCAGATGTTGTAGACGTAGATGGCCTTTGGCTTGCCGTCCTTGATGCCGGTGATGATGTTGCCGATGCAGGTGCGGCCTTTGGTGGTCTCGCCGAGATCGCCGGGGTTTGGCAGGACGGCTTTGAGGAACTGGAGGGGGACGATTTTCTGTCCCTGGTACTCCACTTCATCGATGCGGGTCATGCCGACGTTTTCCAAGACCTGGAGGTGATTGATGTAGTTCTGGGAAAATGACATCCAGAACTGGGCGCGTTTGATCGTGGGGATGTGTTTCACCAGGGACTCAAGCTCCTCGTGATACATGCGGTAGATCTCGTAGGTGCCTACTCCATCAGGGCAGGTGAACTCCTGGTGCTTGGACATGGCGTCGGTCTCGACGAACTTTCCGTCCTCCCAGTGGCGGCACTCGGCTGTAACCTCGCGGATATTGATCTCCGGATTGAAGTTTGTGGCGAAGGCACGGCCGTGGTCGCCGCCATTCACGTCGATGATGTCCAGAGTGTGGATTTCATCGAAATGATGTTTGAGAGCCCATGCGGTGAAGACACTGGTGACGCCTGGATCGAAGCCGGAGCCGAGAAGGGCGGAGATGCCCGCGGTTTCGAATTTTTCCTGATACGCCCACTGCCAGGAGTATTCGAACTTAGCGACGTCGAGCGGCTCGTAGTTGGCCGTATCCATGTAATTGATGCCCGCCTTTAGGCAGGCGTCCATGAGATTGAGATCCTGGTAGGGGAGGGCGACGTTGATAAGGAGGACGGCAGCTGTTTTCTTGATGAGAGCGGCGGTCTCGTCGGAATTATCGGCATCCACGGTTGTCGTGGCGATTTCCTTGCCGGTGCGCTCTTTCACTGAGGCGGCTATGGCTTCGCACTTGGAGACAGTGCGGGAGGCGAGGGTGATTTCGCCGAAGATTTCCGGGTGCATGGCGCACTTGTGGGCGACGACGCTGCCGACTCCGCCGGCTCCGATGATAAGAATGTTTTTCATAGAGATGGGTGAATTGATCGTGGGTTGGGAGGGGATTGGCAAGGAATATTGGAGAGCCGGTCTTTGGCCGGCTTGTTATGGTTGCGCTGCCGGTCTGAGGCAGTTCAGAGGATCTATTTGTAGCTGAACGGGCAGTTTAGCTATTTTGCGGAAGACGTCTCACTGGGAAAGCTGCGAAGGATCGCAGCACTCAAAAGCCTTCGGCGCTTGGGTTGAGGGTCAGCCGGCCAGAGACCGGCTCTCCATTATTCTCTCCAACTCCACTAAACAAAAAACGCTCCGGGAATTTCTTCCGGGAGCGTTTTGAAAGTGATCGGGTATTTCCGATTAGTTCGCTGCTGCGACTACGTTGACGCGGCGGCCTTCTTTGTCGAAGAACACTTGGCCGTCTTCCAGAGCGAAGAGCGTGTGATCCTTGCCACAGCCAACACCAGTTCCAGGATGCACTTTCGTGCCGCGCTGGCGGATGATGATGTTACCGGCGATGACTGTTTGCCCGCCGAATTTTTTTACGCCGAGGCGCTTGCTGCGTGAGTCGCGTCCGTTTTTAACGGATCCTTGTCCTTTTTTATGGGCCATGAGAGTAGTCGGTTAAATATTTGGGTTATCCAATGGAGGTGATCTCCAGCTTGGTCATATGGCGGCGGAAGCCTTTGGTTTTGTGGAAGCCCTTGCGGCGCTTGAACTTGAAAGCGATTCCCTTGGCGTCGCGGAATTGCTCAACTACCTTGGCGGTAACTGCACCACCATCGATGAAAGGGGCACCTACTGTTACGCTGTCGCCTTCACCATGGAGGAGGACTTCGTTGAAAGTGATTTCGGAATCGACCTCCGCGTCGAGTTTTTCAACGCTGAGAGTGTCGCCTTCTTGGACGCGGTATTGTTTACCGCCTGTTTTGATTACTGCGTAGGCCATTGCCGTGTTGGGAAAAAAAGTTCGTGCCCGTTTTTGGGCGGGCGGGGAAACCAACATGGATCGAGAACTCGTGCAAGGATTTTTTGATGAAACCCGGAAAGTTTCAAAAAACTACAATTAGAATTAGAATAGTTCTTGCTCTAAACTGGAACCGTTCTAATTTCTTTCCGAGATGACATCCGATCCATCAAAAAACCAAACCCAGGAAATCCCGGAGGAGATCAACGGCCTCCGGATGACCCGTCAGCGGCAGGAAGTCTACCGTTTTCTCAAAAAAGAGAAGACACACCCGACCGCGCAGGAAGTTTTCATGTATATAAAGGAAGCGCTCCCGAATGTGTCACTTGCCACTGTCTACAACTGCCTTGAGGCGCTTGTTCAGCACGATGTGGTCCGCCAGGTCAATTTCGACCGTGAGCCTTCCCGCTACTGCTCGAATCTCGCCGACCACGGACATTTCCACGATGAAACCACCGGGACAATCCATGACGTGAGATTCAAACCGGGCATCAGCCTGGCAGATGTCCTCGATCTCCCTCCCAATACTCTAATCAAAGACGTGGAAATCACACTCCGCGGCCAACTTCCATAATACTTACCGAAATTTTTCCAAACATGAGCCTGAAAATACAAGACCTCCACGCAACCCTCGAAGACGGAACCGAAATCCTCAAAGGTGTCACCCTTGAGATCCCACCTGGCGAAATCCACGCCATCATGGGGCCGAACGGTTCGGGGAAATCCACACTCTCCAAAGTGATCGCCGGTCACGAGAGCTATCCTGTCACCTCCGGTAACGTCACCCTCGACGGTGCTGACATCTCAGAGATGTCCATCGACGAGCGTTCCCGCGAAGGCATCTTCCTCGCCTTCCAATACCCGAACGAAGTTCCCGGCGTATCCAATGCCAACTTCATCCGCGCCGCACTGCAGGCACGCCTTCCGAAAGGCGAGGAAATCGACGCAGTTGCTTACTACAAGAATCTCTACGCGCAGATGGATCTGCTGGAAATGGATCGCAAGTTCACAGCCCGCGCCGTGAACGAAGGCTTCTCCGGTGGTGAGAAAAAGCGTAACGAGATCCTGCAAATGATCATGCTCGATCCGAAATACTGCATCCTCGATGAGACCGACTCCGGCCTCGACATCGATGCCCTCAAGATCGTTGCCAAGGGTGTGAACGCCATGCGCTCCGAGAAACGCGGAATGCTCCTCATCACTCACTACCAGCGCCTGCTCGATTACATCAAGCCAGACCACGTGCACGTGATGTCTGAAGGCAAAATCGTAAAATCCGGCGGCCCTGAGCTCGCCCTCGAGCTCGAGGCAAACGGCTACGAGTTCCTGAAAGAGCTGGCACCAGCCTAATCCCAACAACCAAATTTCATTATGTTAACTGAAGAATCAGCCTCCGCCGTCCTCGACGACGAAACCAAGGACGCTATCGATGTCGATCGCACCAAGGGCGATTTCACATTCCCGGAGAACCACAAGTTCGACGCCGGATATGGAGTCAATTCGGCGACCGTCGACTACATCTGCGACGTGAAAAAGGATCCGGATTGGGTTCGCGAGTTCCGCCACAAGGCGCTCGCTGTTTTCGAAAGCAAGCCGATGCCTACCAACTGGGCGACGGAAGATCTCAACAACATCCATTTCGACAAGATCCGTTACTATCTCTCCGATGGTGAGAAGCCAAAGCGCACTTGGGACGACGTTCCTCCGGAAGTTCTGGAAACATTCGAACGCCTCGGCGTGCCTCAGCAAGAGCGTGCTTTCCTCGCAGGAGTGGAAGCTCAATACGACTCCGAAGCCGCCTACTCCAATATGGATGAGGAGCTGAAAAAGATGGGCGTGATTTTCGTCACCTCCGCTGAAGGCCTCAAGGAACATGAGGAAATTTTCCGCCCGTATTTCGGGAAAGTCATCCCAACCGGTGACAACAAATTCTCCGCTCTCAACAGCGCGGTATTCTCCGGCGGTTCCTTCATCTACATCCCGAAAGGCGTGAAGCTGAAGCAACCTCTCCAGGCATATTTCCGCATTAACTCCGAGTCCTTCGGCCAGTTCGAGCGCACGCTCATCATCGCCGACGAAGGCGCTGAGGTCATGTATATGGAAGGCTGCACGGCTCCGAAATTCGAGACCGCAACTCTTCACTCAGCAGTTGTGGAACTCGTTGCCCTCAAAGGTGCGAAGATCCAATACGTTACCGTCCAGAACTGGTCGTCCAACGTCTTCAATCTCGTGACCAAACGCGGTCTCGCCATGGAAGATGCCGAAGTCCGCTGGATCGATTGCAATATCGGCTCCCGTCTCACCATGAAATACCCTGGTGTGACCATGAAGGGCAAAGGCGCGCGCGGAGAGGTGATTTCCATCGCCCTCGCGAACAACGGCCAGCACCAGGACACTGGCGCAAAAATGGTTCACGCCGCTGACAACACCACGTCGAACGTCGTTTCGAAGTCCATTTCCGTAGGCGAAGGTCGCTCAACTTACCGTGGTCAGGTTCACATTCCGAAGCATTTGAAAGGCTGCAAGAACAACACCGAGTGCGATGCGCTGCTTATCAACAGCAACTCCCGCACCGACACCTATCCGGCCATTACCGTCAAAGGCAATCAACACACCACGCAGCACGAAGCGTCCGTTTCCCAGGTCTCCGAGGAAATGCTCTTCTACATGCAACAGCGTGGCCTCGACGAAGGGCAAGCCATGTCGCTCGCCGTCAACGGTTTCATCAACGATCTCGTTCGTGAGTTCCCGATGGAATACTCCGTCGAGCTCAAGCGCCTCATCGATTTGGAAATGGAAGGTTCCGTCGGGTAATTCCGCAATCTGATCGCTCAATTCCCACAGACAATTTTTTCATGACAAAAACGATTCCCGCTTGGCTGAAAGACCGCCAGGCATCCGCAAAAGAACGCTTTAAATCCCTCGCCACGCCGAAACGCAATGACGAGGAATGGCGTTTTGGTAACATCAAGCAGCTTGCCTTCGAGGAAGATCTTCTCGATGGCTCGAAAGCCGACAACGATTTCGATAAGGACGAGATCATCGCGAAATCGACTGGTCTCAAAAGCCCGGTCGCAAAGCTGATCTTCGTAAACGACGCACTAATTAGCGTTTCCGGTAATCTTCCCGAGGGCGTCATCTGTCTTCCTCTTGAAGACGCTCTCAAGCAGCACTCCGATCTGGTCGAGAAGCATTTCATGAAGCAAGAGACCCGTCTCGGCTCCGCGAAATTCGCCGCTCTTCACGAGTCCGCGCTCAAGAACGGCCTGTTCGTTTTCGTTCCGGAAAAAGTCGAGGTCGAAGGAACTATCGAAGTCCATCACTGGATTTCCGGTGGCACTGCCATCTTCCCTCACACGCTCATCATCACGGAGAAGTCGTCGAAAGTCCGTGTAGTGGACATCCTCCGTTCCGCGGACGCTACTACGCCTGGTCTCGCAGTTGCCTTCAACGACCTGGCCGCTGGACAGAACTCGTCCCTCGATTACGTCACCATCCAGGCGCTGAACGAAGTATCCCGTATCATCTCCATCAATGAAACCTCAACCGCACGCGACGCGCGTGCCAAGGCCTTCATTCTCAACACTGGAGCCTCATGGGCGCGCAACGAATCCCTCTCAAGCCTCGAAGGTGAGGGCTCCCGCTCCGACATGCTTTCCGTAAGCATTCCGGATCATGAGCAGGAATACGATCAGCGCACTTTCCAGCATCACCTGGCGCCAAACGCGAACTCGGATCTGCTCTACAAAAACACCCTTTACGGCCACTCGAAGACCGTTTTCTCCGGTCTGATCTTCGTGAACGAGAAGGCGCATCACACTGATGCTTACCAGACCTGCCGGAACCTCTTCATGTCGAACGACTGTGAAGCGCACTCCATGCCTGGTCTCGAGATCAATGCAGACCAGGTTGCCTGCTCGCACGGTTCCACATCGGCACAGATTGCCGATGATGAGATTTTCTACCTGCAGGCTCGCGGTATCGATCCCGTCCAAGCTCGTCAGCTCATTGCCCGCGGTTACTCCGTGGAAGTGATCAAGCGCTTGGAAGATGACGCTATTGAAGAGCTCGTGTTGAAATTCGTTGATGCGAAATTCGCGCACATTGCCAGAGGGTAGGTGCGCGAAGCGCTTTTGAGTGCGGTGAGAATCGCCGCTTTCGAGCGTGAGCAAAGCCGATCAACCGATAAGCGAAATTAGCAATTTAGAGCCCGACTGATGGATTTCCCGTTGGTCGGGCTTTTTTATTGAAAGCTGCTGAGCTTGGTTGCTTGTGCCGTGAGAAAAAGGCGGTGATCCTCACCGCACTCAAAAGCGCTTAGCGCAATATGGAGAAGGACTTTCCAAGTCCTTTGTATTGGCAGAGGTTTTTGTTTGGAACTTGAAGAAGAAGCCGGCCAAAGTCCGGCTCTCCATATTCTCCGATGGAGCGTTGAGCGGGAATCTTACCACTCTAGAAACACACTTATCCAAGATTCGTGTAAACTGCCTGAACGTCATCGTCGTCCTCGATTTTATCGAGCAGGTTCTCCACGTCTTCCATCTGGGCTTCAGTGAGCTCAATGGGTGAGGTAGGGAGTCTCTCAAGGCCGGACTTGGTGGTCTCCACGCCAAGCTCTTCCACTTTCGCACAGAGGCTGGAGAATGAGGTGTAGTCGCCGATGATAGTGGCCACGCCGTCATCGACGGAAAGTTCTTCGAGGCCGGCGTCAATCAGCTCTAGCTCAATTTCGTCCAGATCCTTGTCTTCCGGAACGGGAAATTCGATGACCGTTTTCCGATCAAACATGAAATTCAGCGAACCGCTGGGAGC
>JBPOGC010000110.1:0-10074 GCA_051251795.1 Luteolibacter sp. | reverse complement strand
GAATGTCGTTGCCTTGGCGCTGGGGAAATCTCTTTCTAGGGGGCGAATGAGTAAATTTGAACAACGTATCAGTCGAGTAATGAGTCTGGTGCTGAGGCACGACCCGGATTCGATAGGTTTGAAGCTGGATGAAAACGGCTGGACGCCTGTGGAGGAGCTGATCGTCTGCCTGAACCGTGATGGGAAACGTGTGGATCGGGAGATGATCGCGAGGGTGGTGGAGAAGAGCGACAAGCAGCGGTTCCGGATTTCCGATGATGGAACGATGATACGTGCAAACCAGGGGCATTCGGTAGCCATCGATCTGAAGCTGGAAAAGAAGTCGCCACCGAAGTGGCTGTATCATGGGACTGCGACACGGGCGATGAATTCAATCGAGCGGGAAGGCTTGTTGAAGCAATCGCGGAATCATGTGCATCTAAGTATGGATAAGGAGACTGCGAAGAAGGTGGGCTCACGGCATGGCAGGGCGGTGGTGCTGGAAGTGGCGGCTCAGATGATGGAACAGCATGGGTTTGACTTCTATCAGTCGGAAAACGGGGTGTGGCTTACGGAGCACGTCCCACCGGATTACCTGAACCAGCGGTTTACCTCGTAATTTTGGAAAACCGTCTCACTAAAAGTCCCCGCTCATGAGATTGAGTTCACTGTAATACGTTGCCAGTGCGAGCAGTTGGGTTTCATAGTGGAGACATGACCCCGGACAAGATCAGCAAATGGCTACAAGGCTTCAATCTGGGGCAAGGTGTGTCCGGGAATCTGGGGGTTTTCGGTGCGATTCTTTACATTGGCATCCTGGCGTTGATTGCGAATTTTTTGGCGAAGCTGTTGATCAAATGGGTGGTGCATCCGGTGATCAAGAAGACCGTGATCAAGCTGGATGACATGCTGATCGAGCACAATGTGATCGTCCATTTCTCACATCTGGTACCTGCGGCGGTGATCCACTTTTATGCTCCGGTGCTATTTCAGGGCAATGACGCGATTCTTGCTGCCGTCGGTCTGGCGGTGAACACATATCTGATCATCATCACGCTACTGGTGATTGATGGTTTGATCAACTTCACCAGGGCAGTCTGGGAAAGCGGCCCGGTAGGGCGGCGCTATCCGGCAAAGAGCTACGCTCAGGCAGCGAAGCTGGTGATCAATCTGATCGGGCTGATCTTCATTCTATCCGCACTTCTCGGAAAGTCACCGCTGGTGCTTTTCTCCGGTCTGGGTGCTGTGACGGCGATTCTGTTGCTGATTTTCAAGGACGCGATTCTCGGGCTGGTCGCGGGGTTCCAGCTCTCGGTGAACAATATGGTGATGGTGGGTGACTGGATCGAAATGCCCGCCCGTGGTGCTGACGGCGATGTCATCGATGTCTCACTGACGACGGTGAAGGTTCAGAACTTTGACAAGACAATCACAACGATTCCGACCTACGCGCTGATTTCCGATTCATTTAAAAACTGGCGTGGAATGAGTGAGTCGGGTGGACGCCGTATCAAGCGCTCGCTCAATATTGATATGAGGACGATTCGTTTTGCCGACGAGAAACTGCTGGAGCATTTCAAACGCATTCGGCTTCTCGCTCCCTATCTTGATTCGAAGCTGGATGAAATCCGCGAGTACAATATGAACATTGGTGACGATCTGGATGAGCTGATCAACGGGCGGCGTCTGACAAATCTTGGGACGTTCCGGGCTTATTGCGTGGCGTATCTGAAAAACCATCCGAAGATCCACAAGGAGGGCATGACCTTGCTGGTGAGACAGTTGGCTCCGGGTGCGCAGGGATTGCCACTTGAGATCTATGTTTTCACCAATGAGACCGCATGGGTGAGTTACGAGGACATCCAGGCTGACATCTTTGACCATTTGCTTTCCATACTTCCGGAGTTCGATCTCGACCCTTACCAATCACCGAGTGGGGCTGATCTGGAGAAAGCCGGATCGTTCATCAAAGGAGAAGGAACTTTGATCCATCAGTAATCCGCAGACACCGTTTTTAATATGATCCTACGAAAAATCAGAGAGTTCTTCGCCGCTGCGGAAACCGAGGATGTTCCGTTTCAAGAGGAGTGGATCGGGCTTCTTGAAAAAGGGATTCCGTTGTATGCAAAGCTGCCGAAGGAATTGAAGCAGCGACTTCATCAGCGGATCGCGGGTTTCATTTCATCGACACGCTTCGAGGGCTGCAACGGCCTGGAGCTTACCGAAGAAATGATTCTCACGGTGGCGGGGCAGGCGAGCATGCTGGTGCTGAACAGGGAAGGGGAACCGTATCCTGAGCTGCGGGTGGTAAATCTGTATCCAACTACGTTCAGCTCTGTTCAGAAACGGATGGATGCGAGTGGGGTTGTCTCCGAGGGAGAGGTGCATCGTCTGGGTGAATCGTGGAGCAATGGGAGTGTGGTGCTGGCTTGGGATTCCGTGGTGCGTGGAGCGAAAAACATGGAGGACGCTCACAATGTGACTTTCCATGAGTTCGCCCATCAGCTTGATCATGAAGATGGAGATACCGATGGTGCGCCACCTCTGCCCAGCCGCGAGGCCTACCGCTCCTGGGCGAGGGTTTTCGGAGAAAACTATGCCGATTTCCTGCAGAAGCTGGAGTCCGGAAAGAAGACGCTGATCGATCCCTACGGAGCAGTGAAGCCAGCTGAGTTTTTCGCGGTAGCTACCGAGACGTTTTTTGAAAAGCCGCGCCAGCTCCACAGGAAACGACCGGAGCTTTACGAGGAGTTGAAAGGTTTTTACGGGGTCGATCCGGTGAAGTGGTTCGAATGAACTCTAGCTTCTCGGCTTGATATGCGGGAGCCCCTTCAGACTGAGAATTTCACGATCTCAATCCTGGTTGTCGCTCTCTCCTTCGTCGGCGGGAACTTCGGAAACATTTTCCGTATCCGGTGTTTCCGAGACTTCTGATGCCTCCGGGAGTTCTTCGGTGATCTCCTCGAGTTCTTCGATGAGCTTTTTCATTTCCGTCTCAGGAGAGCCAGATTCCGGTTCGGCTTCGATGAAGTCCAGTTCGTTTCGAAGAGTGGTTTCTCCCAGCTCGGTATTATTATCTGAAATCTCTTCCTCGGAAACCTCGGGCAGTTCCTCTTGTCGGGAGGGGGAGGCTGGAGCCACTTCGGCTTCCTCTTGTGGGGCTTCGTCTGCAGTCTCTTGAACGGCAGCGGCCTGAGCGACGGGCGCTGCTGGCGGGCTTTCGTCCAAAGTGGATTTCACCGCAAAGCGGGTGCTCCAGAATATGCCGAGCCCGATGAGGATGACCAGGAGGAGAATGAGGGCGAGGTTTGAAAGAAAGAGGCGCTTTTCGAGGCGCATCATCATGCCTCCAACCGATTCACTGTTCTTGTTGGCTTGGTCGAAGAGGCTGGACATGCGGTCTTCTGAGGTTTCGATCTTGGTCTGGACGCGCTCGAGCGCGCCTATCGCTCCTCGGTTGGTTTCGCTGACTTCTTTGATTGTGGTGTTGAAGCCGTTCATGTTTTCCATGAGCTTCTCATCTTTTTTGGTGGCCGCTGCCATGTGCGTGTCGATTCGGCCGAGAATGGCGGTGCCTTGCTCCTGGGATTCCGCCAATTTCTCAAAGCTGGCCAAGACGGGAGGAAGCGACTGGACGAGGCCGCTAACTTGAGAGGCTTCGGTTTTCTGGCGATCGAGGTGGTGGTTGATATTCCGAACCAAATCAACGAGCTCAATGTATCCATCGCGGAGCTGCGCTATTTGGTGGTCACGGGGATTCGGGCGGCGCCATGGGAGCCAAGTGAAGCGTTTTACAGGGGATTCCGGGGTAGGGGCGAGTTCGCCACTGGTATCCTCTTTTTCCAATACTTCGACATCCGATGCTTCGGTGGCCGGGGAGTGATCCTGCGGAGGCTGTGGTGCAGGTGTTTCACCGGGAGTGTAAAAGGAGTTTTCTGGCGTGGATTTGTCTTCAGGTGGCACACAAGGATTATGCGCCAAATTGGTAGAGAGGCAAGCGGGGGAGTATAAAAGTCTCAACAGTCTCTCGGTAATCCTGGTTCCAGAGTGTTGCCCATGAGGCTGTGCTGGAATTTTGCATTCAAGCGCTTGTCAGAACTCAGGGAGGAGCACTGTTGGCGGGACGCCGCCCCAGACGGGATGAGTGGGGTCGAGTAGGTTTTGGCCATCGAGAATGACTTCGTCAGTGACCCGGTCGATAGAAAGGGACGAAACGGAATTGTCAGACCAGAGGATGACTGCTTTTGAGTCGAAGGAGGTTGAGTCGAACCTGGTGGTGCCGGGTATGAACGGAGCCATGGCGAGGGGGCGGGCTTCCCCGTCGTCGGTGCGGATGTTCTCGATGTATGCGAAGCCGCATTCACCGGGGGCGAGTGCGTTGTCTCCTAAAATGTCCTCATCGGGTTTGTGGGTGCCTGAAGACTTTGTGTAAAACATCTGTTCGGAATGGGTGATCCCGGTATCAAACAATTGGCGGAAGCGGGCGTTGGACGATATGCTGGTAGGCACATCGTTGTTATATTTTTCCGCGATTTCCTGGGCGGTGGCGGAATTGGGGAAACTGCCGTACTCCGCCTCGAATTCCATGAGAGCCAGTCCGAAGGAACGAGCATTATTGATGGCTTCGGTTTGGTCAGCCTTCTTGCGCTGACGGATGACCACGGGGGCGGCGAGCCCTGAAAGGAAGGCGATGGGAAAGACCAGGATCATGAGATAGCCGGTGACCAGCCCGGCGATCGCAAAGCCGCGGCCTGACATCATGCCATGTGAGCGTTTGATCTGCCCAAGAGCGAGATGCCCGCAAATGACAGCGGGAATGGCCGTCAGGCCGCAAAGGAAACCGCATATGCCAAGGATCATACTGGTGAGTGCAAGACCGCAGCTCTGCGGTTGTGCGTGGCTTGGGATCATGGGTGTGTCGTGTGGCAGGGAGGGGTTTTGTTGGAGAAGATGTGACACTGAGGAAAATGGTTTCCATCCGTCCATGCCCTGATACCAGACGAGATCGGTTTCCTGGTATTGACCGCTGGCTAGACCAGCCTGGATCTGCTGGGGTGAAAACGGACCGGTCTGTTGCCCCTCGTATTGAATGAAAATTTCCATGAATGAATGCGAAACGATAGAGGGAACCTTGTGAAGAGAAAACGGAGGCTGCGCACCGCAGTGACTAGTATTCTTCGAAATCGGACGGAGTGACTGGAGATAAGCGCAGAAGGAGCATCACAACAGAATCGCTATAGGGAACAAAGATAGTCCGTGAAAAAGCTTCATGTTTTCCCGGAAATGGTTGCAACCTCCCTAATTCGAACCGAATTGAGCATTCATTCAGAATGAATTGTTACGGCGTTTTCTCAGGGTGTTTATGCCCAAGTCCGAGCTGTATGTGTTCGGCTCCTCCATCCTTTGGTGGCAAGGCCACCGTGCGGAACAAAAGATTCCAGGGGAAATCGCATAGTGGATCGTGAAGCATTTTCGAGAGAATGTCAGGATTCATTCTTTTGCTCACTCGGGAGCTCTTCTTTCGGGGGATGACGAAATTCAGGGAAATGCACTTCATGGCGAGGTTCCTTCGCCCTGGCCAACAGTGTCAGCGCAGATCCGTAACGCGCCAAAGCCCAAGACAAAGGTTGTCCGCATACTGATCGAAGGTGGCATCAATGAGGTGGGTGGATCCAAGATCGCAAATCCGACGACTTCACCCTCATATATCGAATCCGCTACAAGGGCGGCTTGCGGCGCGCTGATGAAGGAAGTTCTGAAAGGGTTTTCAGCCAAGTTTCCTGGAGCGGAAATTTATCTTCTCGGGTATTACCAGATATTGGCCGACCGGACTGATGGGAGCGAGGTGGGAATGTTGTTGGAGGAGGAAGGAGTGCGATCAGAATCGATCGATGACCAGGATCTGGACTTCGTGGAAAGAGCTGTCGAAAACAGCCAGAGTTTTCGTGAGCTGTCCGATAGGTTCCTTGGTCTTATGGCAAACGAGATCGATTCGTTACATGACGGAAGATGTGTGTTCGTCCCTTCAGGTATGTCCGAGAGGGAAGGCATGTTCGGTGAGCCCTCCCTTCTTTTTCATCCATGGTCACGGGATGAAATGTTTGGAATCCGCGCCCGGCACTGCACATCCGCATTGAGGCAGCGACGGACAGGCGTCCACTGTTACCTGGCAGCAACGGCACATCCGAACGAGTTGGGGGTCGACCGCTATGTATCGAGCATTACCAAGGCGCTCTCCGAAACGCGTTCCGATCAAAGGATGTAGGTTTTAAAAATACAAAAGCCACCCAAGCTTTTGCAAGGGCGGCTTTTAGGACTGATATACGGCAGCAGTGTATTAGTGAGCTGCCATCAAAGCTTCGAAATTGATGATTCTATGGGCAAGATGGGAAAGATCCCTGTCAGTTTTGCCTTCTTCTTCCAGGGTCTTGCGCAGGGTGTCTGCCACATCCTGATGACCGAGTTTCTCAGCCAGGGCTACTGCTGTTCCGTATGCTGCGATTTCGTAATGCTCCACACGCTGAGCACAAGCGATCAGACCTGCGTCACGGACATGGTCGTTTGCGTCGGCCTTGCACATCTCCTCACCTTCTTCGATCAATCCCGCCATGGCTACACATTTGTGGCCGCCTGGCTGGAAGTCGATACCTTCGAATATTTTCTCGAGTCGGCTGAGCTGAGTCTTAGTTTCTTCTAAATGGTTGTTGAAAGCAGCTTTCAGTTCGTCATTGGTAGCAGCTTCGGTCATTGCCGGGATCGCTTCCAGTAGTTGCTTCTCGGCACTGTGAATATCCTTTAATTCGTGAACGAATAGTTTTTCAAGTGTATCTAATTTCATAACAATATCTATATCGCAAGGAATGTGCCGATCGTGTAAACGCCTATGTTCAAATGCATTTGGGAACTTTCAAGACGCTCAGTGATTGCGTCATGCAATACAAAATCGTGCAGGTTACGGAAAATGTGAGACCATTTCATATGGTCTCCATTTGGGATTTCAGTTATTTGACAATTACAGGTGTTTCCAGAGTGATCGCCTTACCGAGCTTTAGGGCATCCCAGTTAGCTAGCCTGATGCACCCATGACTTTCGTTGCGGCCAATTGCATCCGGGTAAGGAGTGCCGTGCAAGCCAATTCCATCCGCTGTAAGGCCAATCCAGACGATACCAACAGGATTGTTCGGACCAGGAGGGAGCATGTGTGAGTTCTCGCTGCGTTCTCCGTTTTCCAACATAGACTTGTCCCATCGGAATTCCGGCATCCAGGAAATGACGGATACCTTCCAGTCTCCTGCAGGCGTCTGGTTTCCTTTGGCACCCGGAGAAATAGGAAACGAGTGCACAAGTGTTTCCCCATCTCGCAATTCCACCACGCGATCATCCAGAAGAACGTTCATTTCCAAGGAATTGCTGGATTTGGCATTTTCACTGTCCTTTTGATTTTCGTCCTTTGAATCCTCCTTTGCTTTTTCCGCCATCGATAAGACCTCCTCGATGTCGAAGGGTTCGGAAACATTCGGAACCTTCAGTTCCGTTCCGACCTCCAGTTTGTCATCAGAACCGAGTTCGTTGATTTCTTTGACAAAATCCGGATCCACATGGAATTTTTCCGAAACAAGTTCCAACAGACTGCTGTATGGCAGTTCCTTGAGTTTCGCCTTTTCTTCAGGACTGTCAGGCAGATCGCCTAGCATCTTTTGATCACTGTCAGTAATCGTATAAGTTGTAGTGAGATTTTCTGAAAAAGGAAGGTCGGTAGCGCTTGCCAGATCGAGATCACCCGAATCGAGAATCTTCACTTCGGGAGAATTTCCCGAAGCATTCCAGCGTTCCGCGGCTTTTTCGGTGAAGCCGCCCCAATGGGCATCGATTTTCCCCGGCCCGAAACCCTTTTCATCGAGAAACAACTGAACGCGGAGGGCTGCCTGACGTTTCTCGGAATCCCAGGTTTCCTTTGTCTCAGAGTTTTTGACCTCGGTTTTGCTTTCCGGCTCTTGTTTGGTTTCTTGCGCGCTAGCTGTCTGGAAGACCGTTAGAGCGGCCAATGTAAAACATAGGGGAATTGTTTTTTGCATAAACGATTTATGGCAGGTTTAAGGCCAATGATCGTTTCTAGGTTTTATAAGGTATTTTCGACGCGGCGGTTATGAAATTGGTGCCATTTGCGACGTCTTCTGGACGGAATTGCACGATGGTCATTTAGATATCCATCCCAGTTGCTTGAAAACGAAGTCCCGTGCTTCCGGTGTATCATCATGGAGGAGGAAAGGGACGGTGTCGGGTATGTCGATTTCAGGCTCGGACAATCCTGTCACATTCCGGATCGCAATTGCCGCGATCCGCTCGGGCTGCTCGATGGCGATCCGGGTGTAGATCTCTGCATCGTGCTGGCTACTGTCGCCGAACAATACGACCCTGGACTCCGGGAACCAGCCCATGATGCGTAGTATCGCGCGGCGTTTGTGTATCGGATTTGACTCTTTGAGCCAGTCTGTCTCGCTCAGTCCCCAGTCGGTCATAAAATAAGCTCCGTGCGGGATGCCACGCAGGTCGAAGATCATGGAAATCAGCGAGTGAAGATTCCAAGGTGAACTCGTCACGTAGCTGATCGGGTTTCTTGATGATCCATCCTGACCGGTTCTCAGCTCACCATACAGCTCAGCGATACCGGGGAAGACCTGCCTCGTCAGGGCATTACCTGTTAGAGCCGTCTTCACCATGCCTAGGAGTCGTGCAGTATTGCTTATGAAAATGGTGTCGTCCACATCACTGATCACGATGATTGATGGGTTGGTGTCATTATGGTGGATGGGAACCGAGAAAGTTCTTTGTTCAGGGTCAGAGGGAAGGGTGATTTCCAAGGATTTCTCACCGGAGGCATTTTCAATCTCAACATCGAAATACCCTTCCTCATCTGTGATCGTTTCGGTGACTGTCTCAGAAAGACGAATCTGCACTTTTGTATCAGGGCACTCGGATGTGATCCAACGTTTGATCATTTGGCTACCGTTGACCCACCAGGAGTCGTTTTTATTTGGTTCCGAAAGCTTGCGTATCGCAAGGACGCGGCCTCTGACGGCAACGTAACCTGGAAATGAGATGCATATGTAGATTTCCGGAGCAATCGCTAATGACTTAATTCCAAGTGATCGGACAACGAATCGGCGGAGCGAGTAAATCCCGTGTTCCAGGATCAGAGCGATACGCCGGAGGACAGGGGTGTGACTTTTATGTGCCGTTGTCATTGATTTTGTTTGTCAGTTTTGGCCACGTAGGTTTTGCGGAAGTCTGAGATGTGGTTCACAATTTCGCTCAAGGCATATGCAAGAGAAACCCGGTGGGCATGATGCCAGTTTTCCCGATCCGTATCTCCCGCCGCCAGGTTTCTTGCCTTCTCAACCAGGGATGTGATCTCGTCGATTTTTTCCTGGGTGACCTCATCCGATCTGTCGATCAGTTGCTCCAGGATTTTTTCAATTTCCCCTTGGGTTTCCTCGACCACCTTATCGAAGGAGCCGTCGCCCCGTTCGATTTCGTACTCATCTTCCGCCACCTTGTTGATAATGATGAGAGAGTTGTGGAGGAATGTGACCAATTTGATCCTGTCGTTGATCGCTGAAGCATCGGAAATCCTGACATTTGAGGCGGAATCACGAGCCTGGGAAATGAGGGAGCTGAAACGGTTTTCCAGTTTGTTCACCTTGTTGTTGCTCTCGGCAGAAAACTCCTTGTTGGTCTGAGATAGTGAAAAACTGAGTATGTCCCGTGTGGTCTTCAGCGCGTCACGCAGGAACTCCTCGGCGCGGTTCTGGGAAGTCTGAGGCCAGATCACCAGAGAAGCGACACTGCCGATGAAAACGCCAAGACCAATTGCCAGAGTACGGTCTATGGATGTCTGCATCAGATCGTTGTCTGAGCCCAGTGCCAGAGCGACGGCCGCAACCACACCGTATTGCCACTGGGGGAAAAGCCCGGCTATAGCGTTCATGACCAGCATGGACACCGCTAGAGCGAGTGCGGTTCCGTATCCTCCCGGTATGACCCATAAACAGGCGGAGCCAATGGCCGCCCCGATCAATGTCGCTGCAAATCGCT
>JBPOGC010000011.1:0-31747 GCA_051251795.1 Luteolibacter sp. | reverse complement strand
GAAGGCTGGGGCTAATCCCTGACAACACTTCGCAAAGAATTCACAAACACCCGTCTCCATCCCGGAGGCGGGTGTTTTTTGTGATCAGCTAAAGATACACCCGCTGCACCCGCGGAGTGATCCCCGTGAAAACCTCCCAGGCAATCGAATCCGCCTTCCCTGCCACCTCCACCACCGAAATATTCTCCCCGAACATTTCCACCTCGTCCCCGATCGACACATCACACTCATCCGGTAGCCCCACCATCAGCTGATCCATCGTCACCCTCCCAAGGATCGGATACCGCATCCCTTTGATAAACACCTCCGCTCCTTTTCCCGAAACATGGCGGGGGTACCCGTCCCCATAGCCGATCCCTATCGTCGCCACCTTCGTAGGCCGGTCCGTGACAAAACTCCGCCCATAGGAAATCCCATGACCCGCCGGAACCGTTCGCACCAGAGTCACCCTTGATTTCAAGGTCATCACATTGCGTAGCTTCCCTTGAAACCCGGGTATCGGAGAGACCCCGTAAATCATCAGCCCCGGCCTGGCCAGATTCGAACAACCCGCATCATATCCCAGAATCCCCCCGCTGTTCGAAAGATGCCTCCACCGAAAAGCATCCGCCCCACCCAGACTCCCCACAGTCTCCTCAAACGATGCCATCTGCTGCTTGGTAAACACCTCATCCTCATCTGATGAAGAAAGATGCGAAGCAATCCCTTCCACCTCCAGCCATTCCAGGCTCCTCAACACCTCCATATCCCGCAAAATCTCGCCTGGTAAAAAACCACCCCGCCCCATTCCGGTATCCACCGCGATATGCACCGCCAGCTTCACCCCATATCTACGCGCAACCGCATCAAAAGCCCTCGCCTCCGCCAGAGAAGAAACACAAGGCGTCACGTTCCGCGCGACAATCTCCTCCCGCTCCCCTTCCCAAGTCGCCCCCAGAAGATAAATCCGCGACTTCACCCCAGCCTCCCGGATCCTCCGCGCCTCCCCGATGTTCGCCACGCCAAGAAACTCCACCCCTTCCTCCTCCAAAATCCGCGCAACATCCTCCAGCCCGTGCCCATAAGCCCCCGCCTTCACCACCGCCATCATCGCACAGCCTGAAACCTCCCGCGCTCGCGCCACATTTTTCCTAAGATTCTCAGTGACTATCTCCACCCAGGCACGCGGCTCGGAAATCGGTAATTCGGGTTTGTTCACACCCCCGAAACTAAACAAACGAGCAAACCCCGCAAGCCCTACCGAGAGCCTCTCCCACTACCGGTTTCTTCCGAATCATTTGCTTGCCCACATACAAACCCACAGCTTCCCTCTACCCATGCGTCTACCCCTCTCAATCCTGTCTCTGATATTCGCAGCAATCACCCCCTCCTTCTCCGAAACACAGATCACCGGCCTCGCCTGGCCAGCCCTCTCCCCTGACGGGAAAACCCTCGCCTTCGAGTGGCTCAATGACATCTGGATCGCCCCCTCATCAGGCGGCGAAGCCACCCGCCTGGTAAAACACCCCTCCCGCGAAGCCTACCCGAAGTTCACCCCTGACGGAAAACACCTCGCCTTCTCCTCGGAGCGCACCGGCACCCCACAGCTCTACACCATCAAACTCGATGGCTCCGATCCAAAACAGCACACAAGCCATACCGGAGGACATATACTCGAAGCAATTTCACCAGATGGCACCTACGCCATCACGAAAGGCTATCGCTACCAAGACGGCTACAAACCCTTCCGTCTCTCGAAAATCGACCTCACCCAAGACTCCCGGGAGCTGCTTCTCTTTGATGTCACCGCACATTCACCTTCCATCTCACCGGATGGGAACCAAATCCTCTTCTGCACAAAAGGTGAGCAGCTCTACCGCGAGGGATACATCGGCTCCCGAGCCTCACAAATCCATCTCTTCGATTCCTCCGGCCAGACATTCACACCCATCTTCACCGAAAAACACGAAAACCGCTCCCCCATCTGGCTACCTGATGGAAAAAGTTTCTACTACGTCTCCAGTAAAAGCGGCCTCTCCAACATCTGGCTCCACTCCCTCTCGAAAAACACAGACACCCAACTCACCTTCCATGAAGACAGCGGAGTGATCCTCCCCACCCTTTCTGCCAATGGAGAAGTCATGGTCTTCCGCTCAGGGCTCGATGTATTCCACTTCCAACCCACGAAAAACGACCCACCAAAAGCCATCCACTTCTTCACAAACGAGTCCCTGCCCGACCGCTCCACCCGGAAGTTTCGGGTCTCCGGCACCTCCTCCGTCACTTTTGACTCGGATACCTCCCGCATCATATTCTCCTCCGCAGGAGATCTCTGGACACTCGCCAAAGGCGAAGAAGAACCCACCCGCCTTACCTCCACCGATGAGCAGGACGAAGACGAACCCATCCTTTCACCGGACGGGAAAACCCTTTTTTACCTACAAGACAACGGCATCGAATCCCATGTCATCAAAGCCGGGTGGACCGGCAAGGAAACAGGGACAGTTACAAAGCTAAAAACCAGCTCCCGCTCCAAGCGCCGCCTGGAACTCAGCCCGGACGGCTCCACACTCGCCTGGATCGAGGCCACAGGTGACCTCCACACCGCATCCACAACAGAAGGCGAAGCCCGCCTCGTCATGCCCAATTGGGACGTCCCCACCTGTGACTGGTCACCGGATGGAAAATGGCTCGTCATCGCCGCAAAAGACATCCACGCGAACCGCGACATCTTCATCGCCCCCGCAGACGGCTCGCACCCAGCCTACAACCTGACAAACCATCCCGCCTTCGAGGGCTCACCAAAATGGTCTCCAGATGGGAAAACCATCGTCTTCACCGCACGCCGCGAAGCCGATGAACTCGCAAGGCTCTGGACAATCGACTTAAAAGGAAAACTAGACTCCCCAGAACAAAACCTCTCTGCCATCCAAGCTTCCATCCGCGCTGTCGATACCGATATCAGCGAGCCAACCCGTGTCACCTGGTCTCCCGACTCCAGCCTCATCCTCTTCCAGAGCCGCGATACATCTGACAAGACCGTTTACTCCATCCCACCCGCCGGCGACGAAGTTTCAGAATATCTCCCCTTCCGTGGCATTCCCGCCGAGAGAACAAAGGAAGGTGAAACCCTTTGGAGAATCGACCGCACCCCAACCATCGAGGAAGGGAAAAAACTCACCGAATTCCCCTTCTCATTCTCCGTCCGCCAAGACCGCCCCTCTCGCTCACGCCTCGGCTTCCGCCGCATCTGGAGAACCCTTTCCGAGCGCTTCTACGACGAGACCATGAACGGCAAAGACTGGGAAAAAGTCCGGCTGCAATACGAAGACGCCGCTGCCGCCTCACTAGACTCCCGCCAGTTCGACCGCGTCGTCGCACAGCTCCTGGGCGAGCTCAACGCATCCCACCTCACCTTCAAAACCAAACCCTGGGGAGGCCTCTCCAAGGATAAAAAACAAAAAGACAAAACCGCCCATACCGGCCTTATATTCGAGAACACCTGGAGTGGAAAACTTAGAATCACAGGCGTAATCCCCGGAAGCCCCATCTCAAAACTCCCCGATCCTCCAGCCCCGGGCGACACCGTCCTCCGCATCGCCGGCCAAGACATGGATGCCAGAACACCCCTCGTAGAAATTCTAAACGGAGCAAAAGGCAGAGCCTTGCCCCTCGTAATCTCCACACCTGGAGGAAAAACAAAAACCATGGAGCTCGTCCCTATCTCCTACGGAAAAGCACAGGATCTGGATCGGGAACGGAAAACCCAACAAGCCCGGACGCTCGCGGAAACCGACACCCCTCCCATCGCCTATCTTCCCTTCCACAGTATGAAATCCGGTGACCTCTTCACCCTCACTACCGAGGTCTATCGCGCCTCCCTCACCGCGAAAGGTCTCATCCTGGATCTCCGCGATAACGCAGGAGGACGAGTTGCAGACGAATTGTTGGCACTTTTCTGCCAGCCGGCACACAGCTTCACCATCCCTCGCGGCGGCCAGCGCGGCTACCCCTCAGACCGTAGAATCGATCCCTCATGGGACGGCCCCATGGTGGTTCTGTGCAACGAAAACACCTACTCAAACGCCGAGATCTTCTGCCACGCATTCAAGCGCACCAAACGCGGCACCCTCATCGGAGTCCCGACCAATGGTGGCGTCATCTCAGCTATTGGCGTCTCCATCCCAGAGGTAGGCGAACTCCAGGTTCCATTCCGTGGCTGGTTCCATCAGACCACAGGAAAGGATCTGGAGCTCAATGGAGCCATTCCAGACATCATCGTCCCTACCCTCCCAACAGACCAATCCGAGGGCAAAGATCCCCAGCTCGAAAAAGCAATCGAAGTCCTCCATTCCCAACTCAAAAAAACAACTCCCGATGTCCCCGCCATCATGAAAACCGGCCGAGAAATCCTACCTAAGGAGTAGGCACACTCCTGTGCCTCCATTCCCAAAGCAACACCTCCATCAATTCACCAGACCGACCAGTCGTCTACTCTCCTCTCAGATGCCGCATCGCCTCGCGAATGGCAGGAATCACCATAGGCAAACACTCGCCAATCGCCTTCGGATTCCCCGGTAAATTCACAATCAACGCCCCACCACGAGTCCCCGCCGTAGATCTCGATAGAATACTTGTAGGCACTTTGGAAAACGTCTCCACCCGCATAATCTCGCCAAACCCCGGCAACTCCCGCTCCAGCACCGCCTTCGTAGCCTCCGGTGTCACATCCCGCCGCGCCGGCCCCGTTCCCCCGGTAGTAAGGATCAGATCGCACTCCACCTCATCAGCCAGCTTCCGCAATAGACTTTCGATTTCATCCCGCTCATCCGGCATCACATGCCTGTGCCACTCCACATCCGTAAACCCGTTCTCAGATAAGATCCGCTCGATCTCCGGCCCGCTGAGATCCTTGTAAACCCCCGCACTGGCCCTATCGCTCAATGTAAGTCTCGCAATCCTCATTCCTTGGTTTTCTCCACCAGCTTGATCTCCCCGATTACCATCCCCTTGTCCACAGCCTTGCACATATCGTAAATCGTAAGCGCTGCAATGGATACCGCAGTCAGCGCCTCCATCTCTATCCCCGTCTTGGCAGAAGTCTTCGCCGTAGCCCGGATACCCACCCCCTCATCGCGGATTTCAAAATCCACATCCACCTTGTCCAGCGGCAGCCCGTGACAAAGTGGGATCAGCCGATCCGTCATCTTCGCCCCCTGTATCGCCGCGATCCGCGCCACAGTCAGCACATCGCCTTTTGGCAGAGCCTTGTCACGCAGAGCCGCCACCGTTTCCGCAGCGCAAAAAATCGTCCCACTCGCCACCGCCGTACGCCGCTGCACCGGTTTTTCTCCCACGTCCACCATGCGTGCAGTCCCTTCCGTATCCAGATGTGAAAATTCAGCCATAATTTCTGCCGGAAACCTAGGCACCACCCACCGGCAGGTCGAGCAACAAGCTCCCCAACACCTCACCATCCTTAAAACGCACCAAGCCATTCACACCAGCCAGCGAAAAGGTATCCCCGGATGTAGACCACCGCAGAGGCCTGACCGCCAGCTCACCCTCATCCACGACAACTTCGGCCGGCCAGAACGTATCCCGGAAATTCGCGTTCAGAACCCCCTCATCCCTCACCTCCAGATCCAGGAAATCCCAGGCCGGCACCAGCCCGCACATCAGTTCCACAGCCATCCGTATTGCCACGTGAAAGCACACGTAGTGAGAGACCGGATTTCCCGGAATCACAAACGCCACCTGCCTCCCCCGCGTAGCAAACGTCAAGGGCTTGCCCGGCCTCAGATTCACCTTGTCGAAATGCACCTCAAAACCCGCCTCCCTCAGCACCCGCGCCCCATGGTCGTGATCCCCCACACTCGCCCCACCGGAGATCAGCAATAAATCCCAATCCCCTTCAATCACTCCCGGCTCATCCCCCACTCGGGTAGAATCCACCTCCAGCCCATAGCCTGAAAGCAAACCGCCCATCAAAGTGGAATTCGTATCCCTGATCTTCCCGGCATCTGGCTTGCTCTCCGGCCCTACCAGCTCATTACCAGTCGCGATATGCCGCACCTTTGGCTTCTCCACCACCTTCGGAAAAACACAACCCACCTGCGCCAGAACCGCCATCTCCGCGCCACCTATCCTCGTCCCTGCAGCCAGAACACAATCCCCAGGCACCGCCTCACACCCCTTTTTCCGAATGAACTCCGTCTCTGGAATTTCCGTTATCTCCACAAAATCCCCATCCCGGACACAATCCTCCTGCATCACCACACGCCCGCCACCTTCCGGCACCAGAGCCCCGGTGAATATCCGCATCGCCTCTCCTTTCCCCAGTCTTTCCTCCACCACCTCTCCTGCGGCCACCTCCCCCACCACCGGGAATCGCCCGGCCACCTCATCCGCCCCGATCACATATCCATCCATCATCGCCCGATCCGCACCCGGATAGAAATCCTCCGCCAAAACATCCTCCGCCAAAACATACCCACAGGACTCCGCCAGAGCCGCAGGCACAATCCCTCCACAAGACACCTTCTCACCGATCAACCGGCGTGCTTCCTCGATTCCGATCATTCTAAGAAAAATTCACTCCAGCTCCAGAAGCGCCCTTGCACAGAACTGACTCCAAGTCTCCAGCCGCTCAAAAAGCTCACCGTTCAGCTCCTCCACCGTCGCCCAGGAAAGATCCGTCAGCGCATCCTCCCGTGAAGCCACATCCTCACCCTCCAGCTCCACCAGATGAACCACTCCCAGATGCACCTGCCCCACCGCGTTCGAATCATCATTCAGCAGCCCCAACACCCGCATCTGGTAATCACTGCCAATCTCCAGCTCCTCGTCGATCTCCCGCTGCACCGCCGCATAGTAAGCAGCGGAACCTTTCCGCCCCTCCCCCATATCCACCGGATTGATATGTCCACCCACACCCACGGAAATCTTCGCGTGCAGCCGCCCCTCACCGCCCGCCTTCCCACGCGTATAGTGCAAAACACGGTCACCGCACTTGAAAATACAATACGGGATCAACTGCTTGTGCGAGGGATCGTCCTCCGCCGCTACCCGATCCAGGAAAAAATGACTGTCATCCTTCAACAACACCGCCACCGCATCATCCACACCCTCTACCTGCAAACCCTCAAACATCCCGATTTCCTCCAACAATCCCCGCTTCACTACCAACACCTCTTCGCCTGCATATTTCGACATGCCGGGATGCTGGAAACTTCCACCCCGCCCCGCAACCCGGAAATGCGGATCTTTGCCATTCCATCCCCTGCAATCCACCTGTAAAACAAACCCATGAAACACTTCAAATCACTAGTAATTCCCTCCGCATTCTGCCTGCTTTTTTATACGAAAATCTCCGCGGAAGAACTCAAGCAACTCACCTCATATCAAACCACCATCACACAAGGGGACAGGGAATCCAGCACTGGAACGCCCCTGAAAAACCCAGCCGACATCATCCGCCAGGATCGCGCCAACGTTCACAAATACGGCAACCCCGATGCCGATCAAGTGGACACCTTCTTCATCACCCCACAACACCGTGCCGACATCCCTGCGATGCTGAAGCGAGGCTCCATCTCCCCGGCCATTGAAAAACCAATCGCCGGGGACGGTCACCTCGCAATCCTCGTGAATGTCTTCGTATCAGACTCCGGCACATTCTCTATGGCCGTCAGTCCCCAAGCTCACACTGCTGGCAAAATCTATGAGCCCCTCCCCGGAAGCCCTGAACGCAAAGCAATTTTGAATGCCATGCGCGCCCCGGTCTCCGAGTATACAGGCAGCAGAGCTATTTTTACTGGAAACTTGTCCGTCCTGGGAAATTGGGCGAAATTCGATGGCCACGTTGATCCAGAGAAAGGCAAAGCCTTCAAAGATGAAGTTGCTGGCGAGACTGAGCTGGATTTCCTAGCCATCCTGAAAAAGGAAAACGGCAGCTGGGTTTGCAAATCCTTTGGCTGGTCAGGCGATATTTCCGCCACAATGGAAGCCAGGGAAAAATTTCCCGAGTGCCCGGAAAGCCTCCTTCCGGATCTCTCCAAACCTCGCTAAAAATCCAAATTACCGAGGATAGACCGATCTATTTCAACCATTGACAGATATCAGAAGCAGCCATAAGGAGGCCGCGTCGAAGGAATAAAGACCTATGAAAAAACGTACTTACAGACTCAAGTCTACATTGCTAGCGCTTCTCGCGCTCGCATTCATTTCCAGTTGCGCAAACATCAGCAACGCCAATTCTGTCCAGACTCCGGCTCCAAAAGAGAAAAAGGATCCGTACCACGTAAAGTCCGTCCAACAGGGCAAAGCCTCATGGTATTCCGTCAAAACAAACTACGGCACAGCAACAGCCAGCGGAGAGCGCTTTTCCAACAGCGCCGCTACCGCTGCCCACAAGACCCTGCCCATGGGCACAAAGGTGCGAGTCACGAATCTGAACAACAACAAATCAGAGATCGTCAGGATCAACGACCGTGGCCCATACATCAAGGGACGCATCATCGATGTGAGCATCGGCACTGCGGAAAAACTCGGCTTCGTCACACGCGGCGTAGTCCCCATCAAAGTCGAAGTCCTTGGTGAGAAAAAACATCACCACCCAGTCGCCTCCAAAGAGCCTTGATTTCCCTTCGGGCTTCGTCTCCTTCATTTGGCAGACTCTTGGCTCACGTCAACTGACGGCCAAAACGATGATTACAATCTTCAGAACCACTTCGGGTTTTTGAGGTCAACTGAGGCTTCTCTTTCCAGAAGTGGAAAATGAAGTACCCCGGCTTGGGATCGAACCAAGGACAAAAAGATTAAGAGTCTTCTGCTCTACCAACTGAGCTACCGAGGCCTTTTGTTGGACGGCGAAATTAATCACGAAAAACGCCCAAAGCAATTCAAATCCTCACTACTCTTTCTCGTCTTCCACTTCCTCTTCCACTTCTGCCTCACCCACACTCTCACCTTCCTCTACCTCACTGTCATCTGCTTTCTCCTCGGCTTCCGAATCTTCCGCATCCTGCACGGCTGGAGCTTCTTCCTCGGCAACATCCTCCACTTCAGGAACTGCCTTTGGCGCGAGAAGCTCCATCACTTCGTTTTGAATCTCTTCCACTTGCGCGAGAGGAATATCGGGATCCTTGATGATGAAAACCTCGCCGGTCTTCCTATGTTCGTAGATCCGCAGTATGCCTCCCGTGGTTGGCTGTGTGTCCGTTTCACGTAACAACTTCTGCCGCTCCAGCATCACGGCCATGATGTAACGGGTGTTCTCCGTATGCTCCAGATCCTCCTCCACCATCATACGTAGAAGGTCTTCCGCGCTTTGCTTGGTTACAGTCTCCACCTCATCGGCTGCCGGAGGTGGTGCGAAAACCGTTTTCCAATGCGAGAAAGGCTTCTCGTCCTCTTCGTCACGTTCCTTCCAGGAATTTGCCAGAAAATCCTTTCTCAAATACCCGCTCGATTCCGGATCGGGAAAGAGCGCGGTTATGATCACCTGCCCTTCCTCGAAGGCATCTCCTGTGATGGAGCATTTCCTGCTCCGGGTGCGGACGTGCCAAGTGTCTGGTAAAGCCATGTTTGTAAAATCAGGAATTCACGGCGAAAAGCCGCTTAACGGATTGGTAAATCGGGCGGCCCGTGATCCGCAAGTGAAACAGATACAGCCCCATTAACGAGAAAATCAGGTTCGGCAACCAAGCCGCCAGTACTGCCGGGATCACCGCAGCCTCACCCAGCGCCAGGGTTACCGAGGAAACAAAAAGCATCAATACGATCAGCACGATCGCCAGAAAGATCCCGCTACCCGCTCCGCGCCTTGCAAAGTGTATCGAAAGCGGCGCTGCCAGCAAAACTGTCACAATACAACTCATCGGCAACGCCCAGCGATAGTGCCATTGTGTCAGATAAGAGGGCCGATTTGAGACAGCCTGGTTCGCCAAAGGCGAGGCCAGCCAAGTACTGAGCTCCGGGATCCCCTGATACTCCGCCTCTTTGCCCGGTTTGATAATTTGTGAAGGAGTCTCCGGCCAGTCCCTCTTCTCCAGCGATCCTTCGATTTTCTCGAAAACAGGCGCCTGGCCGTCGGTATAGCGGGTGATCAGAGGGGATCCGAAAGTCCATTTCCTCGTTTTTCTTTCATACCACGCCTGATCCGCGAACATCCGCTCACTCAGCCCGCCCCCATCCTTGATTGTGGTAACCTCGACATTCTGCAGCGGCTGGTCTTCCAGGAACTTTTCAGGAAACGCGCCAACCATCCACAGCCGCGGAGAGTCCGGAGCGCGGTAAAGCACATTGACTGCTTCCAGGATCGGCTTCCCGAGCGCTTTTGCGATCATTTCATCCTTGAAACCCTCGGCACGGGGTGCCCAGTGGTAATTCAATCCCAGAAGAAGGGCACTGCACCAGAGACCGGTCAAAATCAGCCCCAGACAAACCCTCACCACCCCGGTTCCGCTCTGCACGATCGCGATGATCTCGTTTGTCTTGGAAAACTTCCCCAAACCGTAGATCAGGGCAAGGAGTAGGGAATATGGCAGCAATAACAGGAGAACGGAGGGCATCCTGTAGAGGTAGAAAAGGAACAGAACTTTCGCCTTGTTGTCGCTGCTACCAAAGTCGCCCAGGTTGTCATTCAGATCCAGTAGCATCCAGATGACAAAAAGCGCCGCCAGGCAAATCCCAAAGATCGCCATGAATTGCCGGGCAAGATAACGGTCAAAAGTGCTGCCAAAACAATAGGCCAAAGCCGCAAGGGCAGGCATGAAACAGATCACACCCAGGATGATGGGCCTGAGGCTGTTTGAGAAAACATCCGAATCCGGAAAACCCGCCAGCTGTTCCTTGACCATCACCGCCTCAATCGGGATCAGTATGAACGCCGCAATCCCACCAATTATTGCAAGGAAGAGAGGTAGGAACCAGCGGGAGACGTTTGACATGCGTTGCAAGGGAGAATGAATGGGGTGATGGGGGCTGTCTAGACCGTTTAGCAAGATCACCAGATCAGTCCTCCCAGACCATATGCTTGAGTCGCAGCTGCCTTGCACGGCTTGAAGCCTCTTCCTCACGCGGCCCCTTGAAGGTCGCGATCTTCTCCGCCACGGAAATGGCAGCTTCCCACCTCTCCGCGTTCTCCAGCAGAGCCAGCGCCGCGAACCCACTCCTCTCAAACCACTCCCACTCCGGAGGCGGTGGATTCACCGGCCTGTCCAAGACCGCGAAGTAGGCAGCAAGAGCCTCGTCCACCCGTTTTTTCTCAGGATTCTTTGGATCGGGAAGCTTCTCCAGGATCAGCCCCCTCAAATATTGCAGACGGAAAAACTGTGCCGGGTTGTCCTCGATTTCCTCCACCAGCTCATTGTAGATTCCCAGTGCCTTTTCCAAACTCTCCACCCCTGTCTCCCCCTGCGCGTAAACCGCTTCAGCCAGAAGCAACCCTGTGGAAAACCTGGATGGATCTCCTTTTTCAGATCCCGCATAGGCCTCCTCCAGTGAGCTGATGGCCGCTGGAAAACGATTCAGTGCGATATTCAACCGAGCCTTCTCCAATATCACCAAAGAGGTCAGGGAACCGTCCATGGCGATCGCTTTGTCGAAAAGCACCAAAGCCTCTTCCCGTGACTGAACCGTAGCCCCCAAAGCCGCCGCCCGTGCGGCCAGCAACATCGCCGCCTGCGCCTCCCGGTTCCCTTCCAGCTCATTGCCCAGCTTTTCGAGAACCAGCCGTGCCTCATTGTAATTCCCGGATTTAAAAAATATTTCCCCCATCAACATCGACGCGTCCCGCCCCTCCCGAGTCCCAGGATTTTTTTCCACAAAAGCTTTCAGAGCCTCGATAGCCGCCTCGTGTTCCCCCGAAAACTTCAGAAGGCGGATCTTCGCCAGCTCCAACCCCGCCACCTCCTCCGGCGGCATAGTCCCATCTTTTGCCTCGATCGTCTGGATCTGCGCACGCGCCAGCGAGAGATCCGGCGGTACGGATGCCAGAGCCGCTTTCACAATCGCCAGACGCACTTCCATTTCTCGCGCATGATCCGGATTCTGCTTCAGGAACAGATCAAGAGCCATCTTCGCATCGGCTGGAGAGGCCAAAAGCAAAGCTTTCTCCAACTGCAAATCCTTGGAAACCTTTTGCACAACCGCCTCCCCTTCCGCCTGGATGAGTTGCCTGCCGTTCGCATCCTCACGCAGTCTCGCCAGCGCCGCATTCGTAATTGCCGATTCTTTATCCGCACCGTCCAAAAGCTCTGCTGCCTGGTCAAACAGACGAGCCGCAAGCTCATTGTCCTTTTGTTGAAATGCCACCAGCCCCGCTTTGAACACCGCCTCCCCTTTCATATACGAAGACCTCTCTGTCAGCCGGATCACATCAAACAATGCCAAGGCATCGTCACTCCTCCCCTCTTCCAGCTTCCACTCGGCTAGCAACAAGAGGCTTCGGGAACTCAGAAAGTGCTTTGGAGCCAGAAGCCGTATCCTTTGCAACAGCCCGACAGCCTCCTTCTTCGCCGCATTGGTATCCAGCTGGTGAAGCGCCTTTGCCCTGGCAAACATCGCGAACACACTTTGATCCGTAGCCCTTGCGGACTTCCTGGGAAACGCCCCCTCAGCCGATCCATGATTCGTATAGATCAGGCCGGCTCCACGTGGTGCCTCTGGCAAAATCCAATCGCCAAGCCGCACAAGCGTGGGATGATTGACTGTTATGATCTCATTTGGCAACCAGCTGATCACCCGCTCGAACATCAGCCTGAGCAACGGCGCATCCGGCTTGCTTTGAATGAATGAAAGTAACGCCTCAGTCGCCGCAATCCTGTCACCCGCTCCCGCCAGCGAATCCGCCCTTCCTATCGCCGCCTGGTTGTATCGTAAAAAACTCTGCCCTTCCGGGTTTTTGAGCAGCTTGGAAAAAATCTCACCGGCAGCCTCATACTCCCCGCTGCGCAACTTCAGGTTCGCCTCAAGAAAATCATCCACGAGCACCTCTTCCCCGGAAAGCAGCTCCCGCGCTGGCAACAAATCCGCAGCCTCCTCGTTTCTTCCCAGATCCAATAGGATTTCCACCCGCTTCATCCGGCCATCCAGCACCACATCCTCCTCTGGAGAAGCTTCCAGCAAAGTAAGTGTGTCCAATGCACCACCTGCTTCCGAAAGCGAAAGCTGCAAGCTTGCCGCGGTAAGCGCCGCCTCCCTCTGGAATGGATTGGAAACATCAGCCGCGATCGCCGCAAGCACCTCCACAGCCTCCGCGTAACGCCCTGTTCCAGCCAAAGCCTGCCCCCTCCAGAACGCAGCATCCCGAGCATCACGCACACTCTCGTCTTCCAGGATCTCAAAGGCTCTTTGCGCCTGATTGCCCTTCACAAGAGTCTCCGCCAAAAGCAGGAAAACCTCCTCCATGTCCCCGCTCTCAAGCCCCTCCTTACCCGCCGCCTCTTCCAGTTTCAGAGTCGCCACACCCCATAATTTCGTATCAATCGCATTGCGCGCGGAACCCACAAGATCATCCACAGACTCCCCGGTCGCCAAACCACAGGAAATCACAAAAACAACGCACAGAAACTTCACGAGAAAAATCATGCGAAACACCGCGCCATCTTGGAAGAAAGAAGATGCGCCATCGCAATCCAACTCCTCATCCAATAACTTGGCAAGCTCCCCATCCATTACTATAACCGTAATCCAATCCATGAACCGCACCCGCTTCGCCCCCAGCCCTACAGGCGAGCTACACCTCGGCCATGTTTACGCTGCAAAGGTAGCCCGTGAAACAGCCGAAGACGGCAGGTTCCTACTGCGCCATGAAGACATAGACTCCTCGCGCGTCCGCGAAGTCTACTACGGAAAAATCGAAGACGACCTCAAATGGCTTGGCATCCATTGGCAAGGCCGGCCACTACGCCAGACCCACCGCTTTCCCGCCTACGCCGCGGCCTTGGAAACACTGAAGGAACAGCAGTTCGTTTACCCGTGTTTCTGCACCCGCAAGGAAATCAGTGCAATCCTCACCGCTCCCCACAAAGACCGACTCTCCACCTACCCCGGCACCTGCCGGCATCTATCCCCGGAAGAAGCAAAGCTCCGCATCGAAACCGGAGAACCCTACTCATGGCGGCTCGATTCCGCAAAAGCCGCGCAGTCACACGGCATCCTGTCCTTCCACGACGTTGTCCTCGGCGATTTCACGGTCGACCCCTCGGTAAACGGCGACGCCATACTTGCCCGCAAAGACATTGGCACAGCCTACCATCTCGCAGTCGTCGTCGATGACGCGTTCCAAAACATCACCCACGTCACCCGCGGCGAGGATCTCCACAGCTCCACCCACATCCACCGCCAGCTCCAGGCCATCCTCGGATACCCGGAGCCTACCTACCTCCATCATGAGCTCATCTGCGATGAACATGGGAAACGCCTCGCCAAACGCGATGCCGCACGTTCCATACAAAGCCTTCGGCAGAAAGGCTTTACAGCCTCTCAGGTTTTGGAGATGGCTTGCCCTTAGTTTTTTCTAAAAAAATGGAATACTCCCCGCTGAAATCTCCTCTAGCGCACGACTCCTAACTCCAAGGCTTTCATGATCTCACTTATTAAAAACTACACTCATTGGCTACACGGGAAATGGCCTGCCGGCGGAGTGGAAAAAGCACCTGCTGCCAATGACGACGGCACGTGCAACGTTCCCGGAATCTATATCGTCGGAGATCTCACTGGTGTTCCTCTCCTGAAATTTTCCGCCGACACAGGAGCCAGGGCCGTTCAGTCCATCCTCCATGACAGCTCCTTTGACAAAGATGAAAGCGACACCCTTGATCTCGCAATCATAGGCGCGGGCGTATCAGGCATTTCCGCAGCCATCGAGGCTTCCAAGGCTGGCCTGAATTACAAGATCTACGAGTCCGCAGAGGCATTTTCAACAATCCGCAACTTCCCTCGCAAGAAACCAATCTACGCCTACCCCACGGACATGGTTCCAGCCGGGGAAATGCGCTTCAATGCTGAGATCAAGGAAGACCTCCTTGTGGAACTCGACAAGCAAAAGAAAAGCCACGAGATCGAAACCACGGAACTCGCCATCCAGAAAATCTCCCGCTCCGGTGGAGTCCTTCATCTCCATAACAAAGGTGAAACCATCACCGCAAAACGCGTCATCATCGCCATCGGCCGCACCGGCAACTTCCGAAAGCTGAACGTCCCGGGTGAGGGCCTTGAAAAAGTTTCCAACCGCCTCATAGACGCGTCGAAATTCGGCGGCAAGCGCGTCCTCGTCGTCGGTGGCGGAGACTCAGCCATGGAAGCAGCCATCTCCATGGCAGAGGAAGGTGCCACGGTCGATTTGTCCTACCGGAAAAAAGAATTTTCCCGCCCCAAAGCTGAAAACATCGAGAAACTCAAAAAACTCGAAGACGAAGGGAAGCTCACCCTGCACATGGGCACCAACATCCAGGACATCGATGAGAACGAAGTAACGATCTGCGGTGACAGCGGCTGTGATACCGTGATCGAAAACGACTACGTCTTCACCCTCATCGGCCGCGAGGCTCCCTTGGACTTTTTCCGGAAATCAGGCATCCACGTCTCCGGTGACAAGACCCCGAAATTCTGGGCGACCATTTCCATGGCCTTCCTCTTCTGCATGTGGCTCTACCACTGGAAAAAAGGCGGAAAACTACCATTCGGCGGAAAACTACCCGAGTTTCTCATGCCAAACCCCGGCACCCTTTTCGACGGCCTCTCCGGCTATTGGACTACTGCCGGCACCATGGGCAACATTTTCATAAAAGCGGTAAACGAACCCAGCTTCTATTACACCATGGCCTATTGCCTTTGCGTGCTGATTTTCGGCATACGCCGCATACGCCGCCGGAAAACCCCTTACGTGAAGCTCCAGACCACATGTCTGAATCTCATCCAGTGGATCCCGCTCTTCATTCTTCCCTTCTTCATTTTGCCTTGGCTCGGTGCCAATGGCCACTTCACCTCCGGCGGCTTCGGCCAGTGGTTTGGTGAGACCTTCCTTTCCAACGGCCCAGGCACCGCTCCGGATCAGTACTGGCGCGCCTTCGGTTTCGTCCTCGCATGGCCACTCTTTGTCTTCAATCTCTTCACAGAGGCACCCATGTGGGGTTGGCTCATTCTCGGTTTCATCCAGACCTTCGTCATCATCCCCATCATCGTCTGGCGTTGGGGCAAAGGCGCATACTGCGGCTGGATCTGCTCCTGCGGCGCACTTGCCGAGACCCTCGGTGACGCACACCGCCACAAGATGCCTCACGGCCTCTTCTGGAATAAGCTCAACATGATCGGCCAGGTCGTCCTTGCCTTCGCATTTATCATCCTCGCCATTCGTATCGTCGGCTGGGTATTCCCCTCCACCGGTGCTGACGCACTGTTCAAGACCCTCCTCTACACCCTCCCCATAGGAAACTACGAATACCTCGTGGATCTCTGGCTCGCCGGTATCTTGGGAGTCTCCTTTTACTTTCACTTCTCAGGCCGCGTCTGGTGCCGTTTCGCATGCCCGCTCTCCGCGCTCATGCACATCTACGCCCGCATCCCCGGCCTCTCCCGTTTCCGCATCTTTGCTGACAAGAACAAGTGCATTTCCTGCAATGTCTGCACATCGGTCTGCCATCAGGGCATCGATGTCATGGCCTTCGCAAACAAAGGCAAACCCATGGAAGATCCGGAGTGCGTCCGCTGTTCCGCCTGCGTCCAGTCCTGCCCAACCGGCGTATTGAACTTCGGCCGCCTCGGGAAACCCGGCCAGGAACCGATCTTCGATACCCTCCCGGCATCACTCGTCCAACTTGCTGAACGCAGGAAATCCAAGTCCTGACTCGAAACCCAAGTCATCCTCCGGTAAAATTCCTACGTCTTCATGCTAGAGTTCTTCCTGCGCATTGCCTTCGCCATATACATCGCCGCCAGCGCCGGACTTCTGGTCTACGGTCTCAACTGCTACGTCCTGTTATTTCTTTTCACAAAGAAATCATCGCAGACACGCACCCGCCAGATCGGCGTCGAGAAATCATGGAAGCCAGCGTCACTCCCGAAGGTTACAACGCAAATCCCCCTCTACAACGAGTTCAACGTAGCCGAGCGCGTCATACGCGCCGTCGCTCAATTTGATTACCCGAAAGATCTCCACCAGATCCAGGTTCTCGATGACTCCAACGATGAAACCCGCGACCTTGTCGACCGTATCTGCGCCGAGCTTCAGGAAAAAGGCATCCAGATCGAGGCCACCCGCCGCGAAATCCGCCAAGGCTACAAAGCCGGTGCCCTCTCGGATGCCATGTCCTCCGCCCATGGAGAGTTCATCGCCATTTTCGATAGCGATTTTATCCCCGCACCCGATTTCCTTCGTAAACTCCTCCCTCATTTTGAAAAGGAAAACACCGGTCTAGTCCAGGCTCGCTGGGGTCACATCAACACCGCCCACTCCGTCCTTACAAAAACACAGTCTGTGGGCATCGACGGCCACTTCGCCATCGAGCAAACCGCACGCAGCACCAACCATCTTTTCCTTAATTTCAACGGCACCGCAGGCATCTGGCGCCGTGCCGCCATTGAGGATGCGGGCGGCTGGACAGCTGACACCCTCACCGAGGATCTCGATCTTTCCTACCGCGCCCAACTCAAAGGCTGGCACCTCGAATACGTCCCTCATGTTGAAGTTCCCGCCGAACTCCCTGAGACCTACGCCGCATTCAAAAGCCAGCAGTTCCGCTGGGCAAAAGGCTCCATCCAGACCGCGATCAAACTCCTCCCGGAAGTCCTGAAATCAGACCGCCGCCCGCTAGCGAAGTTCCAATCCATAATCCATCTCTGCAACTACGCGGCGCACCCCCTGATGCTTCTCCTCGCATTGCTCGCGCTGCCCTCCCATCATTTCCTCAAGGACATCGTCGCACCCCTCTGGCTCTGGATCGTATTCATCCCGCTCATCTTTTCCATATTCGGCCCCACCACCATGTACATCGCCAGCCAGCGCTTCCTGCACCCGGAAAACTGGAAGCAACGTATGCTCCTCCTCCCGGCACTCATCCTCCTAGGTTTTGGCATCTGTATATCAAACACACGCGCCGTCCTGGAGGCCATCCTGGGCATAAAAAGCGGCTTCATCCGCACCCCGAAAAGCGGTTCGAAAACCACCAAGACATACAACCCCATCACCTCCATCACCCCCTTCCTGGAAATTGGCGCCGCTGCATACTGCCTCTTCACCATTGTCACCTACGCGCAGACAGGAAACTACTCCATCCTTCCCTTCCTATCTCTCTACACCCTGGGTTTCTCTCTCGTTGGCTTCTCCAGTCTAAAGGAACAGCTCGATGCAAAATAAAGGAGAGCCGCGTCTGCGACCAGCTTTGTGGTCACTCGCCATAGTCATCATAGCACTCACCTGTCTCGCCTGGTCACTCATCCCCACCCTCGAGTCCTCGCCAGTCCTACGGGTTTCCCTACACGTAATAGCCGGCATCTCCATGCTGGCCACCGTCTTCCTGTTCCCGAATTTCCCGGAAAAAAAATCCATCTTCCTCATCCTTCTCCCTGCACTGGTTCTTCGATTAATCCTTCTGCCAGCGCCGCTGTCGGACGATGTGAACCGCTACCTCTGGGAGGGCGAAATAGTCCTGTCCGGAGAAAACCCCTACAGCGCCCCAGCCTCAGATCCTGTCTGGGAAAATCGCCACGACACCACTTGGCAGGGCATGAACCACCGCGACAGCCCCACCGCCTATCCCCCCGGCATCCAGTGGATCATGGCCGCCACCGCCGCCATCCACCCCTCCCTCTTCAGCTTCAAAATCCTGGCCATCATCGGAGACCTCCTCACCCTCCTCCTACTGGTAAAACTCCTCCGCCAAAACGCCGCGCCCCTCCGCTGGCTCTGCCTCTACGCCTTCAATCCCGTCGTCCTCTTCTCATTCGCCGCGGAAGCCCACTTTGACAGCCTCATGGTCGCAGCCCTCCTCGCTGCCATTCTCGCATTCTCAAAAAAACACCCCACCACCTGGCTCTGGCTCGGACTCGCCATCCAGATCAAGCTCGTCTGCCTCGTCCTCGTCCCCCTGTTTCTCACCAAGAAACTCCTCAAAACCTCCTACATTCTACCCCTCGTCCTCATCCTACCCGGCCTCCCGTTCCTAACCGCCCTGCCAAACTGGCTGGAAGGCATCCGTGAATTCGCCGGGAACTCCGCCTTCAACGCCCCCCTCTTTTCCCTCATCGCCAGCACAGGACTCCCACTGGAAACCACCCGCACCCTCTGCACCCTCGCTTTTCTAACAGCTGCTTCCATCATCTGTTTCCACCGCTGGAAAGGCATGCCCCTCATCGATTCCGCACTCTGGATGCTCGGCGCCCTCATCACCTGCTCACCCATCGTCCATTTCTGGTATCTCACCTGGCTCCTCCCCCTAACCTGCCTCCGCCCATCCTTCGCCTGGGCCACCCTATCCATCACCATCGGCGGATATTTCCTGGCCTGGAAAACCCAAGCAGACCTCGGCTGGTGGGGCTTTGGCTACACCGTCGCCGCACTCATCTGGCTCCCATGGTTCATCACAGGCCTGGCGCAAAACCGCTTCTTTTTTTCCAAGAAAAGAACACCCGAGCCCAACCCATACACCAAGCTCTCCGTCATCATACCCGTCCTGGAAGTCTCAGAAGAACTCAATCCACTCCTACAGACCCTCCAAAAAGAACTCCCCGGAGACACCGAATTCATAATCCCTTCCCCAGTCAAAACCGATTTCCAACCTACTAACACCATAGTAGTCCTCTCAGAGAAAGGCCGCGGAAACCAAATCGCAGCCGCCATAGAAAAATCCACCTACCCGTGGCTCCTCATCGTCCACTCGGACACCACCCCATCCCCCCTCTTTGCAAGCCACATCGCCAAAGCCATCGCCTCCCGCCCGGAAGCCTCTCTCTTCGTCCTCGGCCAGCGCTTCGACACCCCATCCTTCCCCACCCTCCTCATAGAGATCCTAAACGAAATCCGCGTGGTCTTCGGCGGAGTGGCCTTCGGTGATCAGACCATGCTCATCCGTCGCACAGCCTTGGAAGCCTGCGGCGGCTTCCCTGCACAGCCGCTCATGGAAGACGTCGAGGCCAGCATGCGCCTCTCCACCCAGGGTCCCGTCATCTACCTGGGCCAGGAATGGAAAGTCTCCGCCCGGAAATGGAAAAAAGCCGTCCCGAAACGGGCATTCCAAATCATCAAACTGGTCGCCACCTACCAGCTCACCAGAATCTTCACCCCACACAAAACAACAGCCCTAGCCCGGAAAATGTACGAAGAATACTACCCAAGTAATTCCAAGTAGCTGGCGACTCCGGCGCCAGTCCGTTAAAGGGGCATTCCAGCCCCCCCATAAAGCCCAAGCCCCCTCACTCTTCACTAAGCAAGGCGATCCAACCTAGCTACACAGATCCACCGGATACCCTCCCTTTGCAATCAGCCCTTGAATCGATTCCATCACAAACGGCTTGTCATCCGGATAAGTAACGCCAAACCACGAAGCACTCGTCTCCTTTACCCGGCATTCCATTTTCTCCTTCTTGATCAGAGAATCCACAACAGTCGGAATATAACATTCACTTTTCTCCCGTGAGCCCAGTTCCTGGAAAAAGGCAATAAACTCCTCCTCCAGATCTGCCATAAAACTCGCTGGAAAGGCCCAGAAATTCATCGAAACCGGCGCATCTTCCGCCAGCTCACGCCGCTTCCCATTCAGTCCTTCGCCTCTCACCACGCCATCTTCATCCTTACCGATCTGAAGAAACTCCTCCACACCGTCCAAAAGCCCGTCTTCCACATCACAGATCCCACGGTTCACCTGCCCGTGCTCCGACAATGTGTTCCCCAGCGGATAAGCCACCAGACCACACTCCTTGTCCGAACCACTCTCCAACAACTCAAAAGCCTTCTTGTAAGCATCCGCCCCATAGAAATCATCCGCATTGATCACAGCGAACGGCCCGTCAATCAGATCACGCCCGGCACGAACTGCGTGGATCGTCCCCCAAGGCTTCGTCCTTCCCGGTGGTGGGCAGAAAGGCTCAGGCAGATCATCCAGTTTCTGGAACGCATACTCCACCTTGATCCGATCCGCGAACCGCGAACCAATCCCTTCCCGGAACGCATCTGCAAAATCCTCCCGGATCACAAAAATCACTCGATCAAAGCCCGCCCGTATCGCATCAAAAACCGAATAATCCAGAACGGTCTCCCCATTCGGCCCCATCGGATCAAGTTGTTTCAAACCGCCGTAGCGACTTCCCATACCGGCAGCAAGAACGAGCAATGAAGACATCCGAAAAATTATGAACCTAACGCATACGTGTCCAGCCTAGCCTTCGAAGCGATAGCCAAAGTTTCTAAAAAACACGAGCGATTCACAAATTCCGAAAGGCCTGCTCAACGAAAAAGTGCAGCCCTTCGACTTCACTACTTCCCCTTCAGGATATAGTCAGCCACCCAGCCCTCTTCACCACCGGTGTTCTTACACCAGTGCCAGCCATGAACCTGATTAAGCGACTCAATCTCATCGCCGCGCTGAACTTTTAGTACAGTCGGGTCGAAATCCTTCATCGCCGCCCAACGGTCTTCACCGAGTGGTTCCAGCATCTCTGCCGGGACGTATCCGTTCTTACCGTTCGCATCCATTGCCCAGATCCAGCCAGGCCAAGCCTTGTCGGCCGGCCCGCTTGTCACTTCCTGACCCGCTGTCAGGAATAGTGGATTGGAATTCGTCTCCTCGTAGTCCGCGTTTGCTATGTAGGTCATCTTGAAAAAAGTCACTCAGCTCCCACAGTTTCGACGTCAGGCTCAGCCTCGCCGTCCGGCGTCGTCGTATCAAACTCCAGATCTTCCGTTCCTTCTTTCCGGATCACGCGCACCATGTCCCCTGATTTCACTGTCCCGCGAAGCAATGCCTCGGCAAGCGGATCTTCCAGGTAGCGCTCCACAGCGCGCCTCATAGGACGGGCACCGTAGTTCGGATCGAAGCCTTTTTCGGAAAGCAATTCGGTAGCCTCGTCTGTCAGAACCATGTCGATTTCCTTCTCCTTCAGGCGTTTCACCAGTTTGGAAACTTCCAAGCTTACAATCTTGTTCAGATCTTTCTTCTCCAGCATGTGGAACACGACCAAATCATCCAGACGATTGAGGAACTCCGGTTTGAAGTAACGTTTGGACTCCTCAAGAATCTTTTCCTTCATCCCCTCGAAGTCGGATTCATCCGCATTCATCGCACCAAATCCAAGTGAACTCTGACGCTTGATCGTCGAGGCTCCCACATTCGAAGTCATGATGATGATCGTATTACGGAAATCCACTTTTCTTCCCAACGAATCAGTCACCGTTCCTTCTTCAAGGATTTGCAGCAACAGGTTCATCACATCCGGGTGAGCCTTCTCGACCTCATCGAAAAGAACCACGGAATACGGACGGCGCCGCACCGCTTCGGAAAGCTGACCACCTTCTTCGTAACCCACGTATCCCGGAGGCGAACCGATAAGACGGCTTGCCGTGAATTTCTCCATGTATTCCGACATGTCGATCTGGATCAGGGCTTCCGGATCACCGAACATGAACTCCGCAAGATTCCGTGTCAGATACGTCTTACCAACACCAGTAGGCCCAAGGAAAAGGAAGGAACCAATCGGACGCTTCGGATCTTTCAGATCGGCACGCGAGCGACGGAGCGCTTTGGAAATCGCAGTTACGGCCTCATTCTGCCCGATCACCCGATCCTGCAGTTCACTCTCCATCTTGAGAAGTTTCTCAGTCTCCTTCCGCTCCATACGTTGCAGAGGCACACCAGTCCATTTGGACACAACAGCCATGATATCCTCATCGTCAACCGTTACGATTTTCTCTTCAGAGGTGGCACGCCATTCATTGAGAGTATCTTCCAACTCCTTTTTGGCGTTCTTCTCGTCGTCACGAAGTGCCGCTGCCTTTTCGAAATCCTGTTCCGCGATCGCCTCAACCTTGTTCTTGTTGATTTCCTCGATGCGTCCTTCCGCTTCCTTGATCGATGGCGGACGAGTCATCGTCCCGATCCTCGCGCGAGCACCGGCTTCATCCAAAACATCAATCGCCTTGTCCGGCAGGAAACGCGCGGTCAGGTAACGCGATGTAAGTTTTACCGAGGCCTCAAGAGCCTCTTCAGTGAACTCCGCCTTGTGGTGGCTCTCGTATTTCTCACGTAGTCCCTGCAAAATCAGAATCGCATCTTCGACGGAGGGCTCGTCCACTTTCACCTGCTGGAAACGACGCTCCAGAGCGGAGTCCTTTTCGATATATTTGCGATACTCGTTAAGAGTCGTGGCACCAACGCATTGGAGCTCCGAGCGACTCAGCGCCGGCTTGATGATATTGGAAGCATCCATGGCTCCTTCCGCGGAGCCCGCACCAACGATCGTATGAAGCTCGTCGATGAAAAGGATCACATTCTTCACCTTCCGGATCTCATCCATCACAGCCTTGATACGCTCCTCGAACTGGCCACGGTATTTCGTCCCGGCCACCATCAGCGCCAGATCCAGAGTAATCACCCGCTTGTCGCGCAAAAGCTCCGGCACGTTTCCGGTAACGATCTCCTGTGCAAGACCTTCAACGATCGCCGTCTTACCAACACCCGCTTCACCAATGAGCACCGGATTGTTCTTCGTTCGACGGCAGAGAATCTGAATCACCCGCTCGATCTCATCCTCACGCCCGATCACTGGATCAAGTCCACCATCTTTCGCCATCTTGGTAAGATCGCGTCCGAAAGCTTTGAGCGCAGGAGTCTTTGTTTTCCCCTCACTCACCTCGCCACCACCACCTTCGCTCGTAGAGCCGCCCTCCTCGTCAAAGACTCCGCCGAGATCATCCTCGTCCTCATCATCACTAAGATCGTCAGGGGAAAAGTTCGGATCGATTTCCGCTAGAATCTCATTCCGTGTCCGCTGGATATCCACATCCAGACGCTTCAGGACGCGAGCCGCCACACCCTCTCCCTCACGCAACAGACCGAGCAACAAATGCTCAGTTCCCACATAGGAATGGTTCAGCGCCTTTGCCTCCTTGTTCGCCAGAGCCAAGACCTTTTTTACCCGCGGAGTGTAGGGAATGTTTCCCGCTGTCTTTTGCGGAGGCCCGGAACCAACTTCCTTTTCCACCTCCACCCGAACCGCATCAAGCTCCAGGCCCATGCGTTCCAGAACGTTAACCGCGACCCCTTGTCCCAGCTTGATCAGTCCTAACAACAAATGCTCGGTTCCAACATAAGCGTGATTGAATCGGTCTGCCTCCTTGCGGGCGAGTGCCAGCACTTGTTGTGCGCGTGGTGTGAAATTGTTCATGCTTTTTCAGGGTTGCCGTCATCTGAATAACGGTCGTTTTCATCTTTCTTGAATTCTAAATTATCAGGGCTTTCCAGTGATTGCAAACGAGAGCGTACGATTTCCGCACGAATCACATCCCGATGCTCCGGCGAAAGCTTCTTGCCCGCGTGCAGCTGTAAGTGTGCCTGTTGGATATCCATCAACAGCGTGTCACACAAATGCACCGTGTCAGCCGGGAAAAATGACAGCGTCCCGCCCAGCCGCAGCAGCGAAAGATGATTCAAAGCCTCCTTGGAATCAATGATATGCGCATGCCGCAGAACACCATATGCCCGCCCGATCTTATCCGCCACCATTGCCGGATCATCCTCCATGAGTTTTTCCTGGGCATTCTGCTCATGCATCGCCACCTGGCTGATCACGCGCTCCAGCCTGTCGATGATTGTTTCCTCGGATTCCCCCAGGGTCGATTGATTGGAAATCTGATACAGGTTCCCCAAAGACTCCGTCCCCTCGCCATAAAGCCCTCGCACCGCCAGCCCGATCTTGTTCACCGCCTGCAATACCTGCCCGATCTGATCACTGATCACCAGTGCCGGCAGATGCAACATCGCCGAGGCACGCAGCCCCGTCCCCAGATTCGTCGGACAAGTCGTCAGATAACCGAGACTCGGATCAAACGCGTAATCCACCTTTTTCTCCATCTCGCTGTCCAGGGCGGAAAGAGCATTGTAAGCCTCCTTGAGTTTCAGCCCCGGCCGGATCGCCTGCATACGCAGATGATCCTCCTCATTGAGCATGAAGGAAAAACTCTGCCGCCGCTCGATCACAGCTCCGGAACCGTCAGCCCGCGCCGCATGTTCCCGGGAAATCAAATGGCGCTCCACCAGAACCTGCTTCTGCACAGAGGAAAGATCTTTCAGCTCACGCGAAAACGCATCCTTCATCTCCGGCAGCTCCTCCACAGCCGGCCTCAGGATTTCCAAGGCCTCCATGCGTTCATCCTTTTTCGCCCAGCCGGGAAACGAGTGACCCCGCAGATTCCGTGCAAGCCTGATGCGCGAGGTGATCACCGCGCCTTCATTGTTTCCAGACCCTGTCATCCAGTCCGCTGGATGGCGTATCAATGTGGAAAACCGCATCATTTCGGCACCTCCTCCAGAGTTCGGATTTCATCACGAAGATCAGCCGCCGCCTCGTAATTCTCAGCTTCCACCGCCTGCTCCAGCTTCGATGCCAGCTCATCCAGCTTTTGCTGGCGGAAATGTGTCTCAAGCAAACCCTCAGGCACCTTGCCAACGTGAGTCGGCCCCTTGTGCATCCCTTGCAGCATCGTCCCCAGCTCCCCGGAAAAAACACTGTAACAATTTCCACAACCAAACCGCCTCACCTTCTGAAACTCCTCCAGGGAAAATCCACACTCCGGACAGCTACCGCCAGCTGCACCTGCACCCGTCCGCTCCTTGCCCTGCACCTTCGCAGCAGTCCCCACCGCGTTCTGGAAATTCCCCAGCAACATGTCCGCCAGTGAGAAGCCCGTCGGATCTGTCACGCCACGCTCCTTGGCACAGTCGTCACACAGACAGACCTTCTTCATCTGCCCTTCCGCCAGCTGCGTCAAAAAAACAGCGGCTTTTTTCTCACAATAATCGCACTTCATTTCTTCTGATAACAATCTAGCACATCATGCAATCGGTGTTCCAGTGCTCTCCGCCAGTTCGTGAAATTCCTTCAAAAATGTCTTCGTAATCTCGCCCGGCTTCCCATCCCCGATCACCCGCCTGTCCAGCGAGACCACCGGGATCACCTCCGCAGCAGTTCCCGTGAGGAAACACTCGTCAGCGATGAAAATGTCATACCTCGTCAGCGAGCGCTCGACCATTTTCAGATCCAGTTTCTCGGCGATTTCGAAAATCACCGCCCGCGTGATCCCGTCCAGCGCACCATCCGCGATCAGAGGCGTGTAGAGCGCACCGTTCTTGATGATGAAAATGTTGTCACCCGTGCACTCCGCCACGTAACCCTGCTCATTGAGCATCACCGCCTCCAGCGCGCCGCCCTGGATCGCCTCTACCTTCGCCATCACATTGTTCAGGTAGTTCAGGCTCTTCACCTGCGGCATCAACGCTGCAGGAGCCGGCCTGCGTGTCGCACAAGTGATGATCGACAGCCCGTTTTGATAATGCTCCTCAGGGTAGAGTTTGATCGTCGATGCGATAATGAACATCGTCGGTTTCGGGCAGAGGTAGGGATTCAATCCCAGCTCACCCGCGCCACGCGTTATCACCAGCCTCACATAACCGTCCGTCAGCCCGTTCGCCGCCACAGTCTCGCATGTTGCCTTCGCGATCTCTTCAGCAGTCCAAGGCATGTCCAGCAGGATCGCCTTCGCGGAATCAAACAAACGCCCGATGTGCTCATCGAGCCGGAACACCCGTCCTTTGTAGAAACGTATTCCTTCAAAAATCCCATCCCCATACAATACACCGTGATCAAAAACCGAAATTTTCGCCTCATTCTCATCCACCAATTTGCCGTCCAACCAGATTTTCATATGTTCGCTTCGCCACGAGCCTAGACCTCCGCCCACCCGTGGCAAGAGGGAGATGAGAAAATTTCTCATCTCATACGAAGTTCGATGTTGGACGTTCATTCCCCGGCGTTCATTCTTCACCCATGCTTCAGACCACAGCCGACCTAAAAGCCCTCCTCCTGAAAAAATCCGTCCGCACCGGCACCTTCACCCTGGCCTCCGGAAAACAGTCCGATCTCTACATCGACTGCCGCATCACCGCCATGGATCCCTTCGGCGCGGCACTCATCGGAGAGCTCGGCTGGCACGCCGTCCGCTCGAAGATCCATTCGGAAAAACTCTCCATCCAATCCATCGGTGGCATGACACTCGGCGCGGATCCTATTTCTCTCGCCATCGGCATGGCCTCCGCCCGCACCCACCCGGAAGAAGCCCTCCAGGTCTTCACAGTCCGCAAAGAGCCAAAAGGCCACGGTGCCGGAAAACAGATCGAAGGCAACTTCGCCTCCGGCCAGAACGTCATCGTCGTGGATGACGTCATCACTACCGGCGGTTCCACACTGAAAGCAGTCGACGTCATCGAAAAAGCCGGTGGCACCGTGAAATTCGCCATCGTCCTGGTAGACCGCGAAGAAGGCGGTCGCCAAGCCATCGAGGCCAGAGGCATCCACGTCATCCCCCTCTTCACCCGTACCTCCCTTCTAGAGTAAACATTATCCTACCAGCCCCTCTGCCGTCTCCAGCAGATCGATATCATCCACCCCCTTGTCCCGCCGGATCGCCTTGATCCTCGGAAATCTAAGAGCCAGCCCCGAGTCGTGCCGCTTCGAGCGGTTCACGGAATCGAACGCGATCTCCAGCACCACGTTCGGCTCCACCTTGTGCTTCCTTCTCTGCTTGGAAATCGTGTGTTTTTGAAAGTGTTCCGTCAGCTCCTCGATCTCCAGATCCGTCAGCCCGGAATACGCCTTCCCGAGAACTTTTAGTCCTCCCTCCTGACCATCTCGAACAGCAAAGGTGTAATCCGAAAGAACATCGGATCGCCTCCCATGCCCCTGCTCTGCAAAAACCACCACGCAGTCCAAAGTCGGCATCACTCCCTTCAGTTTGATCCACGACTTCCCACGCCTTCCCGGACTATAGACTCCCACCCTATCCTTCGCGATCAACCCCTCATATCCCTCTTGGATCGATCGCTTGAACAATTCCTCCAACTCAACCTCATCACCCGCCTCCCATTTCTCGATCACTGAAAACATCCCTTCGAGACCCAGCTTCTCCAATCTCCCACGCCTTGCCTCCAACTTCTCTCCGAGCAACTCTTCCCCGTTCTGCCACAACAAATCAAAAGCAACGAATTTCAGAGGAACCGATCCCGCCCCCTCCTTCGCCTCCATGAACAAATCCCCCTCCACACGCCTTCTCCCCAGTCTCTTTTGCAAATCCGCAAAACCCAGCTTCCTCCCCTTCGCATAGGCGATCAATTCCCCGTCCAAGACGAAATCCCCATCCAAGCCTTTGGCAGCTTCCATCAGCTCCGGAAACTCCAAATCCAACGGCCGGAGATCCCTTGAAAACAGCCCCACTTCCGATCCCGACTTATGCAGCTGAGCCCGTATCCCGTCATGCTTCGGCTCCAACCAAACAGGCATTTCAATCGATAGCTTGGAAAACTTCAGACTGTCATCCCCGGCTCTCTCCAAAGGCGAGGCCAACATACAGCGCACTGGAACCATCGGCGTCAGCGCAGCCTCAGCCAGACCACCATTCTTCGCCAGAACAGCCACCTTACCCAAATCCCCGAGCAACATATTCGCATTCCTCACATCCCCTCCTGCAGCATCAAACGCAGCCGCAACCCCCTCTTCAACCAGACCCTCTTTCAAACCAATTCGCAAATCACCTGTTAACAACTTGGTGACAACCTCTCCCTCAGAAGGATGAAGTTCAAACAATCGTTTTGACAGGAAATCAATCTTATCCAAGGATCCTGATTTATTCTCCAGTTCTCGGAAAAATGTATCAAGTTCTTTGATTGAGAGCGGATTAGGCTTAAGGGAAATTTCCTGAAGAAGAATCCGCACAGTCCGCGCCATGTCATTCTGGCCTGCGGAGATTTCGGCATACCGCTCTTTATTCACATCCGGCAATGTGAGTAACGCCCTCTTCAAAGCCGCGCTCCCGATCTTCAAAGTCCTGCGCCCACCCCTCCTTGGCAATGCCTCACCGGTCAACCACCTGGCCGCAATCACGAGATCATCCTCAGACAAGCCCCTCAGGTAGCCCGACAAGTATTCCACCTTTGCCAAACGACTGTTTGTTTCCCCTACCAGCCGGCACACATCCGAGAAGTCAGCCAGCTGACAGATCGGCCTGCTATGCCTCGGCACCGCCGCTCCGACCTTCCGCGAAGGTGCTTTTCCAAGGGTCAGCTCAAGCTGGTCTCCCCCCTCCGCACACCACGCATCCATCCCCTTCTCCCTCAGCTCCGCCGCGAATTCCTTCGCAAAACCGTGCACAGTGAGAACCCGCTTTGGCCGCACCCGCGCGATGCATTCCATCAGCCCGGGGTGATCCGCATGATCCGACATTGGAATCACATCACCCACCCTGTATCGGTAAAGCGAACCCCTCTGCAGAGCCCACCCCGTCAGCATCGCCGTACGCGAGTTTTTTAGCCCCCGGAAGATCTTTGCCTTCACCGCATTTGGCGGTGCGACCACCACATGCCCCTCCAGCCCGATTCCCACGAACTCCTTCGGCTCCGGCAGATCCACCCCGATCTCCCTGCAGACATTCGTCATTTCCGCCACCTTGGGATGCGACAGAACAGGAATCCCGTTCTCAGCAAGAAGTGCGATCGCCTCCTGAGCCTTCCCCAGCGAGTAACCGAACAAAACCGGCGTCTCCCCATCCGCGAACGCATCGTTCACAAACCGTAGAACCTGTGCATCCACATCCATCTGACTCGGGAACACCAGATGAGGGAGCCCAAAAGTCGTCTCCATAATCAAAGTGTCCGCCGCCAGGAAGCTCACCTGCTCCGCAGTCCTGCTCCTCCTGGCCTTGAAATCTCCTGTGTAAAGCAGAGTCGCCCCGTCCTTTTTCCGCGTCACATGCAGCATCGCAGAACCAACGATATGCCCCGCCGGCAGCAATCTGAGCCGGAAACCTTCCCGCTCCACCATCGCCCCGAAATCCACTGCCCGGAGCCGCCCCTCCGCCATGTTGAAACGCTTGCCCACCAGTCTCGCCGTCTGTGTCGAACAAAGCGCCTCAGTGTGCCTGGAAAAATGATCCGCATGAGCATGGGACACAAACGCAGATTCCTTGGCCTCCCAGGGATCCAACCAAAAATCCAACTCCGGAAGATAAACCCCCCGATTAAAAACCACTTCGATCACTACGACAAACTAGAGCTGATTCCGCATCAAGTAAACCCCATCCGAGCATCGTTTCACAGTTGAACTGCCAGACTCCCGATCTACCTTCACCCCATGCCAAAGCTGGAGCAATGGTTCGATTCCGTCGAAACCGACCAACCCTTTGAATCCTGCGTCGTGTGCCGGAACGTCCTCCGCTTCTCCGCAGATTCGTGGGTAGTAAACAAACACTACCACCGCGCCGAGTGCATCATGGAATACGCTGTTTGCGAGACCTGTCGCGACGATGTCTCCTCAAACTTCAGCGAACAGTCGAAGACAGCCATCCGCCATTTCCTCGAAAACGAAATCGACTGGGAAGCCCGCATGCTCGACTGGATGGCTCTCCTGAAAACCGAGCAACGCTTCGACAACTGTGTCGCCTGCCGTGCCGAAAGGGAATTACTCGATGGCTTCACAATCTCCGCCCAGTTCCGGCACGATGGCAGCCTCGTCGATGGAGCGCTTCCACTGCTTCTCTGCTCTCACTGCATAGCCCGCATCACCGATAATCTGTCCGGGGAAAGCAAGGAGACCTGGCAAAACTTCATCTCCGAGCACATCGCCGACTCCGGCGACATGGACTTCGGCATCTTTTGACCACACACCAGCATGAGCAGGAAAAAATGGATCGCCCTCGACGCCGCAGGCACCCTCTTCGAGACCGCCCAACCCGTGGAAGCCGTCTACTCTGCCTGTTTCTCAAAACTCGGCTTCACAGCACCAGAAGCCACTTGGAAAACCGCCTTCCGAGAGACATTTTCCACCACCTCCGACCCATCCTACCCAAAGCATGGCAACGGAGAGGACATCGAAAAGGATTGGTGGCGCGAACTCGTCCGCCGCTCCGCAAGTGCCGCAGGCATCCACCCGGATCCCGAAACCATGGAACAAGTCTTCAATGAACTTTTCGACTACTACGCAGAAGGCACATCCTGGAAACTGTTCCCGGAAACCGAAAGCACCCTGGACGCCCTAAGATCCACAGACACCCGGCTGGCCATCACCTCGAATTTCGACTCCCGCATCCACCGCGTCCTGAAAGAGCTCCGCATCACTCACCATTTCGACCACATACTAACTTCGGCAGATGTCCGCGCTCGCAAGCCCTCCCCCTTGATCTTGGAAAAACTCCTCAATATCACATCCTCATCCCCTTCAGACTGCTGCCTTGCAGGCGATTCCATCACCGCAGACAAAGGTGCCGCAGAAGCCATGGGAATGCCGTTTTATCACATCCACCGCCCCGATCGTTCCCTTACCGAGTTTGTCGAATGGCACCAAGCGGCCCGGTAAAAAAGTTTTGTCGAAAATGGGCTTGCCAAGTTCCGCCCCACTCACCTACGTTGCCGCCCCGCCTCAAAAGGGCATCCAACGCGCAGATAGCTCAGTTGGTAGAGCAGTTGGCTTTTAACCAATTGGTCCTGGGTTCGAGTCCCAGTCTGCGTAC
>JBPOGC010000109.1:0-10164 GCA_051251795.1 Luteolibacter sp. | reverse complement strand
CCACTGAGTCCCGGCCCTCAGGATCTTGGGTTCGATTACTATTTCGGTATGCCGGTGGTGAACAGCGCACCTCCCTATGTTTATGTGGAAAATACGAGTGTCGTCGGAGCTGACCCTGAAGATCCTTTGGTTCACATTGGAAGGGGCGAGGAAGGCACTCCTACGCCGATCACTCCGATTCCCAAAGAGGCTGCACAGCGCTCGGACAATCAGTTCAGCGGAGCTGTCAAGGCACACGGGATGTTTAATGATTTCGAGGTTGGCACCAAGCTAACAGAGAAAGCCACCGATTGGATTGAAAGCCGTGAGGGGAAACCGTTTTTCATGTACTTCGCTACTACGAATGTGCATCACCCCTTTACACCGGCCAAGCAGTTCCAGGGAGCAAGCGAGGCGGGGCCTTACGGAGATTTTACCCAGGAGTTGGACTGGATCGTAGGTGAGGTGAGAAAAAGTCTGGAGGCCGCCGGTGTCGCGGATAATACGCTCATCATCTTTACCAGCGACAATGGTGGAATGTTCAACCACGGAGGCCGTCACGCGGCGGAGCTTGGGCATAAGATCAATGGCGATCTGCTGGGTTCGAAATTCGGTATCTGGGAAGGTGGACACCGCGTTCCATTCATCGCCTGGTGGCCGGGGAAAATCGAAGCCGACACGGTTTCTGGTGAAATGCTTAGCAATGTCGACATGCTAGCCACATTCGCAGCTGTGACCGGTCGTGAGCTGAGTGAGGAGGAAAAGCAGGATAGTATCAACATGCTTCCAGTTCTGACTGGAGATTCCGAAAAGCAATTGCGCACGGAAATGGTCATCACCCCGCACAAGCCGACTCATATGGCTGTCAGGAAAGGTAAGTGGATGTACATTCCCGCGAAAAGTGATGGTGGCTTTCGTGGCTCAAAGCCCAATCAACATGCTTGGGGTGGAGCAGCGGTGACAAAGCTGGTCAATACGCCGAACAGCGATATTGTGGACGGTAAGATTAAAAATGACGCTCCAAAGGCTCAGCTCTACGACTTGGAAGCGGACATGAATCAGACCAAAAATGTCTTCAACGAATTTCCCGAGGTGGTGAAAGAAATGCAGGAGCTACTCAAGGGATACAAAACAGGCCGGAAATAGTTTCTTTTCGGCCTGAGGAGATCCGATGCGGTTGTTCTTAGGTCTTTAGCGATGGCAAGATAGGTAGACCCATCCAATCGGGGATCTTCTAAAGCGGAGATACCTGGGTTTCCTTGCGCCGCTTCGATTTCGAGTGACTAGAATAGCCGATGAAACCATCTTATTTTCCTCTTTCTGTCGTCCGGTGGAGGGGCGCGGGAGTTCCCTTTGGGAAAGGGTAATGACACGGCTGAGACGGGCGAATGGTGGAAGAAGGAGTTCAAAGGCGAAGATGCTTGGATGGATCTCATGGTGCCCCGTGAGGATGTTATTGGTTTTGCTGGGAGACCGTCAGCTCGATTTTCTGCGTGAGTGGAGCCAGGACTGGACGGGTGCGGAGATGAAATGCACGCTGTCACAAACCCCATTTGCGGGCGCGGTTACCAATCACGGGAATATCAGGAACAGGCTCACGCGGACATGGACTCGAATGGTTGGCCGCAAACAGGTCGCAACAAGGCCTTGGTAGAAGATACGGAAAGCCCTTGCTCCTCATATCTGTGGAGATCAGCACCTCGCGGTAACCTTTCAGAATGGTATCGAAAACTGGAGCGACGGATCGCAGTACCACATTTTAGAGCTGGGCGGCTGACGCTGATGTTTGGAATGGGGGAAAGCCTTTCAAAGGATGGCCGATCCCGATCCGGCAATGGGACAATGATGGGCGAAAGGTCTTGGGAGAGTTTGGAGAAATCACGGTTGAAGGTGTGGAGAATCCGGTTGTGCAAGTGGTCTCGGAAGATTCCGGGGAGCTTTTGTATAACTACCGGGTGCAGGGTATAACCGCTTCACTCCGCGGGTTTACACGCAGGGCTCTTACACGGTGAATATCGGAAGGGAGAAACCGGATGGGAAGTCCCGATCTGAAGTGCGTATTGTTGAAATCAAATTATATTGGGTGAAAGAAGTCTGGTACGATAGTCGTTTTTTAAAATCCGGAGAATGGTGAATTCATGTTTCCAGGAGCGGGCTGGGAACTGTAAAACAACACTCAAACTAGACAGAAGAATCATATGAACTATCAATCTCTACCATTGCTTATTTTCGCCTCCGCTGTCCTGTCGTTGCCGTTGGCAGCGGAAGAGTCCTCAGGCTCTCTGGATGATCAGTCCTTGCGCATCAGTGACGGGAGCCGGTTTTCCCCAAAGGGATTTTTTCCTGAGTTCAGCTGGGACACTGTGCCGCTCTACTACATGTTTGGTAATAAGGGTGTTGTGTTGAGCCCGAAGCAAGTGAGCTTCATTGCAGAACGGACGGGGTTTCTCTGCATTGAGAAGTCACACGGTATGAGGCAGCTGGGATCGGCAGAACTTGGAGCGAAGCATGAGGCGGCAGCCTTTAAGAAGGTCAAACCCGGGATGAAGGTGCTGTTCTATTTCAATGCCGCTTATGCGTGGACGTATACGTCTTACAACAAGGATTTCACGAAGAAGCGAATCGATGAAAGACCGGATCTGCAGGAGTTTCTGATCAGGCACCCGAAGACAGGTAAGTTCGCCGATCGGTATGGGGCTTTTTGTTTCGATGTGTTGAATCCGGATTTCCGGGACTGGTGGGTGGAGACAGTGGCCAAGGGTGTCCGTGAATCCGGCTGCGACGGGGCGTTTATCGATCAGATGCACGGTTCGGTTGACCTTCGCAAGGATAAGGAAGCTGAGATCCAGATAGCGATGGGTGAGATGATGGGAGCGCTTAAGAAGAAGATGGGGGCTGATAAGATCCTGCTTGCGAACAACGCTTATGCTGAGAATGCCAAATATGTTTATCCGGTGAGTGATGCGATCATGTTCGAGAACTACGCGTCATCGAAAGCGAGCAAGGAAAGCCTGTTGGCGGAGTGGGGTGACATGCTGAAAAACGCCAGGGAGGGGAAGATTTCCGTCTTCCGCCTCGGGGTCGAGGGGACGGGAAGGAAAAATTTGAAGCCGAACATGCCGTTTCACGCGAAGGAAAAAGCGGAGTTTGCCTTGGCCTGCTACCTGATCGGCGCGCAGCCGTATTCGTATTTCATGTATAGCTGGGGATGGAAGCTGTCCACAGGGCCGCTCGTGGACTACCCGGAATTCCAAAAGCCTCTGGGGCCACCCAAGGGGCGGGCTCATCGCACTACTCCGGACGGCTGGGAGTTCACTCGCGAATACGAGCATGCCAGTGTCTGGGTGGATACCGAAAAGCGGGAGGCGAAAATCACCTGGAGAGAATAATAACTCGCGGCCAGACGGGAAAAGCACGCTGGATTTCGGAAAAATTCGGACCATCTGTATGAACTGGCAATGCAATCCGTATTCTATTCTTTGTCCTCCTATTCAACTGGGGGTGGCGTGCAACCGGTAGAATTCGTAGTGTTGTCAGCTGTTGAGAATTTCTGTCTACTGTTTGCAAAACCCAAAGAAACCTTATGAAAATGACTATTCCGCGAGCCTTCCTGTTCCTTTCTATCTGTTTGTTTTCCGTAGCATACGCGGAGGAGAAACGCCCCAATATCATTTACCTGATGGCGGATGACCAGAATTTCAGCTCTGTCGGGATTTATGGGAATCCTGAGATGCAGACACCAAACATGGACAAGCTGGGGAAAGACGGGCTGATCTTTGACAAACATTACAATACGACAGCAATTTGTATGGCGAGCCGGGGCAATGTTTTCACCGGGATGTATGAATACAAGACGGGGACGAACTTCAACCACGGGAAGATGACCCAGGAGATCTGGGCGAAGTCCTATCCGGTGCTGCTGCGTGAGTCGGGTTATCTGACGGCGTTTGCCGGGAAGTTCGGGATTGAGGTGCAGGGGAAAGGCTTTGAATGCGGGGAGTATTTTGACCGCTGGGGAGGAGGGCCGGTGCAAACGGAGTATAAGACGGCAAGGAATCCATCGATGGCGAAGTATGCGGAGGAGTATCCGCATTCGACACTTTCCTATGCTGCTTTCAGCAAGGACTTCATCCGGGACGCTGCGAAGCAGGAGAAGCCATTCTGTCTTTCGATCAGCTTCAAGGCACCGCACAAGCCCGCGACTCCGGATCCGAAGTTTGACGACATTTATAAAGGAAAAACATTTACCAAGCCTGCGAACTTCGGCAGGGAGAACGGGGAGCATCTTTCCCCCCAGAGTAAGACGGGGAGGCAGTATGAGAGATTCCATAGCTGGGGATACGCTGATGACTACGACGCGGTGATGGCGACATACTACCAGCAGATCTATGCGATCGATGTGGCTCTGGGGATGATCCGTGAGGAGCTGGAGACGCAGGGGCTGGCGGAGAACACAGTGATCATTTACACCAGTGACAATGGCTTTCTCTGTGGTGCTCACGGGTATGGCTCCAAGGTGCTGCCCCTGGAAGAAGCCGCGCGGGCACCGCTGATGATTTATGATCCGCGTAGTGAGAACGCGGGGAAGGGGTTCCGTAGCAAATCTCTTACGGGGAACATCGATTTCACTCCCACGATTTTGGAATTAGCCGGGTTGCCAATTCCTGAGAACGTAGATGGTATGAGTCTTCTGCCGCTGCTTCAGGATCCGGAAGCGGAACAGCACGAGCAGCTCTCGTTCATGAATGTTTATGGGGCGATGGGGACGCGCAGCCTGACTGTTCTGACTCCGGATCTCAAATACACGTATTGGTGGTATGGCGATGATTCCATGGAGCCGACGGAAGAGTTGTTCAATCTAGGGAAGGATCCATTGGAGATGACGAATCTTGCGAAGAATCCTGAGGCTGCCCCATTGCTGGTGAAGATGAGGAAAAATTACGACGGAAGGCTCAATCACTGGAAAGAAAACGCGGCGAACGAAGCGTATGAGGTTTACGGAACGCTGTTTGACCGGACAATCCCACTGCAGGAAAAGAGTTTTAAGAAATACAAAGACCCGAAGAACCGGGACAAGTAACTTGAACTCCTGGATGGGTTTTCCAAGATCACGGCTAAAGTCCTGAATCTTCCATGAAAAGCTACTATTTACTCCTTCCACTATCGTGCTTCGCGGTGCTGCTGTTCGCGCAATCCACCACGCCTCCTGAAACTGACGGGAAGTGGGAAAGGAAGCAGCTCACGGACGATTTCTGGGCAGAAAGTGCGGCGGCAGGAGATGTGAACAAGGACGGTGCCATGGATCTGATCTACGGGCCGTATTGGTTTGCCGGGCCGGATTTCGAGAAAAAGCATGTGATTTACCCGGATACGAAGAGGACGAAGACGACTCTAGTGGCCGGGGGGAAGGGTGAGATCGAAGGGTTTCACGGTGCGAAGAGCAAAAAGAACGGCTACAGTGACAACTTTTCAGCGCTGATGACCGATGTGAACGGGGATGGCTGGCAGGACTATCTGGTGGCGGGGTTTCCCGGGAAGGAAACGTTCTGGTATGAAAATCCACAGGGAGCAGAGGAGCTATGGAAGCGACGTGTGGCACTGGATGTGACGGAAAACGAGTCGCCGATGTTTGTGGATGTGGATGGTGACGGGCAGGTGGATCTGCTTTGCATGCGGAAGGGCGTGATCGGCTACGCGAGTTATGATCAGAAATCGCCGGAAGAGCCATGGAAATGGCATCCGATTTCCCCGAATAACAAATACATGAAATTCACCCACGGGATGGGTGCTGGAGATATAAATGGCGATGGGCGAAATGATATCCTGGAAGCGCACGGCTGGTGGCAGCAGCCGGAGAGCCTGAAGGGTGATCCGGTGTGGAAGTTTCATCCACAGCAGTTCCGGGAGGTGGCGGAGAAACCGAATGTGGGCGGCGCGCAGATGTTTGCCTACGATGTGAATGGCGACGGCCTGAGCGATGTGATCACCGCATTGAACGCTCATGGTTACGGCTTGGCTTGGTTTGAGCAGACCCCGGATGGCTGGGTGAAACATCTCATCACCGGCACGCCGGATGAAGCCGGTGAAACGGGAGTGATTTTCTCCCAACCGCATGCGTTGGAGATGAAAGATGTGAATGGCGACGGGATTGAGGATATCGTGACCGGGAAACGCTTTTGGGCGCACGGCAGCCACGGCGATCCGGAATCAAATGCTCCCGCGGTGGTGTTTTGGTTCGAACTCAGGCGCGATGGGGGAGCTGCGAAATACGTTCCTCATCTCATCGACGCGGATTCGGGAGTCGGCACGCAGTTGTTCGTGGGAGATGTGAATGGGGACGGGAAGCCGGATGTGTTCTGCGGAAACAAACGCGGGGCGTTTGTGCATTTGCAGAAGTGAGGGGTGGTCGAATTCGATGCGCTGATCTCACTTTTTCCTGCCTGACATAGTGCCAGCTGGACCGACAAAAATAAGTTCATCATCGGACACGATTTTCAAGTGATGCGGTATTTCCTCTTTCCTTTCGGCATCCCACAAAACGATGGTATTTCCATCTACACTCCATTTGCCAAAAAACTTCTTACCGTTTTTCAATAATTGGCCGGTGAAATTGGAGTCGTCCTTGAATTCGAAAGTGCGCGTGTTGCCTTTGGAATCGAATTCCCATTTGCCAATCACCGGGTGTTTATTGGTTGAGGGGCTTTTTAAGTTATTTAGAACATGGACGATGGCATTTGCAGCCTCAAGATCTCCCGTTTTGGTATATTTGATTTTAAGCTTTTCGAGTTCGATCCGATATTTCGAGTCGATTTCTTCGAGCGCTAGCTTTCTTTGGCTTTGAAGATGTAGAACATCGTGTGGCAAAGTTTCAGCGTAGGAAAATTGAGCCAGCTTGAGCACTGTGACTATTATGCCGGAGGCGAGGGCTATCTGATTCTTCATCTGAAAAACGTTAGAAAAATGATTCAACCTGTGGAAAGCATCGAATTTGGCATTCAAGGAAAGATACCGCGGAAATGTGAAAGGACGCGTGGCATGGATTCCACAGGGATTGGTAGCTGGGAAATTAGCTTTTCGATCACATGCCTTTCGATCTGCTGATTTTCATGGAGAATACGAATGAGATCGAGATCTTTAGGGCGCCCTACCAGCAACTTTACGGTTGCCAAATCATTGGGAGATAAGGCTAAGGCATCACTGGTATCTGGAACAGTGACGAGTCGCTCACTCCATCCACTGGGAAAAGTCTGTGTGATGGAATCCCGTAACACATCTGCATGGTACCCGTGGATCTGATAGTAGGCGCGGTTTTCTCCGAGTGCTTCGTGGAGCATGATTGCGGTTAACTCGTCAAAGGGATCAGTGAGAATGTCTGCATCGTAAGTTGAGGCAAGAGGGCCGTCCGCTGTCCCGAGTTCCGGGAAACTGGCGAGGAGTGACGCGGATCCGAGAACGATGATCGTTTTGCCTTCTGCTAGTGCTTGGGCGGAACGGATGACGTGTTGTAGCGCACGGAGGTTCATTCGGAGAAAGCGCGGATGGGTAGTCCGACGAAGGGGGAACAGGATTTGATGCGTTCGGAATCGTGGTTTGGGGTGGCAATGAAGTTGATGAGTTCGTCAAAAGACGATTTGGATGTTTGGGCTGCGTGAATCCTGGCGCGCCAATCGTGCAGAGGAGCCGGGTGAACTCTGCCTAGTTCAAGCCAGCGGGTGATGTTTTCCAGGGGTATGCGAAGGTCATCCGGGTGGGCACTGATGTGCGTGGCAATTCGCTGCCAGTGAAGGGTGCGATCTTCCCTGAGAAAATGATGATCATCGTGAACCGAAAAAGTCTCTTCCATCGGAGAGAGGATATTGTTTTTCGACTATCTGATCAAGTTATCAGTCTGCCGCCGTTTTTTCCGCCACCAGGGCCTAGCTGGATCAGGTTGTCGGCTACTGCGATGACGTCCGGGTGGTGCTCGATGATGATGACCGAGTGGCCTGCGTCGCGGAGGCGGAAGATGGCTTTGAGGAGTTTTTCCACGTCGCCGAAGTGTAGGCCGGTGGTTGGCTCGTCGAAGAGGTAGAGGGTGTGCGGGGAGCTTGGCTTGGATATTTCCAGGGCTAGTTTGAGGCGTTGCGCTTCGCCGCCGGAGAGGGTGTTGCCTGCCTGTCCGAGGGCGAGGTAGCCGAGGCCGAGCTCTTCCATGGTGTTGAGGCGGCGGTATAGCTTCGGGATGGGGCGGAAGTGGGTTTTCGCTTCTGAGACGGACATTTCCAGGACTTCCGCGATGGATTTTCCCTTGTAGGTGATTTCCAGGGTTTCGCGGTTGAAGCGTTTTCCCAGACATGCGGGGCACTCCGTCCATGCGTCTGGAAGAAAGTGCATTTCGATTTTGAGTTTGCCGTTGCCTTGGCAGCGTTCGCAGCGGCCGCCCTTTGCGTTGAATGAGAATCGGGCTTTTTTGTAGCCGCGTTGTTTGGCGAGGGGGAGCTTGGTGAAGAGATCGCGGATGAGATCGAAGGCGCCGATGAAGGTTGCGGGGTTCGAGCGGGGTGAGCGGCCGATGGAGGACTGGTCCGCGAGGACGAATTTCTCGATGTGTTCCAGTCCGGTGATTTCCCGGTGGGTGCCGGGGCCTTCTTTTGAATTGTGGAAATGTCTGCCGAGGGATTTGGCGAGAATGCCGTTGATGAGGGTGGACTTTCCTGAACCGGATGGGCCTGTGACCACGACTACTTGGTTTAGCGGAATGGAGACGGTGAGGTTTCTGAGGTTGTGCTCTTTTGCTTCGTGTATGGTGATGCTCTCGGTATAAGGCTTCGATTTCTCAGGGGAGAACTTCGTGGTTTCTCCACGGAGCCATTGGCCGGTGGGGGATTCGATGGTGAGTGGATCACCTTGGGACAGGATTTCTCCGCCTTGAGGGCCGGCGGAGGGACCCATGTCTATGAGGTGATCCGCGGCGCGGATGATGTCTTCATCGTGTTCTACTACGACTACCGTATTTCCTATGTCCCGGAGGCGGGTGATGGCGGTGATGAGTCTGGCGGTATCGCTGGAGTGGAGGCCGATGGAGGGCTCATCGAGGACATAGATGACTCCTGAAAGGCCTGCGCCAAGTTGGGTGGCGAGTTTGATGCGCTGGACTTCGCCGCCGGAAAGGGTGCCGGAGGAGCGATCCAGGGTGAGGTAGTCGAGGCCTACGTCTTCGAGGAAGGTGAGGCGTTTTTCCACTTCAGCGGCGAGCTCGTTGAGGGGTGGGGTCTTGTGTTTTAGAAAGGAGATCCAGCCGCGGGCTTCTTCTATGCCGAGCTGGCAGAATTCCATGATGCCGAGCCAGTCCTCCGTGGGGCCTTCGACTTTTACGTGTTGGAGTTCCTTTTTGAGACGGAGGTTTCCGCAGGCCTTGCAGCCGAGTCCTTCACACGCGGGGCAGGCTCCTTCGAGAGTGTTGAACGAGAAATGACGTGGAGAGAGATCGCCGAAGATCTCGCCGGTGCGGGGGTTACGATAGGATGTCTGGAAGGTGAGTTCGCGGTAGTCCTTTTCACCGGGGGGCATGAGTAGGACTTTTGCCTCGGCTCCGCAGATGCGGAGAGCCAGCTCTATGGAGTCGGCGAGGCGTGCCTCAATACCTGGGCGGATGACGAGGCGGTCGATCACAATTTCGATTTTTGGGGAGGAGGCGGGGTCGATTTCGGCTTCGGTGATTTCCTGGATTTCGCCGTCGATACGGATGCGTATGAAGCCCTGGCGCTGGAGGTCGCCGAGGAGGCGTTCGGGTTCGGCGGCTTCTTCGGGAGGTATGGCGGCGAGGATGATGAGTTTTGAGGATTCTGGTTGGGCGGCGAGTTCCGTGATGATTTCCGATGGCCCCATGCGGGTCATGGGCTGGCCTGTTTCGGGATCGTGGGGGATGCCTGCGGCTGTCCAGAGGATGCGTAGGTAATCATAGATTTCCGTGGCGGAGGCGACGGTGGAGCGGGGGGAAAGGCCGCCTACGCGTTGCTCGATGGCGATGGCGGGATTGAGGCCTTCGATGGAATCTACGTCGGGTTTTTCCAGCTGGGAGAGGAATTGGCGGGCGTAGACGGAGAGGGACTCGACGTAACGGCGTTGGCCCTCCGCATAAAGTGTGTCGAAGGCGAGGGAGGATTTTCCTGAGCCGGACGGGCCTGTGATGACGGTGATTTTCCC
>JBPOGC010000108.1:0-10188 GCA_051251795.1 Luteolibacter sp. | reverse complement strand
TCCAGCGTCGCCACAGCCTCCCCCACCCCGTCCCCGGTAGTCACTCCATCTGAAAAAACAACCAGCCGCCGCGACATTCCACCGTCAAAAGCCAGTCGCGATCCCAGCAAAGCTTCTGCCAACTGCGTCGAGTTCCTGGCCTCAGCATCCGCCGTTCCCGCCTCCGCCTCATCCGCCAGTTCTCTGAGTCCCCCCAACCCGCTAGGCTTCAATCGCGCTGCAAAAGAAAACACAGAAGACCGGTCTCCCGCCTTCAGCTTCCCCGCCGCCTCATCGATCTCATCCGCACTCCCCCTTATCCCAGCCGGATCCACCGATTCCGAGACGTCCACCAGATACACCACATGCAAATCATCCGTCCCAGACCTCCAATAAGGCCGACACAAAGCTAGGATCAAACAAACCACCCCCAGCAACCGCAGCCCATGCCCCGCCCAAAGCTTCGCCTTTGGCCGATCCACCAGCGACCTACGCCACACAAACACCCCAAGCCCCAAGAGAACAAGCAGCAGCCAAAGTGGTAATAACGTAGAAAAATACATAAAATCTCAAAGCATGCAGAGTGGGTATCTCGCCCACTCGAAAAACAAAACCGTAGCTGGGGCATCCTGCCCCAGGCCGTTTGGGGGGATTCCAGCCCCCCTCTTTCCCCAACCTAAAGAAGATTCGTTAGATTCATCCGATTCACACTTCCAGAAAAACACCGAACCCCAGCTCCGCGCCCCACCACGCCTCTGCGGTAAAAGATCCCCATCCAAAGCCCACCTTTGAGATTTGAAAATTGAAGTTTGAAAATTCATCCCACCTTCCTCCGATGATAAAGCCCCTCTTCCACTATCAACGCCACCACCGCTGCCAATACCAACCAAGCAGCCAAAGGCCACCCGGACGCCAACTTCACCTCCGACGGCTCCTCACCCTCCGGCACACCACTCGACTCGCCCGCCGATAGCACCGCCCCCCCAAGATTCCAGTTCGTCGAACTACGGCGGAACCCGTAGTTTCCCACCTTATCCACCATCACCGGAGACTTCGCCTCCAGCTCCTCACCCTCAAAGCTCACCTTATCAGTCTCCCCCGTCCCCGGCACCTCCACCACACGCCCCGTGGAAACCACCGATGGAAACCCGTTCTCCCGCCCCGTCAGCAACACCGCCGCGTCATGCACAAACACCGGAAACCAGGGCGACAGGAAAAAGTCCTCCAGCGAAGGATCAAAGTTGAAAACAACAGCCGCCCGTCCATCCACCGAAGTCGTGTAGAGCAAAGGCGTCCCATCAGTATGTTCCAGCACTACCACAGCACCATCCGGAGCAGTGAGTTTTCTAGCCCCTGGAAAATTCAGCAACGAGACATCCGCCCGCTCCAGCAAAGGGTGATCCTTCGCTACAATCTCCGCCGGCCCCGGCTCCAACTCACCACCCAGGTCACTCCAGAACGGACACTCACCCGATGGCGCAAACACAACCGCCACCTCAGCCTCAGGCGGCACGCCTTCCGCCAACGACAAACGTGAATACCCCTCTATAACCTCAAACAATGAATCCGCCCGCGAGAACGCCGAAATCACCTGATTGAAGAAAAATGGATTTTTCGCCTTCACCTGCACCGGAATCGCCTGCGGCGCATTAAGCCCCAGCGGCGCCACATTGTCTATCGCCAGAGCATCCTCCGCCCGCAGCCTCAGCAGATAAGCCCCCGGATTGATATTCTCCAGCGGTATCGACTCACTCACCACCTCACCCGGCACCGCCTTCACCGTGAAAAGTTGAACCAGCAGCCCGTCCTCCTTCGCCACCAGTTCCAGCTCCACTTCCTTCTCCTCCGGAAAGCTCGAAACCAATGATAAAAACACAGTCGCCCTCCCCGGCCCATCCCACCTCAGATCCGCCGCGGTAATTCCCATATTCTCCCCCGCCTTCCCTATCGAAATCACCTCCACACCCTCCGGCACTTTCAGCGCCGCTGAATGCCCGTCCGTCAAAAACAATATCCTAGTCTTCCCCTTGTCATCCCCCGCCGCCGTGGAAAGCAACGAAAGCTCCCCCAGCGCATCCCCATCCAGAGCCACATCACTCGCCTCGATCTCATCCAGTGCATCCCGCAACCCCCTCACCTGATTACTCAGGTTCTCATGATACACCAGCCCGTCCGCCACACTGGCCACCGCAGCCCGTTGCGAGGCACCCAGCGCCGCAATCCAGGAACCCGCCATCTCCTTCGCCATCTCCAGATGCGACTTCCCATCCTCCACCGTCTGCATCGATGCGGATCTATCAATGATAATCAGAAGGTCCGGCGTCTCCCCATCGTCAAACCGTGGCTTCGTCAGTGCAAACACAGCCGCCAAAAAAGCCAGCGCCACAATCAGCAACGACAGAAAATTCCGCATCCGCTGGAACAAAGAACTCGCCGCCTTCTGTTTGAAAACCTGTTCCCACAGGAAAAACGCATTCACCTCCTGCCTACGTGGTTTCGTCCGGATAAAATACACCGCTGCCAAAGGAACCAGCGCCAGCGCCGCCCAGAAAAACGCTGGAAAGCCAAACGTCACGCGACCAGCCCCCCTTTTCTCAGCATCGACTGGATCACCACTTCGAACGGTACGTCAGTCGTAGTACTTGCCAGCCCTATCCCCCTCTTCGCGCACTCGCTTTTCAGATCATCATTCCATTTCTGAATCGCCTCCCGATAAAGCCGCGCCTCCTTCTCCGTAACAGTCACCCGCTGCTTCGTCCCGGTCTCCACACACTCGATCTCCAGATCCCCCAGATGCGGGCAATCCAGATCAGCCGCATCATGCACCTGCAGGGCAAATACATCATGCCCCGCCCATTGCAAAAATTTAAGCCCCTCCTCATATCCACCCGGATACAGGAAATCAGAAATCACCAACACCACCCCCTTCTTCCGCCGCCTCGCCTGGAACGCCCTTGCACAAGCAGTGAAATCCGTATCCACCCCATAGGTCTCCGCATTTTCCAGATCCCGCAAAAACTTGAAAACCTGACTCCTGCTCCGCGCCCCGTCCACGATCGTCGTCAGCTTGTCCGCCATCCCATGCACCACCACACGGTCCATCCCGTTCAGCGCGATATACCCCAGCCCCGCCGCGAACTTCTGCGCATAGCCGAACTTCGACTGCATCGACCGACTACAATCAAACAGCACATACACCGTTGTGTCCTCCTCCACTTCGAAAAGCTTGATCAGCAGCTCCTCAGTCCTCGCATAGATTTTCCAGTCAATCGCCCGGTAATCATCCCCCGGATTGTACTGCGCGTAGTCAGCAAAGGTAATCCCAGTCCCTCGCCGCTCCGTCTTCCGATCCGCCTGAAGCGACCCGCGCAAAACCCGCCGAGCCAAAAGGTTCAAAGCCTCCAGCTGCCGAATAAACCCGGGATCTGTCAGGGACTCTTTCATTGAAAAGTTTTCATTCTTGGGTTTCTCCGGAACTTCTCAGCGGATTCCAATGAATCCATTTTCACGTGTACTAGATAAATCATTAAAAAAATCCATTTCCCAAAGTCCTCCTTAGCGCCTTCGCGACTTAGCGGTTCAAAAAAACATTAGCCCTTAGCCGCCTTGATAGCATCCCCCACCAGCACATCCGGCTGTATCCCCTCGGCCTCCCCTTCAAACGAAAGAATAAGCCTATGTCGCAAAGCCGGCAAAGCCACCAAATCAATATCCTCCTTGGAAACATGGAACCTGCCATCCAGTAAAGCCCGCGCCCGCGCTGCCGCGATCATCGCCTGCCCCGCCCTCGGCGAAGCCCCGTGCCTCACATATTTCAAAATCGAAGCAGCAGCATTCTCATTCGGATGCGTTCCCCGCACCACCTTCACCAGATAATCCTGAACCTCAGGAGCCACCGGCACCTCTCTTAGCACTCTCCCCATCCGTAGAATATCCTCCCCATGCGCCACCGCCTCGATATGCGGCACCGAGTTCCCCCCAGTCCGGTCAAGGATCTGCTTGAACTCATCATGCGAAGGCAAGCCCACCTGAAGCTTGAAGAAAAACCGATCCAGTTGCGCCTCTGGCAGTGGATACGTCCCGTCATTCTCTATCGGGTTCTGAGTCGCCATTACGAAAAACGGCAGTGGTAGACTGTGAGTCTTGTTTGCCACAGTCACCCGTTTCTCCTGCATCGTTTCCAGCAGCGCTGACTGAGTCTTAGGCGTCGCCCGGTTGATCTCATCCGCCAGCAGCATATTACAAAACACCGGCCCCGGCTGGAAAACCAACTCCCTCTGCCCATCCCGATCCATCAGGATCTGAGTCCCCACCACATCACTCGGCAAAAGATCCGGAGTAAACTGGATCCTCTTGAAATCCACCGAGATCGCCTGCGCCAGCGTATTGATCAGAGAAGTCTTTCCCAGCCCGGGAACACCCTCCAGCAACACATGTCCTCCACAGACAACAGCGATCAATACATCATCAATGATCTCCTGCTGCCCCACAATAAACGAGGAAACAGCAGTCCGTATCTTATCAAAAGTCTCCTTGAAGTGAGCAACATCCGGTTCAGTAGCAGTAGTCATAAAATTCAATTTTCAATTCTCAAAGTCCAACCCTCAAAACAAAACCCTCGCTTCCCTGCACTCCAAAACAAAATTCACCTTCGTTTCTGTGTATTCCGTGGTTCCAAAATCACACAACCAAAGCCCCCCATTCAGAGCTCTTTCTTGAGGTTTAAAATTGAAAGTTCGAATCATCATTCCTGAGTGGCCGATTGCAGATTCTCGAAATAGTTCCTCACTCCCAGCTTCAGCGCCTCCGGCACATCATCCCGCTGCACGAAGGCCTCCGCCTGCCTCGTGAACTCACGCTCCTTCACCTCACCCCGCCTGCCGGAAACTCCCGTCCCGCTCTCCGATTCTTCCACTGCACTCAACGAAGGCCCATCCCCGTGTTGCCCCTTCAGTTCCGCCAGCGCACCGTTTTCCTGCGAGTTATCCCGCTCCTTCCGTTCTGCAAAATTCGATCCCGTCCCAGGCTTTTGCCCACCTGGTGGCCCCATCATTTGCGTCTGCCCCTGAGTATATGCCTGCGCCTGTGAAAGCCCCGCCCGCAGCTGATCCAGCTTGCTCTTCGCCATCCGCTTCCCGTGCATGTTCTTCATCCGCTTCCCCAGCTGACCCTTCATCCTCGCCATGTTCTCGCCCGCCTCATCGCTCCACTCCGCATCCGGGTCAAATTCCATCTCCTCAAGATTTCCCTCCATTTCCGCCGCCGCCTCATCCAGCTCCACCAAAAGATCTTCCAGCTCCTTCCCCTGCGCCCCTCCGCCATCACCACCCATCTGCCCCTCGCCACCACCACTCGCGCCACCACCACCTCCGGCCGCGCGACCCGCCTGCCTCTGCTTTCCGGCAGCCGCCATCCGCTTGCTCGCCGCACGCATCTTCGCCAGCTCCTCCTTCGCCTCCTTGATCGCCTGCTTCTTCTTATCAGGATTCTTCAAATCCTTCGGATCGATTTTCTTCTTCGCCATCTTCTCCAGCATCTCCGCCGCCTCTTTCAACTCCTTGGCATCCAGCTTCTTACCAAGCTTCCGCGCATCCGTATCCTCCGCCTTCGCCAGCTCGTTCGCCGCCAGTTTCAAAGTCTCTTCATCCCGCTGCTGATCCAGCGCCCGCGTTGCCTCACGGATCTTCCTGTCTATCCTGGCAAACTGCCTAGCCGCCTCCGCCCTGTCACCATTCTCATCCAGCTTCTTCACCATCTTCCGCAGCTCATCCATCGGCAGGTTCTCCCTCTCCTCCGGTGCCACGATATCCTTCTCCAGCTCCTCAATCAGCTTCTCCAGCTCCTCCTTGGATTCAGCGACCCGCTGCCGCACCTCCGCAGCCTCCTTCTCCGCCGCAGCCACAGCAGGCGATGCAGGCAACAGGCACAACACAATCGCCACTACAGCCAGCACACCGGCTACAATCGCACTCCTCTTTGGAAATTTCTCGGAAATCTTCGTCGGATCACACTCCCCCAGCTTCGGCTCCAGCCACTTCCTTTGGAACTCCGTCGCCACATCATCCGGAGCCGCCTCCGCCAGATGCCGCGCCGTAGCAATCCCATCTTTGAGCGCAAAAAACTCATCAGCCCTTACCGCCGCCCGCTCCGCAGACATTCGCTTCAGGAAAACAAAAACCCCGCAACCAATCACTCCCGCCACCACAGCAAGCACCGGCACAAGAACCGGCACCCCATGCCCCCGCAGCAACCAGAACAGCGAAAGCAAAATCACCACCGAAGCGACGCTTATCACCCCACACAAGACCACCCGCCGCCGCAAAAACCCGTCATACCGACGTGCCACCTCGCTGGTGAGCGATTCTATTTCCGGACGGTTTTTCATTGTGACCAATTTCCAAATTCAACTAGCAGCTTGCCCCTTCACCTGTAAAAGCCAATCCGTTTTTCTAGAATCTAGAATATGGATGGCTCATAAGCTGTTCTGCCTTCAGCGCCTAAGGAGCAACGACACTTTTGTCGTTGTTTTTGAAGAGCGGGAACAGGGGTGTCCGCGCTCGTCACACGATTATCCAGAATAGACGCCGCCCCCAAAAAAACGATATTTTTGTCGCTAAAGAAGGCATTACAAATGGCTCATTCCTTACAAGTGCGTATCAGAAGAAAGAAGCCTTCAGGGCATCATAACTCCCGTCCAGGATAGGAGGGACAACTTGTATTATGGCACCTTCCCCACAGCTTTGCTTATTCTGTTATACAACTTTTTGTCTCCTTTGCTCTTGAGCAATTTTTGATCGATCTTCGCGAACTCCTCCTTCGCCTCAGCCGTCTTGTTTTGCTTCAGCAAAGCACCCACCATCCGGCATTTTAAGCGCTCACGGATCACTCCCCATACGGGATCTTCAGCCATGGATTCGACCGCCTTCCGCCAAGCATTCACAGCCCCGCCGGGATCCTCTTTAGCCAGTGCTTCTCCACGCACAAACCAGGCCTGCACAACCGCGTCCGGACGTATATCCTCGTTGAAAGGGTCTGTCATGGCGAGGAAGCTTTCCCGCATATCTCCGGTTCCTATGAACCACTTGAACGTATCTATATCCGCACCGTAGTAACCTTTCATCTCCGGCCTGGTGAAGCTGGCCAAAAGGAGATCTTGCCGTGCCTTGGCGAAGTCTTCGCGCTTCCAGAGCTTGTGATAGGCACCGATCCGGATCGGGTAATACAAGCCGATCTTCCGCAAATGGTAGGCATGTATTTTAGCATTACCCTCATACTTTTTCAATAAGCCATCATACACTGATGGATCTCCCGTCCAGTATGCGAAAAACTGACACATGCTCAGCGGCGCACTAACAGACCATTGGTTGATCTCCTCACGCTCCATTCCAAGAACTGTGAATGCCTCAAAAACTGACACCGCATCGACAAAGCCATCTGTTTTCCCAAGATGAACCGCCTCAGCCGTCCAAAGTGGTGCGGACTGGAGAACACGATCGTAGATTTCCCGTAAGTATCCCCATACTCTCACACGATTGCCGGATCGAAGCGGCTCGTCCTTCATCGCATCATGGATCGCCATCAGCGGTGCGAGATCACCTTCCAAGAACGACAGGAACGCGGCTTGGCGGATGACGACCGCTTCCCGTGGCGCAAGGTCTCCACGTGCAGCCGGACTATTACCCTTGTCCGTTGCATTGCGCCAATCGAGGAGGGCTGTTTTGAAATCCAACTCTTTGGTAAGCGCGAGCATTTCATCGGAAAGAGCGAGTGCCGCGATATGTGAATCACGTGTAAGAACACCTAGTATCTCTGTCCGCAGTATCTTCTCTTTTGGCGGGTTCGCCTTGTAGGTTGCCACGAGACGCGCCTCCCTTTCGGACTTACTCTCTTTTGATGTCTTTTTCTCGTCAGTGGGAATACTGGCCTCCAGTAAAAACGCTTCAAGCCGGAGCATCGCCAGCGGGTCAACTCCCGGTTGCTTCCCAAACTCCGCGAGCCGTTCTTCAAACCTTGCCGTGTAGCTATGTGTTCTATTGGTCGGCTGGTAGAGATGAGTCTTCGGAGCCAACAGCTGCATCGCGCTGTCATACGCACCCGATCCGATCAGGCAGGAAATTGTCACCAAGTCACCTAGCGACTCTTGTTTCCCTATCAAAAGGGTTCGCTTGGCATTCGTCTCGTCTCCCACTTGCGAGGCTATGATGAGAAGATAGCGAGCCGCCTCAGGAGGAATCTGCGAATGACCGGCTGCTCTTGATGAATTCGCATTCCCCCAGAAGGCGTCGTTGATTCCTTTGAAAAACGGGACGATTTTTTCATCGATTTCAGCATGAGACATCCGCTCGAAGAAACCGGTTGAAAACGGTGTGACCGCACTGCGCCCCTCGGCAACGTATTCCGTGTAAACTTTCTGGAAAACCGGCGCCAGAACCGGATCAAGTATCACGTCCGAGTCCCTCCATAGGCACGCGACGGCAAGCTGCATTCTTGTAGCGATATCGATTTGTTCATCGCCCAAAATCTCGGAAAACACAGCACCAATCTTCTCTCCGTCCTTGCCCCATGCCTTCACTCCGATCACTACCGAGCGCATTCTTGCGAAGTCCGGATCCAGATCCTTCATCTTGGCAAGGAGGTTCCTGTCTCGTGGTACAACGACATTGGTATTATTTTCATTACTACTGATACAGTAGATGGAAAACGCAACAAGGGCATCCGTCCGTATTTCCTCGGGCATCTCCGCGATCTTTTCCATAGCTGCCACCCAGAGTGGCGTTCCCTTTTCCACCGTAATCCTCTCCGCAATCAGTTCGCCTACGCGATAGAGAAACCCACGGTTCGGCGAGCTAATGGTGTATGAGAAATTTTGCCCTGCCTCACTGCTCACAAGCGCATTATAAAACCGCAAGGCAAGAACCGGATTCATCGCGAGAGGCCTGTCATCATTCGATATCAATCGGTTCAGCGCCTCGTCACGCTCTGAGATTTGGAGATTGTTGGAAGTGTATGAAGAATACCTACCCCCTCTCAACAGGGATTCAGTATAACGTTTTTCAGCTTCCAGGAAAACTTCCACTGCCTTGTCGAAATCCAGTAACAGAAGCTCGCCCACAAGTTCCGAGATCTCGTTGAAGGGTGAGTTTCTATGGGCATTACCGACTCCTTTTCTGGTGAGGAAATCGTCAGCCTGCTTCTTCAGCCGCACCACCCGCTCTTGCGCCGCTTTGTTCACGCCATCCCTGAATACAGCAGGCAATGAAGCGACTTCTTCAGCTGGCAGCCATGAAATCACATGCGAAAGCGCTTCGACACTTTCCGGGGGCAAACCTGCCAGTTTTGATTTCGCACGGTTGAATGCCTCCTTGGTCAATTCCATCCTCTCCTTGCCCGAGCTCATCGCAGCCGTCGTGATCAACGAGCCAAAGCTCTGCGGATCTCTCGCTTTCAAAAGCTTCACGACCTCGTTGTTAGAATAACGATTCGTAACCATCTTGGCAATTTCCCCATCGAGGAAAATCGTCTTCTTAGTGAAAACATATTTTGCTCCCTGGTAATCCGAATCTGCATAGACCCCCATGATCGGCCTCCAGGAAACTATGTCTTGGAACATACCAATATCATCCAGAATCTCGATCGCTGCCTCAATCGAGTCCGAAGCAACATCGTCAAAAGGCTGCCTGAAGTAATATTCAGAATTAGCGACGGGAGTGTCCAATGCGTAGAAACTCCGGTACATTTCAGCCCGTGCTGCGGGAGCCAGCTGCATCTCCGAAAGAAGTCTCGATATCCAGTTCAATTGACTCGAAAAGTTTTGCCCGTCACCGAGATCATCCCAATCGATCTTCTCTCCGAAAATCATCCTGGAGATCATCTCGCAGGTCTTGTCCATTTCCTTGGAGCCCATGGAGGCACTGCTATTCAGTGCTGCGACGACGAACCCCGCTTCATCCGGAGCACGATCCATCCTGATTTTCTTGGAGAAATCCTCCGTCTTGATCTTACCCAGTTCGCCCCGGAAAAAATCAAGAGCACCCGGTATCCGGCTCACACGAACCAATACCCCTTCACGAAGCATCGTCACAACAGGGTCGTTGCGCTTCTTCATTATCTCGGAGTTCCACAGTGGCTCGATCTCTTCGGCTTTGGAAATTTTAGCCATCGCTCCGATCAGCTCGCCCACCTCCGGATTCGCCTCGGAAAGCTTTTTCA
>JBPOGC010000107.1:0-10235 GCA_051251795.1 Luteolibacter sp. | reverse complement strand
ACCGCCTGCATCATCGCTAGCGGCTGGTCAACATACTGATCCGGAGTGAAAAGCGGCATGATTCCCTCAAGAAGATCCGCAATCTTCAGCCCATCCGCACGGAGTACATCGTCGCTGAACGTGTGCCCGGGAAAGTGAGCATCCGCAAGGACGATCTCGTCGCCGTGCCCCATACTGGAAAGCACTGCGAGGAGTTCTGGACTAATAACTGGAGAAATTCCGCGTAACATTTCCTTGGATTATTTACGGCCGTAAAGCGGGCCGAAGTTTTCACAAGCGCGGAAGTCAGCACCTTCCGGATCCGCCGTGCCGAATGTGTTCCAGACGGATGGACGGAAAACCTTTTCCTCGGACACATTGTGCATGTAGACCGGGATGCGGAGCATGGAAGCCAGTGCGATCAGATCGGCACCGATGTGACCGTAGCTCATCGCGCAGTGGTTCGCACCCCAGGCGTTCATCACGGAATAGACGTCACGGAAGACACCTTTTTCAGCCGTAGTCGGGACGAACCATGTCGTCGGCCACGTCGCGTTGGTGCGCTCGTCGATGGTGTTGTGCACATCTTCCGGAAGCTCGATCGTCATGCCCTCTGCGATCTGAAGTGCTGGGCCGAGGCCTTTCACAAGATTGATGCGGCACATGGTCGCAGGCATTCCGCCCTTGGTCTTATAGCGAGTGGACATACCGCCACCTGGGAAATATTCCGTGATGGACGGGTGCCAAGTAGTCGCCTTGAGACAGGCATCCACTTCCTCGTCTGAGATTTCCCAGTGAGGCTTCATGGCAGGCTTGCCGTCTTCCGTCTGCTGGCCTGTGCCATCGAGGGCAGCAGGACCTGAGTTGATGAGGTGGAGGAAACCACCTGCTGCATCACCAGTCAGCTTGTGACCGGTCACACGCTCAACAGCCTCCGGGCTCCAGTAGGTGCGGACGTCTGCGAAGATCTGCGCGGTATTCGTAAGAAGATTTCCGAAAAGCATGGAAACGGCGTTCAGAGCGTCGTTCTCGGTAGCGACCATGTACGGAGCGCGCTTGCCATTCCAGTCGAAGGAAGTGGTAAGGATCGCCTCCATGAAGTCTCCGTTCGGGAAATGGTCGGTCCATTGGCGCTGGCCTTGGAAGCCGGAAGCAATGGCGTGGTGGCCTTGCGCTTCCTCGCCGTAGCCTGTCTTGGCAAGTTCCGGATTGCCCACCATCAGGTCGCGGGCAATGAGAGCCATTTTCACGTTTGTCTCCCATTCCTTGTCGAGCACCGCGCGATCGCGCTTGGTGTCGTCAGAGTTGTAGTCTTTCCCTTCCGGGCAGTTGGCTTTCACCCATGCAAGGGCTTTGTCATATTCCGCGTGATCGTAAATGCCTTTGTCGATGCGGCGGACGAACTCGGTCATATCCACGGACTCAACGCGCATTCCAAGGAATGTCTCGAAGAACGCAGGATCAATCACCGAACCGGCGATACCCATCGAAGTGCCACCCATTGCGAGGTAAGCCTTACCACGCATGGTCGCGACAGCCATACCGGCACGGCAGAATGTAAGAAGCTTCTCACGGACATCCTCGGGGATTTCCTTTGTTCCACCGTCTTGCACGTCGTGACCGTAGATGCCAAAGGCGGGAAGACCTTTCTGTGCGTGTCCCGCGAGAACCGCAGCAAGGTAAACCGCGCCAGGACGCTCTGTTCCGTTGAAGCCCCAGACCGCTTTTGGAATGGTTGGATCCATGTCCATGGTCTCGGAGCCATAGCACCAGCAGGAAGTAACAGTAAGGGAAACGCCTACGCCTTCGCGCTGGAATTTTTCAGCACAGGCACTGGCTTCAGCCACTCCGCCGATGCAGGTATCTGCGATAACGCATTCTACTACTTCTCCAGTAGAATGACGGAGAGTGTCGGAAATGAGTTTTGCCACAGACTCGGCAAGAGCCATGGTGGAATCTTCAAGGGACTCACGGACGCCACCGAGGCGACCATCGATTGTTGGGCGGATGCCGATTTTTGGAAACGAGTTCATATTGTCTTCAGTAGGGTTGTTAAAAGTAAGTTGGTATTAAAATCGGGATAAAAGTCCCTGTTAGGACTTCGCGGAAAGCTCGAGGAAACGATCGTAAGCAGGCTGCCATCCAGCCATATCCGTGGGGGTGAACGTTTTCACCCCGAAGGAGCACCTTACAAGCGCACGGCCTTCTTCCAGAGAGGAAATCTCTCCCAGAGAATAAAGCTGCATCAGGATGTTTCCGACAGAAGTTGCCTCTACTGGTCCGGCGACTATTTCACATCCCGTCGCGTTCGCCGTGAATTGGTTCAGTAGCACGTTCAATGAGCCACCGCCGACGATATGGATCCGCTCGATTGGCTTCCCTGTAATCTCTTCCAGGTTCTCCTTCGACATACGGTATTTCAGCGCAAGGCTCTCCACGATGCAGCGGGTGATCTCACTAGGGGTCGAAACCCCAGGCTGCCCGGTTTTCTCCAACCAAGCAGTGATAGCGGAAGGCATGTGCTCAGGCGCTTGGAACTCGGCAGCATCCGGATCCAGCAAGGCCACGAAAGGTTTTTCGTCGCTCGCGGCTTCGACCAGATCTGCATAGTCCAGACCGACACCTTCGCTATCCCAGTGGCGCTTGCACTCCTGCAGCAGCCACATTCCGGCGATATTTTTCAGCAGACGCGTGGTTCCGAAAACCCCTGCCTCATTGGAAAATCCAGCCTCGAAACCTGCCTCGCTAATCAGCGGGCTTTTCAACTCACGCCCAAAGAGCGACCAAGTCCCGGAGCTCAGGAATACCGGCTCCGGCTCGTTGGCAGGAATACCGGCCACAGCAGAGGCAGTGTCATGGCAACCCGGCGCAATCACTTGGATCTCCTTGCCACCTGGCAATGTGCCAAACTTCGGCAACATACCTCCTAGATTCGTTGCAGCATCAACCAGATTCCCAAAAATCCCTTCAGGGAAACCCATAGCCTTGATGATCTCCATGTCCCAGCCGCGAGTGGTCGCGTTCAGGAGCTGACCTGTGCTGGCAATCGAGCGCTCTACGGCACGAGTACCGGTAAGACGGAAATTGATCAGATCCGGAAGGAAAAGAATGTTCGCTGCCTTTTCCAGAAGTCCTTCACCAGAGCGTCCCTCAGCAAGAAGCTGGAAGAGCGTGTTGAAGAACATGAACTGGATACCCGTCCTGTCGTAGAGTTCACTTTTCGGCATCTTGCTCATCGCAAGTTCCTGCATTCCGTCCGTGCGCGTGTCGCGATACTGAAATGGTGTTCCCAGCAGCTCACCAGCCTTGTCAATCAGCCCGTAATCCACGCCCCAGGTATCAACACCTATGGAAGCGATCTGATCTCCGTGCTTCGCAATCGCTTTGCCAATCCCACTCTCGATCTCGCTGCAAAGCCCCTCGAACTGCCAATGCCAGCCACTGTCCAGTTTCACCGGACGGTTTGCAAAGCGGTTGACTTCGTTAAGGGTCAATGTCGAGCCATCATAGGCTCCGGCAAGAACCCGGCCGCTACCGGCGCCAAGGTCTGCCGCGAGACAAATTCGTGAGGATTTCATTCGGCTAATAAGGGAAATAATCAGTGAGGGAGTTAGACTGGAACGTCGATTCTCTTACGGCGATTCCAGCAAAGGAGACCGTAAACCGCGATAATCACGAAGCAGAGAACCACAAGGTAGAACGAACCGCGGGTAGCGGTGGTTCCCATGAAGCCGTCAAGGTCGAGAATCATCCCTTGGAAACGGGTCATAAAGACACCGCCGACAATCGCGAAAATGAGTCCTGCGGAGCCAAGCTTCGCGTCCTCACCCACACCATCGAGAGCGAGTCCGTAGATCGTTGGGAACATAAGGGACATACATGCGGATACCAGAACGAGGGAATACAGACCGGTAAGGCCTTGCAGGTAGATCGCACCGAGAGTGCAGGCGATGCCTCCCGCGCTGAGCAGCAACAGGAGCCGGCTTGGAGAAATGTATTTCAGGAAGAAAGTGCAGACGAAACGACTGCAGAGGAAGATCACCATCGCCATGATGTTGAAGTTCTGGGCGGTCGCCTTGTCGATGCCGAGTTCGTTCTCAGCATACTGAATGATGAAAGTCCAGCACATGATCTGAGCACCTACATAGAAAGTCTGGGCAACCACACCGCCAATATACTGGGGGTTTTTGAACAACCTGGAAACCGTGCGACCAAAGTGAAGGTCATGATCGGAACCCTGCGGGCTGGTGTTGGGCAGTTTGGTAAACAGGAAGACAAAAAATACCGCTACAACAATACATCCGATGACGATGTATGGCATTGAGACGAGCTTCAGGTCGGCCTGCTGCAGTTCGCGATGAGTCATCCCTTGGAAGCTCTCGATCTTGCCGTCTTTGAAATCCTGTAGCGCGTTATCCGATGCATCGGCACCTTCTTCGGCAACGTAGGCCTGGACATTTTCATCATTCACTCGCTCGCGAGGCTTCGCCTGAAGGAAGGAAGGGATATCATATTTCGCCTCGACCACTTTTTCCTCTGCCTGGTCTGCGGCGTATCCATTTACGTCATTTTTGAAATCCTCGACCTGAATGGCGGACAAAATCACTGTTCCGGCGATAAACATACCGGTCAAGGAGCCCATCGGATTGAACGCCTGCGCGAGGTTCAGGCGGCGCGTTGCCGTTTCTTCCGGCCCCATTGAGAGGATGTAGGGATTCGCAGTGGTTTCCAGGAACGCCAAACCGAATGTCAGAATATAAAGCGCAACAATGAACAGATTGAAGTTCGCGCCGGATGCCGCAGGAATGGATAGGAGAGCACCTATCGCATACAGTGCCAGCCCCACCAAAATCCCGGATTTGTAGGAAAATTTCCTGATGAAAACAGCCGCCGGGATCGCCATCGTCGCATACCCTCCGTAGAACGCCATCTGCACCCAGGTGCTCTGCGCGTTACTGATCACGAAGACGTCTTTGAAAACGGCAACCAGTGGGTTGGTGACATCATTGGCAAAACCCCAAAGGGCGAAAAGACTCGTCACAAGAATGAACGGAATCAGATACTTCTTGGGAACAACGGGTTGATTACTATTCGACATGATGGTTTTTGAATAAAAGGTCTTTGGCTACTCTCTTGGTCGAAAAATCTAAGCCCAAAACAACGCGCCTTGGACTTTTGATATTTTCAAACGGGAGACGAAGCTAGTGAGTCGATCTCTTGCTGAAAAGGGAAACTTTTCAATAGATCACTTAAATAATTCAGAGCATTGGGTCGCTGTATTTATTCCAGTTTCCGAAAAAACCTTACCCCGCATCTCCGCGTGAAAGCCGCCGTTTCCCGAAAATCAGCAGGGCGAAAGTCACCACCGCGAAGAAAGGAACCTGCCACACCAGAGCATTCTCAAGCTGATTTCCCTCCGGCTTTTCCGGAAACGATGCCAGCAACATCGAGAAACCCAGACTGAAAAGCCCATACGCCAGATTGAAAGCCAGCCCCTTCACAGAGAGCACGGTTGCCCGCTGTGAGGAATCCGCCTCCCGGTTCAGCGCCCTGCTCAGAGTAAAGCTCAGGAAACCCAGCGTCATCATCAGCAACATCGCCGGCAAAAGGCACCAATAGGTATTCGAAGGCACCAGCCCGATTAGCCCCACAAAAGCCACCGCAGCGGCCAGACCAAGGTTGGAAAGTGTGGAAAACCTCTGATTCAACTTCGCCGCGATCCCGGGCACCCAATAGCCCCCCACCCCGATCGCCGCCCCAATAAATCCAAACGACCACTCCGGAAGCTCGATCAACCGGTAATAACTACTCGTGATTGTCGCAAAATTTCTCACCACCGCATCAATCGAAAACCCAACTATCACAAAAACCATCGTCTTCGGATTCGTAAAAACCCACTTTGCCGTTTTCAGCGTCAGCCCCGTGGCAGTCTTGCAGGACTCCCACATCGTCTCTTTCAGCACTTTCTTCGGCTCCACCATCCTCAGCGTGATTCCCAGACAGATCAGCCCCTGAACCAGCACCAGCAAAATCGGCAGCCGATGCGCCAACTCCCTGGAAATCTCATAGCCTTCTGGCAACACACGGTTCACAATCGAAGGATCATACATCAGCCCTCCCAAAATCATTGCGATCACAAACGCAACAGAGCGATACCTCATCGCCATCGCCAGCACCTCGTCCCACGCATCCTCCCTTTCCCCCTCTGGCAGCGAGTCATAGGCCAGCGCCTCATCCGCTCCACTCGCCGCCGCCTCGGAAAGCCCCGATAGCAACCTGTTCGCCACACAAAGCCCGAACAACACCCACCCCCCATCCTTCGGAGCGAAAAGCAGACAAGCCATTTCCAGACACATCAGCACCGCAGCGCTCACCAGCAGGGTCTTGCGCCCCAATGTATCCGCCAGGGCTCCTGACGGCACCTCGAAGAGAAAAATCGTCGCCGCCCAGACAAGGTTCAGCATCACATACTGATCCAGCGTCAGCCCCAGATCTAGAAACAGGATTGCCAGAATCGGATAATACGCCCGCGCATTGTAAAGCGTCGTAAACCAGACATACCGCTTCGGGTTCCCACTCACATCCAGCTCACCACTCATCTCGCGCAGACGCTACGCGCAATCCCCCCAAGGGAAATCACGAATATGAGGAAATCACTATTGCTGATTCGGCCCACGGTCGTGATCCATGCGGAACGTTTTCCCGCGTAGCTTCGCGTTCTTCGTTTTCTGGATCGCCTGATCGGCCAAGCCTTCCGGCACATCCACCAGACAGTGTTTCGGGAAAAGTGTGATCCGGCCAAGGCAACCGTCAGGAAGCCCGGCTTCGCGATACATCATCCCGACAATATCTTTCGGCATGATCCCCGCGCCTTTGCCTAGAGATAAGAACAACCGGGACATACCGCCCTCGATCGCACCGGCATCGCGCATTCCACCACGCTGATAACGCTCGGTGTTGTCGCCACTGCGTTCACGTTGCGGACGAGGCCCTCTCTCTTTACCACGTTTGTTGTCCCGTTGTGGGCCGTTCGGCTCGCGATCCTCCTGGATCGACTCACCCTCGCGTCCGCTGGACTCACGAAGCATGGTAATCAGCGCACCGGCGATATCCGTCGGCGTATGCCCTTGCTCCAGAAGCCTGTCGATATTTTCCTGATAGATATCAAAGCCGCCTGTCTCGAGACGCTCCTTGAGGTTTTCGAAAATCAGATCCGCGCGGCGTCCTTCCACCTGCTCCACGGAAGGAATCTTCTCACGCTTGATCACCTGGCGCGTGTAACGCTCCACCCCTTGCAGGCGGTAGATTTCACGACCGAAAACAAAGCTCACCGCACGCCCGGAACGACCCGCACGTCCAGTCCGTCCGATCCTGTGAACATAGTCCTCAGGGTCTGTCGGAAGATCATAGTTAAAGACAATATCGATTTCATTGATGTCCAGTCCGCGCGCCGCCACGTCAGTGGCAACCAGCAACTCTACAGCTCCATCACGGAAACGCTTCAGAACCCGCTCACGCATCTGCTGGGTGATATCACCGTGCAGCCTGTCCGCCGCGTAACCGCGATTTACCAGATCCTCAGTACATTCATCCACCGAGCGTTTTGTATTGCAGAAAATAATTCCCAGACGCGGCGGATTCATATCCAGGATCCGCGAGAGCACCTCCACTTTCGAGCGCTGGCGCACTTCATAGTAAGCCTGCTCCACCGTGGAAACAGTCATTGCCTTCTGCTCGATCTCGACCACTTCCGGATCGTTGCCGAACTTACTGATGAAACGGGAAACCCCACGGTTCATCGTCGCCGAGAAGAACAGGATCTGCCTCTCCTTTGGCAAAGCGCCCAAAATTTCATCCATCTCCTCCTTGAAACCCATGTCCAGCATGCGGTCCGCCTCATCCAGGATCGCCATCCGGATCCGGCTCGCGTCAAACGACCCGCGCTTCAAGTGATCCAGCAAACGTCCCGGAGTTCCCACCACCAGCTGTGCTCCGTCACGAAGCGCACGCAGCTGTCTATCTATCGGCGCGCCACCATAGACAGGCGTCGCCTTAAGACCCTGCTTCTTCGTTCCGAGCCTGTGCACCTCTTCGCACACCTGCACCGCAAGCTCGCGCGTCGGGCACAGGATCAGCACCTGAGGATACTTCTGCGTCACATCAATGTTCGCCAGAGCCGGCAGAGCAAACGCCGCCGTCTTACCGGAACCTGTCGCGGAAAGCCCGAGAATATCCTTACCTTCCAGAGCCAAAGGGATCGTCTTCGCCTGAATCGGGGAAGGCCGCTCATAGCCCAGAATTTCAATCGCTGCCAACAGGTCGTCGGGAAGCCCGAGCTCGGAAAAAGGAGGTGTGTCCATAAAAGAAAACCGCGACTTTTCGCGGGGACGCGCACCTTTGCACTAGTTTCTTTGAAATTACAAGCTCGGATTCAGCGCCGCAGGCTTTTGGACTGCTGCGATCATTCGCAGCTTTCTTAGAGGTTGTCTGAAAAATGCCGGATGAGTGCTGCGAGAGATTTTTGTGTCAGGCAAGGCGCCTCGAAGGAATGGATCGGGATCCATGACCGAGACGTAACACAGCCTGAAACAAAAAGATCCGCAGCCCGCCAGGGTCTTTTCACAGCACCTCCGGCCAAGCCGCTTATTTCAGACAGGCTCTTAGAGGCTCCTTTCCAGGAAAAAGCATCCACTCCACGGAAATTGCAGTTTCAAGTTTGAATTTTAAACTTTAGCGTCCGCCCCGTGGTCGAGAAAAGTGACTTGCGCGCAGTGCTTCAGTATATCCCCCAGTTCCGGGGGAAGATCTTCTGCGTCCTGATAGAAGCAGGCATCCTGCCGGAGCAGGCCATCGCAGAAACACTCCTCGACCTCGCAGCCCTCGAGAACCTGGGCGTCAAACTCGTCCTCGGAGTCCTCGGCGGCGATTTCAAGGATCTCTACGACTGGACACTCGAATGCGAGATCAAGGCTGCCCGCGCAATTATTCCAATCTCCAATAAAAACGCCGCAGCGGAGACCCTGGAAATACTTGATCGTGGCCAATCCGCCATCATCGACGCATCCGGCATAGGCCCGCTCGATCCACAGGTTGTCGATTTCGCAAAGAACATCGGAGTCTCAAAACTCATCGCCCTCCTTGAGGAGAGCATCCTCGTAAACGGCCAGCCCGCCCACGCCATCCGCGCCGCAGACGTCCCCGGATTTCTCGAAACGGAAAAAATCAACCGCCCGGATCTCCTCACCGCAGCCGCCACCGCCTGCCACAACGGCATCCCCCGCGTCCACGTCCTCAACGGCCGCCAGCAAGGCGTCCTCGTTGACGAACTCTTCTCCAACGAAGGAGTCGGCACCATGGTTCACGCCGATAGCTACCGCGTCATCCGTCCGCTCCGCGACGACGACATCCCCGAGCTCCTAGGAATGATCGGCCGCGTCGTCCGCCGCACAAAACTCGTCGCCCGCACCTACGAGGACATCATCGGAAAAGTCGCCGACTACCACGTCATGACAATCGATGACAACGTCGTCGGCTGCGTAGCGCTCCACGAATACTCCTCGGAAAACTGCGCCGAAGTCGCCTGCCTTTACGTCAAGCAAGCCCACGAAGGCCGCGGCTACGGCTACGAACTCGTCAACCACGCCGAGCAACTCGCCTCCGAAAAAAGCATCCCCCGCGTCTTCGCCCTCACAAACCGCTCCGCCTACTTCTTCGAGCGTGCCGGCTACGCCCAGACAGACCTAGAAGCCCTCCCGGAAAAACGCAAAGCCCAGTTCATAGCCAGCGGCCGCGACTCCCTCGTATTCGAGAAAACGCTCTAAGCGCCGCAGGCTCTCGGACTGCTGCGATCATTCGCAGCTTTCCCAGTGAGCCCCATTTCTCCAAAAGCCCACACCTGCCGGAAACGCCCCAACCCGCGCGCCACAACCCCTTGGATCTTTCATTCCGGAAAAGAACCTGTTGAATACTCCTGTGGAACACCCCGAAAAAGAAACCCTCCTCCAGGAACTCGAAACCCTCCGCACCCGACTGGAAAACATCGAAGCCGCACAAATCTCTTCCCTAAAAGCCATCCGGGAAAAAATCTCCCAACTTGAACAAAAAGCCACCTCCACTCCCACTTCGGAACCCACAAAGCCCACCATCCTTCCCCCCGAAAAGTCAACACCCCCTCCCCCTCTTCCCGTTCAGGAAAAACCAAAGCCCACTCCACAGAAAACAGAAATCTCCCCACCCACCCCCCAGGTCAAAAAACC
>JBPOGC010000106.1:0-10462 GCA_051251795.1 Luteolibacter sp. | reverse complement strand
CCCCTTTGGGGCTTGGGGTAGTGTTAAAGCTAGAGAATGGAATACCTTGGTGCGTTGGCTTGGTGTGTGCGATCGGCCAGAGGATGGGTATGCTCCAAGATGGAGCGTAGGCTAAAGTTAAACTCCTTTGGAAAATCAAAGAGCTTTGATGGCATTCATGATCTCCTCAGTGAGGGCGTGGTAGCCTTCCTTTCCTGAGAATTTTTTGAACTCTTCTTTCGTGTAGATAATGGGCTTTCCGATGTGGACGCTGATGCGTGCGAAGCGGATTTTCCCGGAGCCACGGGGGAGGGCTTCGTCCGCGCCGTAGATGCGGATGGGCTGGATGGGGACGCCTGCCTTTGCCGCTATCAGGCCGATGCCGGAAGCGGCGGGGCCGATTTCTCCGTCCAAAGTTCTTGCGCCTTCGGGGAAGACCAGGACGCGCTTTCCTTCCTTGAGCTTGCGGATGACGATTTTCATCGAGCCCATGTCCGGCCTGTCCTGATCGACCGGGATGGCATTCCACTGCGGGTAAAGCCATTTTCCGATGCCTTTGAAGAGGGTTTTGCGGGCGAAGAAGACCATCTCGTCCTTGTAGAGATTCCCGATGAGCGGGGGGTCGAGAAAGCTCTGGTGGTTCGAGGCGATGAGGACGGGGCCGGAGGTGATGAGGTTTTCCATCCCTTCCACGCGCAGGCCGAAAATGGTGCGGTAGGCGGCGCCGAAGGCCATCCAGCCAGTCCAGTAGATCCAGCGCATCATTTTGCCGGGCTTGGGCTCGCGGAGATCCACCGGAAGTGCTTTGTCCTCTCCGGGCATGGGGAAGCCTTGTTTCCGCAGGATTTCGAGGGCGGCATCAAGCACGCCTCCGATGGTCAGCTTTGAGTTGTCGAGCCGTGTGGCTCCTTCGGAGACTTTGAGAGGGGAGTTGTGCCGGGAGCTGTCCGCTGCGTCTCGGCTGGCGATGGAGTCCTGCTCGCCATCATCGCTGCGCCGCTCATCGCGCACGGAGGGATCCGCGTCGATGTAGATTTTGAAAGGGGTGTCAGGGAAGACTACCGAGCCGATGTCGCGGCCTTCCATGACCACGCTGGTGGTTTTCAGATAGTCGCGCTGTAGTGAGACAAGGCATTCGCGAATTTCCGGGATGGCCGAGATGGCGGAGACGTTCGCGTTGATTTCCGGCTCGCGGAGAAATTTCGAGGGGTCTTCGCCGTCGATTTTTATGGTGGAAAAGTGTCCTTCGTAGCCGCACTCAATGTCCATTTTCCCGACCCGTGAGACGACTGCGGCGTTGTCTGCTGGATCGATTTTTTCCGAAAGGATCTTCCATGTGACGGCGCGGTACATGGCACCGGAGTTTACCATGACAATGTCCAGGCGCTCTGCCAGGCCGCTGGCGAGGGTGCTTTTCCCGGATGCCGCCGGACCGTCTATGGCAATGGCGTGGTGGCTCATTTGTAAATGGTTGGCAACTTGAAGTCCTCGGGATCGGTCTTCTGGGCGCGGATGGCTTTCAGGTGATGGGAGAAGCCGGGGTAGGATGTGTTGATGCAATCGGCGTTCTCGATGGTGGTTTCACCATTGGCGAAGAGCCCTGCGATGGCGAAGGCCATGGCGATGCGGTGGTCCCCGAAGGAGTTGATAGTGGCGCCACTGAGCGGTTTCCCGCCGCCGCCGTGGATGACCATGCCGTCGATGAATTCCTCCGCATCCACTTTCATGGCGCGGAGGCCGTTTACCGTGGTGGTGATGCGGTCGGTTTCCTTGACGCGCAGCTCATTGGCATTGCGGATGTGCGTGTCGCCCTCGGCCATGGCTGCTGCCACTGCGATAACGGGGATTTCATCGATGAGGTTCGGGACTTCCTCGGGAAGGATGGTGGTGCCTTTGAGGGTTGTGCCGTGGATCTCGATGTTGCCGATTGGCTCGCCATCCGTGCTGTGGACGATCTCGGTGATGCGCGCGCCCATGCGGCTGAGGACTTTCAGGATGGCGGTGCGGGTGGGGTTGAGACCCACGTTTTTGATGAGCAGGTGAGAGCCTTCCATGGCGGCGGCTGCGACAAGCCAGAAGGAGGCGGAGGAAATATCGCCGGGGACGAGGATGTCCGTGGACTCCGGTATCTGGCCGCCGTGCATGGCGATCTCGTTATCCACGGTGCGGGATGATACGCGGAAGGCGGATAGCATGCGCTCCGTGTGATCGCGGGTGGGAGCCGGCTGAATGACCTTTGTGGTGCCTTCTGCGAAGAGGCCGGCGAGGAGCACGCAACTTTTCACCTGGGCGGATGCGACAGGCATCTGGTAGGTGATGGCCTTGAGCTTGCTGCCGTGGATTTTCAGAGGAGCGCAGCCTTCTTTTTCGCCGAGCGTCTCGAGCTTCGCGCCCATTTCCGCGAGGGGGATGGTGACGCGGCCCATGGGACGGGAGGAGAGGGATTCATCGCCAAAGAGCTCGGAGGTGAAGTCCTGGCCGGCGAGGATTCCCGCGAGAAGTCTCATGCCGGTGCCGGAGTTCCCGCAGTCGATGGGTTCTTTCGGGGCGGTGAGTTTCATGGACTGGCCATGGATGATGAGTTTGGTGGGGCCGTAGCCTTCCATTTCCTCGATGATTTCATACTTCGCGCCAACGGCGGCCATGGCGTTAAGCGTGTTGAGGCAGTCCTCGCTGGGGAGGAAGTTGGAGACCTCGCAGGTGCCGTTGGAGAGTCCGCCGAAGATGGCGGCGCGGTGCGAGATGCTTTTGTCACCGGGGACGCTGAACTCGGCCTTTAGTGAATCGATGGCTTTTACGCGTAAGGTGGACATGAAAAAGGTATAAAATTCTATGGTTTGGGAAGGGTGTCCCGAAGCTGTTTTGCGCCGGACAGCCATGTGCATGCAAGTTCTTGGTCGGGCTTTTCGAGGGTGGCAAGAATATCACGCAACTCATCGATGGTTTCCTTGAGAAGGGGGATGATTGCTTCACGGTTCTCAGTGACGATTTCCGCCCACATGACGGGATTGCCTGCGGCGACACGGGTGGTGTCGCGGAGGCCGCCGCCACCGAAAACACCAAGTTCTGGATCTTTAAGAGCGATTTTGGCAGTGGCAGCTGCGATTATGTGCGGTAAGTGGCTGATCTTCGCAACCATGTCGTCATGTGCATCAGCAGTGAAACGAGTTGTCGTGCAACCGATAGACATCCAAAAATTTTCTAATTTGGTATAAGAGTCATCCGAAGTTTCTGAATCTATTGTCAGAAGGCAGGCCGCATTCCGAAAAAGATCTTTTCTGGCTGCTCGAATGCCGTTGCGCTCTGAACCAGCCATAGGATGACTACCGATAAATGCATTGCCACTCTTGTTCAAAATAGGGGCAAGAGTGTTGTGTGGAGCCTGCTTTACAGAGCCGACGTCTGTGACGAGGCAAGTGGAAGGCAGGCCTGCAGTCAGGGCTGCTTTCAAGAGAGATGGCATAGCGCCTACAGGAACGGCGAGTATTACAAGGTCAGCGCCTCTCACGGCCTCTGACAGGTCGGCTGTGACATTGGAGAAGCCAAGCTTCTGAGCCTCAATGGCTGCTTCGGCTTTCCTGAACCAAAGGGTTGCAGCGGATGGATTGCACTTCTCCTGCAGAGCTAAGGCTATGGATCCACCTAAAACACCGCCGCCGAGAATGCTGATTTTCTGGAATTCCTGGTTCATAAAAAAGACCGGATCCAATGGTCTGGATCCGGCCGTAGAAAAATTCTGATGAATTGCTTGTTACGCGGCGGACTTACGGGACGCGGAAATACTTTTTCTCGGATGCCGGGTAGGTCGGATCCTGCACCAGGGTACCGCTCGGGATGTCGCGGACGTCCACCAGCTTGTTGTTGTAAGGGGAGAAGACGAAGCCTTCTTTTCCAGGAACCGGGTTGGCGAACTTGTAGTCGTTCGATTTCTTCTCAGCAGGCGGCTTGCTTGTAGTATTGTCGTTTTTAGGTGGAGTCTTTTTGATGTTCTCGACCTGTTTCTTTTTCGCGGCCTCTTGCTTTTTCATGGCCTCGCGCTTTTTCTGAATCTCCTGCTGGTCAGGGCTTGAGATGGTCTGATCCTTCTTGGCAGGTTCTGCGCCGCGCGGTTTGCGGGGGCCGTCAGGGATCGGGTAACAGGACACGAAAAAAAGGCTGCCGAGGATCGGGAGACTGAGTAGAATACGGGATTTCATAACTTGAAAAATGGTAACTTTGTATGTGGGAGGAATGAGATGATGCTCTCTGACTTGAAGTGACATTATGAGAGCGACAGGTCAACCGTCAAGCAGGGTGATGTATCGATTTTACATGGAAACGCCCGTTACCTGGTTCATTTTCCGTCACGTTTCCCCAAAGTTCGCACCCAGATGTTGCGATATTCGACAGGGTCGCTGTGGAATTGGAGGGAAATGGGAGCGGTTTCCGGGTGTTTCGCGGGGTATTTGGCGACTTTTTTGTGTCTGGTGGGGCCGATGAATGTTTCCGCGTTCTGGACGGCCAATCCGTTGTGAATGACGGTGACCTCGGCGGGCTGTTCCATGCCGTTTTCCCCGTAGACCGGAGGGGTGAAGAAAATGTCGTAGCTGTTCCAGTCACCTTGTGGGGATGTGGCATTCACCAGCGGAGGGAGCTGGCCGTAGAGTGCGGTCGCCTGGCCGTCGGGATAGGTTTTGTTGGCGTTGCTCTGGAGAACCTGGATTTCGTAGAGACCCATCAGGAAAACGCCGCTGTTCCCGCCTTTCTGGCCGTCGACTTTCCTCTTTGCGGGAAGGCGCCATTCCAGGTGGAGCTGGATAGGGCCGAAGGATTCCTTGGTGGCGATTGTCGAGCCACCCGCGATCATCGCGCCGTCCAGGACTTTCCAGCCCGGCTTCCTGTCATTCTGAACCCAGGCGTCCAGGTTGGCGCCATCGAAAAGCACGGTCGCATCGGAAGGTGGTTTCACACTGACGGCTCCGGCGGTTTCCACAATGCGTGGCTGTGGGCGCTCCATGTCGTGGACTCTGTATTCAGTGCCTGGGATGGTTGGCTCTGCTTGCGCAGTTGTGAGGAGGCAGGCGGCGGCGATGGGAAACAGCGCGAAGCTGGTGAGCCATGGGTTTTTCATAAAACAAATTCCGCATGCGGGCGATTTCCTTGCAAGCAGGATTTCCTTATCAAAGAGGAAAGCGTGTTGCCGGGTTGGTGTTTCTGTGGCTGATTCAGCGCACATTATGGCCACATTCTCCGCCACATCTTCCAGCAATGATCAGTTCCCCTTCGAGCTCGTCCGGCCAGACCTCGAAAAAGTAGAGGTGGCGATACGCGAGCAGGTAAGGGATTTCGACTCCGCGGTTGAGCCTTACATTTCGTATATATGCAATACCTCCGGGAAACGCATCAGACCCGCGCTGGCGATCCTGGTGGGGGGAGCTATAAACGGCGTTTCCGAAGACCACCGGAAGATCGGGGTGATCCTGGAGCTGATCCACATGGCGACCCTGGTGCATGACGACATCATCGACGGAGCAATCGCCCGCCGCTCCATGCCCACGGCGAACGCGAAGTGGGGAAATTCCCTGGCTGTGCTGTTAGGCGACGCGATTTTCTCCCATGCGCTGACTCTGGCCACGGATTTCAACTCCATCGATATCTGCCGGAAAGTTGGCAAGGCGGCGCGCGAAGTCTGTCAGGGCGAGATTTTGCAGACGCAGCGGAGATTCGATCTGACGCTTTCCAAGGAAGATTATTTCCAAGTCATCGAGATGAAGACGGGGGCGCTTTTCGCGGCGGCGACCGGGCTTTCCGCTGTCGTCTCGGGACTGGGGGAGAAGGAAGAGGCGTCGCTGGCTTCCTACGGGATGAAACTGGGAACGGCGTATCAGATTTACGATGACTGCCTGGATCTTGTAGGTTCTGAGGAAGTTGTCGGCAAAACGCTGGGGACGGATCTGGAAAAGGGAAAACTCACCCTGCCGATGCTGAACCTGCTGGAGGCCGCAAGCGAAGAGCATCGAGTGCTGATCAATCAGAAGATTCTCGACCAGAAGGAAATCGACCTGCCCTCGATCGTAGGTGCTGCTGATTACGATGCTGCGCTTGGAAAGGCTGTGGACACCGCGGTCGATCTGCTCGCGCAATGCCGCGCCGATCTCGAAGTCCTTTCCGAGTCGGAATACAAGGAGGCCTTGCTACAGATCACGCGTTTCCTCGAAGGGCTGCTCCAAGGCTGCCGGAACTGATCCGGTTTCTTTGCGGGTTGAATTCCGCGGATTGTAAGTCGAAAGTCCGGCGTGTCCTGGCTTCTTACAAAACTGATCCGCTTCTACCAGCTCGCGATCTCACCGTGGCTCAGGATGGCGAGCGGTGGCCACGGAGTTTGCAGGCACGATCCGTCATGCAGTCACTATGGCATCGAGGCTCTTAAGATCCACGGAGCATTTCGGGGAACCTGGCTCACGATTCGCAGGCTGCTGCGCTGCCACCCTTGGGGCACGCATGGCTACGATCCTGTTCCAAAGAAAAAGCCGGTGGACTGACTATCTTACCACCGGCCAGCCGCCCCGCCATGCCAGGCTCAGCTTCATCCCGTAAAGCTCCCCGAGATTCTTCGATGTCAGAATTTTCCGCTTCGGCCCGTCCGCGAATACCTGCCCTTCTTTCAGCAGAATGACCCGATCCACCTCCGGTAAAACTTCGCCCGGATCGTGCGTCACCAGCACTACCGTGGCCTCAACAGATCTCAGGCCATTTAGCATCGCCACTCTTCCGGGGAAATCCAAAGCCGTCCCCGGCTCGTCGAGCACGAGAATCTCGGGTGAATGCACAAGCGCCCGTGCGATCAGAAACCGCCGCTTTTCACCCGAGGAAAGTTGCCCGAAAAATCTCCCGGCAAGATCCTCCACCCCGGCCTTGGCCATGGCGGATTCACACCGCTCCTTTTCAGCGGCGCGGAACCTCATGTCACCCGTTCTCCCGTAGGCTCCCCGGAATGCGGAAAGCACCACATCGCGGGCTTCTTCCGCAGGATCGAATCTCGCCACCTCCTCTGGCATCACCAGGCCGATCCGGTGCCTCAGTTCCTCCAGATTCCACCGATCCTCCCCAAAAAGCCTGCACGAGCTTCCCGCCCTCGCCTCCGCCCGGATCTCGCCTGTCATCAGCTTCAGCAGGGAGCTTTTCCCCGCCCCGTTACCTCCGAGGATCGCCACATTTTCGCCCACCAGCAGTGAAAGTGAGAGATCGCGCAACGCCAGCACATCGCCCCGCCACACATTCGTTTTCTCGACTTGGAAGAACACACTCATCTCCCGACAAGCCCTCTCAGCCGCATATCCAGCCCGATCTTTTCCCAGGAAATTTCCCGCAATTTCACCGAAGAGGAGAACCCACCGCCTGCCAGCGCCGGAACCGTTCCTCCGCAGAGTATCGGAGCGTAGTAAACGACCACCTCGTCTACTAGCCCTGCCTCCATCATCGCAGCCGAGTATTTCCCCCCGGCCTCCAGCATCAGGGAAAGCACACCCTGCTCCTTCACCAGCCCTTTGAGCATATCCTTCGGGTTTTTCCTGCCTTTCACCAGCGTCCTACCACTCCATTCATCGGAAAAAACCGCAGCATTCTCCGGCATCGTCTCCGGCCTGTCCGTTACCACCACCCGCCAGGGCTGCTCCCGCCCTTCGAGCAGCCCGGGCACCCGTATCGTCAGCGCCGGCTTGTCCCGGCGGACGGTTTCCCCGCTGGTCAGTATCGCATCCACTTGGGAGCGAAGCAGCTGCACATCGGCTCTTGAATCCTCCCCGCTCAACCACTGTCCTTCGCCCTCTGGCCGGGTGATTTTCCCATCCAGGGACATCGCACACTTCCAGATCACCCAGGGCAGACCCGTCCGCTGCACCTTGGAAAACGGTCGCAAAATCTTATCGCACTCCTCTTCCAATACCCCCGACTTCACCTCGATCCCCGCTTGCTGCAAGACCCCGTCCGCCGCACCCGCATGCGCCGGATTCGGATCCGTCGACCCATACACCACACGCGAAATCCCCGCCTCCACCAACCCCGCCGTGCAAGCCGGAGTCCTTCCCACCGAAGAACAAGGCTCCAGCGTCACATAAGCGGTCGCCCCACACAAAGCCTCCGCCCCATGGGTATTTTTCACCGCGGAAATCGCCTCCCGCTCCGCATGGGGCAGCCCCGCGCGCCGGTGCCAGCCTTTTCCAAGCGCCACTCCATCCTTCACGATGACAGCCCCCACCGGCGGATTCGGCGCCGTTTTACCGATACCTTTCCGCGCCTCCTCCAGCGCAATTGCCATCCATGCCTCATCCGTCATTTCCCGGAAAATGTCCCGCCTCTCATCCCTAGTCCAGCCCGTAAGCTCCCGGCGGTTTTCACCACCTGATAGAAATTATATTGCCAAGAACACCGCACTTTCTACTATGCACCCATGTTGAAACGATTGGCTACCCTAACAATGCTCATTGTAACCGCACTTGCGGCCACTTCCTGCTGCTGCCTCTTTTAAAAAATCCTTATAGAATAAACCGATGAAAAAACTCCTTAGTCTCCTCACACTCGTAGTCCTCTCCGTGGGCTTCTCCTCCTGCTGCTCCATGTTCGGTTCTTCGAAAAAGAACGTAGGCTACACCACGGAAACCTACGAGAAAAAGCTCTGCGGTTATGATACCGTCACTGAAGAAATCTTCATGCCTGGCGACTCGAAAAGCGGAAAAGGCGGAATGGTCGAGACTATCGAAAAACGCGTCCCACGCTACAAGACGGTCACCAAGAAAGTGCCGATCCCATGCCCGGACTGCACACGCCGCTACTGTCCTAAGAAAGACTGCTGTGGCACCACTTCCGAGAGCACTATCAAGATGGCAACAGCCCAAGGCCCGGTCGGCAGCCCGCATATCGGCCTGATCCCTACCATGAAGAAACTCGCCGAGTAATCGGATCGATTTTCCCTTAATTTCAAAAGCGCGGTGAGGTTCCTGCCCACCGCGCTTTTTCGTATCCAGCCCCTTGGGATTGAAAAACCTTCAGTCCTGCAAAAAGGACTGGAATTAACCCCACATTCTCCCATCCTTCCCGCGTAACACCAGTTTTCCCCAATATCATGTCAGTAAAAATCGAAATGCCCAAGCTCTCGGACACAATGACCGAAGGCACTCTCATCAAATGGCACAAGCAAGTCGGCGACGAAGTCGAAATCGGCGACATCCTTGCCGAGGTCGAGACCGACAAAGCCACCATGGAGATGGAAGCATTCGATGAAGGTACAATCACTGAAATCCTCATCCAGGAAGGTGACAAAGCCCCGATCGGCTCAGTCCTCGCAGTTCTCGACGGAGATGCCGGTGCAGAATCCGCACCTGCTCCTGAAGCTGCCGCCGCTCCTGCAGCAGCAGAGCCAGCCCCACAAGAGGCAGCTCCCGCACAGCCTGTAGCCGCTCCGCAATCCGCCGATGGCAGTCGCGTGAAATCCTCCCCGCTCGCCCGCAAGATCGCCGGCGAACTCGGAGTCGATCTCTCAGCTGTATCCGGCACAGGCCCAGCCAGCCGGATTGTAAAAGCCGATGTCGAAAAAGCAGCTTCAGGCGCACCCGCGCAAAAATCATCCCAGGCATCCGCAGCAGCAGGCCTCGCCGCCGCCGCGAAATCGAAGTTCGTCCCGGCTCCCGCATCATCAGCTCCGGCACCTGCCGCAGCGGCCATTATGCCTGCTGCCAAGGAAGGCGACGAGCGCGTCGAGCTCTCCACCATGCGGAAAGTCATCGCCTCCCGCCTCCTCACTTCCAAGACCACCATCCCGCACTTCTACCTCCACGTGGAAGTCGATGCAGCACCGCTCATGGCGCTCCGCAAGCAGGTCAACGACCAGGCGGAAAAGACCCACGGCAACAAATACTCTGTAAACGACTTCATCCTCAAAGCAGCAATCAACGCCGCCGAAGCCGTCCCGGCAGTCAACGCCTCCTTCGCCGGTGACCATATCGTCAAGTTCAAGCACGTCGGCCTTTCTGTTGCCATCGCAGTGGAAGACGGCCTCGTCACTCCGGTCATCAAGGAAGCGGAAAGCAAATCTCTCCTCGCCATCTCCCGTGCGGTCAAAGACTTCGCCGCCCGCGCAAAGGAAGGCAAACTCAAGCCAAACGAATATGACGGCGGCACCATCACCGTCTCAAACCTCGGTGCATGGGGCATTGATTCCTTTGACGCCATCGTCAACCCGCCACAAGCGGCCATCCTCTCCGTAGGTGCAGCAGTGAAAAAGCCGGTTGTCGACAAAAACGGCGAGCTGGCAGTAGGCCTCCGCATGAACATCGGCCTCTCCGCAGACCACCGCGTGGTCGATGGCGCCGTAGCAGCCGCCTACATCTCGGAGGTCAAGAAGCTGGTGGAAAACCCGGCTCTGATGCTCCTGTAATATGGAGAAGGAGTTTCCAACTCCTTTCACATAGCAAAGGGAACCAGCAACCCAAGTTACAGGAGGAGGCCA
>JBPOGC010000105.1:0-10519 GCA_051251795.1 Luteolibacter sp. | reverse complement strand
TCGGAAAGGATGTCGGAGACGATAACAACCGGAGTGCCGGGCTTGACCAGATCCAGCTTGCGGAGGTGGTCTGTGGCTTTCTCGATGGTCTCCTCGATATTGGTTGCGAATGCCATCTGGAATGGCTGGATGCCGCGTGTGAGGGCGAGCTGGTTGCAGACTTTTTCCTTTGGAGTGAAGGCGTAGAAGTTATCGGACTTCGGTCGCATCATGGCGATGTGGTTCGCGAGGACTCCACGGCGGGTGAGAACGACGAAGCAGCAATTTTTCAATGAGTCAGCGAGTGTTACTGCAGCGCGTGCGGTCTTCTGGCGCTCGTCGCGGAGGATGACAGCACTGCCGAAGCCGTAGCCGCCGGTGCGCTCGATACGCTCGGAAATACGGACGAGTGCTTCCACGCAACGCACGGGATAGCGGCCGACGGATGTTTCACCGGAGAGCATGAGGCAATCGGCTTCCTCGTAGGCGGCGTTCATGACATCGGTGACCTCGGCGCGGGTAGGCGTCGGGTTCTGGATCATGGATTCCAAAAGCTGGGTGGCAACGATCACTCGGGTGCCAAGCTCGTGGCAGCGCTTGATGATGCGGCGCTGGAGGATGGGGAGTTCTTCGAAATCGACTTCGATGCCGAGGTCGCCGCGGGCGATCATGATGACATCGGACACGCGGATGATGGAGTCGATGTTGCGGACGGCTTCCTGGTCTTCGATTTTCGCGACAATCTGTGCTTCACCTTCGAGTTTCTCCATGGCGGCACGGAGCTCGTGAACGTGTGCGGCGTCACGGACGAATGAGCCGGCGATGTAGTCCGCGTTGCAGCCGACCGCGAGGGCGAGATCCTTGTGATCCTTTTCCGTGAGGGCGGGGAGATTGAGGCGGACGCCGGGGAGGTTGATATGACGGCGTGAGCCCAATTCGCCCGGGGTGCGGACATCGCAGATGATGCGGTCGTCACCGACGCTGTCGATGTGCATGAGGAGGGTTCCATTGTCCACGACGAGGATGTTCCCGGCGGAAACGTCACCGATCATGCCGGGGTAGTTGACGGTGGTGGAGATCGGGATGGAGGGCTCGGTGCCTTCCTTGCGGAACTCGACCTTGTCGCCTTCAAGGAGATCGTAAGGTGTCTCGACAACGCCTGTGCGGATGGAGGGGCCGGTGAGATCGAAAAGAACGGCGGTGTGAACGTCACGCTTTGCGGACTCGGAGCGGACGATCCTGGTCATCTCAGCTGCCCAGTCGTGCGGGGCGTGGCTCATGTTCAGCCTGATTACGTTGACGCCGCCATCGATGAGTTTCCCGATCATTTCCGGGGACTGTGTGGCTGGGCCTAAGGTTGTGATGAGCTTGGTCTTGCGTGGCATGATATGAGAAGTTTCGGATGTGGGATGGGGTCCCGTGAAAGGAATAGCAGCCAATATGCCGCTTGTGCAAAAAGCACAAGGACGGGTCTTGGCTAATCACGGGGAATATTTTCGTTTTTGGGTCGGAATGTCAGATTGGGTTCCTACCTGAAAGGGTTTGTGCCCCTTTTTTTAGGCTGAGTTGGCTCTATCCTTGCTCGATGGTCTTTTCGGTTTCGGCATCGAGGATGGCGAAGCGCTCGCGGTTGAGGCTTGGATCCGAGCGGAAGATGAGGCGGCCTGAGTGTGAGCGTTCCAGCTCCACGAGAACCTTGGCATCCTCTTGCTTGAAGCGGTTCAGGACATCCGAGTTGACGATGACGATGAGGTCCCCCTCGCTGCCCTGACGGGACTGGATGACGGTGTTGAGGCGGCGCTGGATCTCGATGGACATGGTCATCGGGGTTTTGACGCGACCGCGGCCCTGGCAATACGGGCAGTGCTCATACATGGAATCGCGCAGTGATTCGTTGAGGCGCTGGCGGGTCATTTCCATGAGGCCGATGGGGGAGATCTGGAGGATCTGGGTCTTGGCCTTGTCCTTTTTCACACGCTCACGCATGGCTTTGTAAACGGCCATCTGGTCCTTGCGGTGACGCATGTCGATGAAGTCGACCACGACGAGGCCACCGATGTTCCGCAAGCGGAGCTGGCGTGCCACTTCCTCCGCGGACTCGATGTTCGTCTGGAGGATCATCTTGTCGACGTCCTTGGAGCCACGGTTGCGGCCGGTGTTCACATCCACGGAGATGAGGGCTTCGGTCTCGTCGATGACGATGTAGCCGCCGCATTTGAGCCAGACCTGGCGGGAGAATGCCTCGTCGATCTGTTCCTGGATGCCGATGGCCTCGAAGATGGGGTTGCTGGAGGTGGGAAAATGGTGGATGTGGCGTTTCGAGCGGCGGGAGATCTTACCGGCGACTTCACGGATCTGCTCGGTGGTCGCGACGTCATCACAGATTACCTGGCCGACTTCTTCGGTGAGGAAATCGCGGGCTGTGCGCTCGATGAGTCCCGGTTCCTGGAAAATGCAGCAAGGGGCGGGGTTGTTCGCGCGGCGTTGATCGATGTCATCCCATTGCTCGAGGAGCATGGCGAGATCGCGAACGAAGTGGCGTGCGCGCGTGCCCTGGGCGACGGTGCGCATGATGATGCCCATGCCTTCCGGGACGGAGAGGTTCTGAACGATTTTACGGAGGCGCTGGCGTTCCTTCGGGTCATCGATTTTCCGGGAAATGCCGAATTGCTCGGTGAAGGGCATCAGGACGAGGTAGCGGCCTGCGAGGGAAATGTTCGTCGTGACGCGGGGGCCCTTGGTACCGATGGGGCCCTTGGAGACCTGGATGACGATTTCCGAGCCGACGGGGTAGATGCTTGGGATGTCCTTGGAAGAAATTTTCTTCTGCTGTTTCTTTTTACCGCCCCGCTGGATTTCCTCAAGGCCGCCGTCCAGTGCCGCTGGAATGGCATCCCAGAAGTGCAGGAAGGCGTTTTTGTCGAGGCCGATGTCCACGAACATGGCCTTGAGGCCTTGCTCGATGTTTTTGACGCGGCCTTTGAAGATACCGCCGACGATGTTCTGGTCGCCTTCGCGCTCGACGGTGTATTCCTCCAGAACGCCGTCCTCCAGAAGTGCGACGCGGCGTTCAAGTTTTTCTACGTTTACGATGATTGTGTTGCCTTGTGATGGGTCGGTATTTCCGAAGCCCAGAAGTCGTTTGATTTTTTTGATCACGTTTTGATTTGGTTGATAAAATTGGGTTGGTTGGTGAAAAAACCGGATTACTCCCGGATGGGGAGTGCACGGGGGATTACTTGTCCTTCGCGGTCGGTTTCTTCGGTGAATGTTGGTTTCGGGACCACCTTGACGGGGGTGGATTCGATCTGTGTCTCGGGTGCGATCTCAGCCGCCTCGTTGCCTGTTTCTCCGATTTCCTCGGGATCCGCGGATGCGGTTTCGCCGGTCTCGGAGACAGGGATTTCGGCTGCCTCGATGGCGGCAAGAATGTCTTCGGTAGGCTCGATTCCTTCGATAAAATCAAGGTGTCCTTTGAATTCCGTTTGTGGCTTGAGAGGTAGGCGCATGCCGTTTTCCTGGGCGAAGATGCCTGTGTAGACCATTTTTGTAAGCGGCCCGCATACACCGCCTCCCGAGCCGGCGGCCTGGGACATGATTGCGATGGCGTAGCGCGGCTCGTCATAAGGGGCGAATGAGATCATCCACGAGTTGTTGGACTTCTTGCCGTTGTCCGTGGTCTGCGCGGTTCCTGTTTTCGCGGCGATAACGACATCTTCCATATGGGCTTTACCGGCGGTTCCACCGGCTTCATTCACGGCCATATACATGCCTTTGCGGATCAGGGCGAGGTCGCTTTCCTTCACGCCGTTCTGTAGGAGATCCACTTTCAGAACGGGGAAGTCGGCGACGACGATGGAGCCGTCATAGGCGGTTGCTTTCTTGACGACGCGCGGCTGGTAATACTTTCCGCCGTTTGCCACACAGGCTGTCATTGCCGCCATCTGCAATGGTGTGGCGAGCATGTCGCCCTGGCCGATTGACATCATGGCCGTGAGGGCGGGTGTCATGACCGCACCGGGGCGGGCGGAGCGCCAGGAGCGTGAGCCGGGAAGAATTCCGGAGTCTTCGTTTGGCAGTTCGATGCCGGTTTTATTTCCGAAGCCGAGCATGGAGCAGCCTTCGACCATGCCTTCCCAGCGGATGGAGTTGGCCATTTTGTTGAAAAACGGATTGCAGGAGACCTGGATGGCTCTGTCCAGCTTGAGACGGCCGTGGCGACCCCGGTTTTTGTTCCAAAGCCAGCAACCGATCGGGTGCTTTCCATACATGATGTAGCCATCGCAGGTGAAGGTGTTCTTCGCGATGCCACGGACGGCGCCGGAGACGGCGGTGGCGATTTTCATGGTGGAGCCGGGCTCGAAGGAGGACATGGCGCGGTTGGTGAAAGGGGAGAGCCGTGGATTCGAGTTGTAGGCGAGGAATTGCTCGCGGGAGATGGAGGGGATGAAGGCGTTGGGATCGTAATCCGGAACCGAGGCCATGGCGATGACCTCGCCGGTGTGGATGTCCATGACGACCCCGGCGGCACGCCCGGCGCGGCGGAGGGTGTTTTCCAGAAGAAACTGGATGCGTGCGTCTATGGTGAGCTGCACTTCCGCTCCTATGCCGGGCTTCGTGTAGTCCAGCATGCCGATGGTGCGGCCTTTTTCATCCTTGAGAATGGTTTTGCGGCCTTCCGGGCCACGGAGATATTCGTCCATGGTGGCCTCGACTCCGGCGATGCCTTTTTCCTCGCCGATGAAATGATCGTATGCGCGCTTGTCAGCTGATGAGATGTCGCCTTTTTCCCACTGCTTCAGGTAGCCGAGAACGTGGGATGCGAGGGTGCCGTAGGGGTATTGGCGCTGTGGGCGCAGGCCGAGGGTGACGCCTGGGAACTCCAAGTTTCTCTCAGCAAGCCGGGCGAAATCCTCGTAAGTGAGATCCGCGCGATAAGTGAAGGGGACAAGACCGCGGTGGGTGATGTAATGTGTGCGGAGAGCTCCGGCGTTGTAGTTTTTCGCCAAGCCGAGTTCCTGCAGGGGCTTGATCGTCCAGTCGTTTACGATCTTTACGATGTCCTTTTCCTTGGAGGGGCGGGGAAGGCCGCCTTTCGTCGTCAGGCGCTGAAGTATGGGGCTTTCATCGTGCTGGAGGCGGTAGGCTTTTGCGATTTCGTCCAGATTGAAGGAGACTACGTAATTCCGGAGATTCCGGGCGAGTGGGATGCCGTTTCGATCGGTGATCTCGCCGCGTATGCCCGGCTCGCGGACTGTGACGGTGCGGTTTCCCGGGACGAGTGCCTGGAACTCGTCGCGCCGCTCGATCTGGAACTCGTGTAGACGGGAAAGCAGCGCTCCGAAGCCGACCAGAATGAGGGCGGTGAGGAGGTAGAGGCGTAGTTTGAAGCGTGGTTCCATGACGTTTTATCTGCGGTGGTTACGATGGGCTTCGGGGTAGAGAGAGTAGTCGAAAAGCTTTGCGATGCGGAAGAGAAGCCAGAAGACAAGAGGGGAGAATAGCATCGTCAGCAATGAGGTATAGGACATAAGCCGGACGATGGAGCGGGTAATGGTGAAATCACCCCGGACGAAGGATATGAGCACGTACTCGGTGGCGAGGTAGAGGAAGATGGTGATGCCGGAAAGGAGGGCGGAGAAGTGCCATTTTCCCTGTTGGAAAAGGGGTTTCAGCCCCTGCATGAGAAAGCCCATGCCTGCGAAGAGGAGTATGGAGTAGCCAAACAGCATGGAGTCCACCGGCTGGGTGTAGACTTCACGATCCACAATCATAGGGGCGAGGGAGGAATGGGCGTCCCAGAGCGTCCCTGCGATAAAGGCCAGAAGCAGCATGGTGGGAGTGGCGACCGTGACGGCCGCACACAGGAATACCAGGTGGACGATGAGGATCCGCGAGTCGCTGAGGCCTGTGAACGCGGGAATGAACTGCTGAACCAGAAAGGCGGCGAGCAGTAGTAATACCGTGCTGAGATTGTAGCGTAGCAAGTGGGTTGGAAATCAGTGGTTTTCAGAAAGGACGACGAAGACTGTGCCAAGATCGCTGAGGTCTACAGCGGGCTTCACCAGGGCTTCCGAGTCTATGGGGCCTTTCTCAACCGAAATTACGGTGCCCACCAGGATGTTGGGCTGGAAAATGCCACCACGTCCTGTGGTGAAGACTCGTTGGCCGGGCTGTAGCGCGGCGTTTTTGGAAAGGAAGCGAAGCCGGAGTGTCGGGTTGTTGTCAAATTCACCGCGCTGGCCGCTGAGGATGCCGACTTCCGGTGTGCCTTCGATACGGACGGAGACCTGGCATTTCTCATCTGTGACGAGAAGGACCGACGAGCGGTGTTTGAATGGGCGGTCGATCAGGCCGACGAGGCCGTCGTTTGAAAGGACGGAAAGCTGGATGCCGATGCCCTGGTCTTCACCCGCATCGATCTCCATGGTCTGCCACCAGGTGGTGGGCTGGCGGCGGATGATCTGGGCTGCGACGACATCGAAATTCGTGGCTTTCTTGAAATCGAGGGCGTGGCGCAGCTCCGAATTTTCGCGTTCGAGCTCCTTGAAGCGTGACTCGATGATGCGGAGTCGGCCGATCTCGCTCCGGATGGTGGAGAGTTCCGCTTCGAGTGCTTTTGAGTGGCGAGCCTCTTCCATGAGGGAGCGGGCTTTCGTTTCCAAGGAAGAGCCTGCTGTAAGGGTGGGCGAAATGGCCTTGAAGTAGCCAACCTGAATCTGCCTGACGACGGGCTCACTGCGCGTGAGTGCCCACGTCGCTCCTGCGAGAAACAGGAGTAGGGCGATCAGATTGAGCGGTTTCATGGCCGTTGGAAGATGAAGGCGACGTGGTTACGAAGCTCCGGGCGGGGAAGACCTGTTAGGAGCGATCCGTGTTTGTGACACGTTTCAGGAGGGCGAGCTCCTGGAGAGCTTTCCCGGTTCCTTCGGCTACGGCGCTGAGCGGATCTTCGGCTACGTGAACCGGCAGGCCGGTCTCCTCGCGGAGAAGGCGGTCCAGGCCTTTGAGCAGTGCTCCGCCACCGGCGAGGACGATGCCGCGATCGACAAGGTCAGCCGCGAGTTCCGGAGGGCAGCGCTCGAGAGTGGTGCGAACCGCGTCTACGATGGTGCTGAGCGGGTCTGCCATTGCCTCGCGGATTTCCTGGGAGGTGATGGTGATGGTTTTCGGCAGGCCGGCCACTAGGTCGCGGCCTTTTACTTCCATGGTGATTTCCTTGGGGAGCGGGGCTGCGGAGCCGAGACGGATTTTGATTTCCTCGGAAGTGCGCTCACCGATCATGAGGTTGTAGGCGCGCTTCATGTATTGGATAATGGATTCGTCGAGCTCGTCTCCAGCAGTGCGGACGGAGCGTGCGTAGACGATGCCGGAAAGGGAGATGAGGGCTACTTCCGTGGTGCCGCCGCCGATGTCCACGATCATGTTTCCGGATGCTTCCTGGACGGGAAGGCCGACACCGATGGCCGCTGCCATTGGCTCCTCGATGAGGTAGACTTCACGCGCACCGGCTTGCTCGGCGGATTCGCGCACGGCGCGGCGCTCGACTTCCGTGATGCCGGACGGGATGGCGATGAGGACGCGGGGATTGGAGCGGCGGCCTTTGTTTACCTTCTTGATGAAGTGGCGAAGCATGGCTTCCGTGACCTCGAAGTCAGCGATGACCCCGTCCTTGAGCGGGCGGATGGCGACGATGTTGCCGGGAGTCCGTCCCAGCATGCGCTTTGCGTCGTCACCTACGGCGAGAACTTCGTTTGTGCCGGCTTTCACAGCCACCACGGAAGGCTCGCGCAGGACGATACCGTGGTCTTTTACGTTGATCAGAGTGTTTGCGGTACCAAGGTCGATCCCGATATCACTGGAAAACATGTTTCCGAAAATTTTATTGAGCATGGATAAAAGCTAAATGTAAGTGGTTGAAAATAGGTTGATTGTGAAAAATGAATTGGGCTTCCAAGGGTGTGCGCCGGATTATGGGGACGATTTGTGAAATCGGCTCCAATTTCCCGGAAAACATTGCAATACGGAAGACGACGAGAATTGGAAAGCGCCGCCGCACCGTCAAGCGGTAAAGCGGGTTGGAATGCAAGTGTTTGCAGCTTTTACCCTAATTTTACCGGAGTATGGGATTGGGGGGTGTTTTTGGCGGTTTTCCAGAGTGACGGGCGGACTGCCCGGATGTTCGTTTTCCGAGAGCGTTTTCTGAGGGAGACCCGTCTTCAGCGGCCTTCGGCAAGGCGCTCGGCGAGCATTTCCGGGAGGCCTGCGGCGAGGATTTTTTTCTGGGTCGCGGGCAGATCGTATTTCACGCGGCGGAATGTGATGGTGCGCGTCTCATGGTCGAAGATCGCGTAGCAAGCGCGTGGGTCGCCATCGCGGGGCTGGCCCACTGATCCGACATTGATGAAGTATTTCGCATCAGGCTCGAGGGCGATCTGGTCTGCGGCGACTTCGATGACTTTGGTCGATTTCATATACACGCGGGGGACGTGCGTGTGGCCGTGAAAGCAAAGCTGGGTGAACTGGTAGGAAAAGTTCGACATGGCATCGAAGCGGTTCGTGACATAATTCCAGTGAAGCGGCTGGTCGAGAGTGCTGTGGACGATGGTGAAATCGGTCACCTGGCGCACCATTCTCAGTTTTTTGAGCCACAGGCGCTGATCGTCGTCAAGTTGCTCGCGCGTCCACCGGAGTGCGGTGGCAGCTACCGGATTCATGGTATCGAGAGAATGGTTTTCCGAGGCATCCGCGTCGTGGTTTCCTTTTACTGTGGGACAATCCATCGCCTTCACATGCTCTAGGCATGCTGCCGGATCCGCGTTGTAGCCAACGATATCCCCAAGGCAGACGAATTTGTCCACGTTTTGGGTATTGGCATCTTCCAAGACCGATTCGAGGGCTTCGAGGTTCGCGTGTATGTCGCCGAAAATTGCAGTCCGCATGTCTTGAAAAAATTGAGAGAAGGAGGTTTGCCCTTGGTGGGAAATGTGTCGAGAGGAATTGGGTAGAGCGGAAATGACTACATTTTCCCGGATGATGCAAGCCTCGCGGAAGTTTCGGCATCAAGCGGCTCGCAGAGACGGTAGCCCTCTCCGTGGGCGGGGAGGGAAATGAGGAAGGCCTCGCGCTCGTAGGGCGAGGGGAAGTCCAGGCCGATCAGGGCGCGGCCGATGCGCTCGCCGGACTGGCGGTAATTGAAGTAGGTGAGGTTCGCGCTGTCGGTGAGGCGGTTTGACAGGAAGTCGTGAAGGGCTCCGGAGCGCTCGTAGAAGTCCAGGCGGAGGAAGGCCGGGTTTGCCAGAAGATCGCCGCGGAAAGGGATGGCGCGGAAGGCGATGTCAGTGGCTCCGGTGATGTCTTCCCAGGCGTGTGAGGCGGCATCGAGCCGGCCGGGGATTTTCGCCAGGTTCTCGGGATCGTCCGAGGCTAGGGTGAATGTGGGCCAGGCGTGGGAATCATCGGTTTTTCCGTATTGGAAATCGACGATATCGACGTCCGGGAAACAGTTGTCCAACATACCGAGCATGGTGCCGGGGGCTTCCGGGATGCGGACGCGCAAGGTGCGGCTCTGGCGTGTGGTGGCTCCTTCCGACTGGGCGATGCGGCCGAGCTGGAGAAAATCGACGTTCGCTCCGCAGAGGACGACGAGGATTTTTTTCCCGGCGAGGGTTTCCTTTTCCGCAAGGGCGGCGGCGAGCCCCATCGCGCCTGAGGGCTCGGAAATGCAGCGCAGGCCTTCCCACAGTGTACGGATGGCTGTGGTGACCTGGGCGTTGCTGACGGTGGCGATGCGGTCGAGGCTGTCCTTGCAGATTTCGAACGGCAGATCACCCGCCTGGCGTACCGCGGTGCCATCGCAGAAGAGATCGACCTGTGGGAGGGATACGGGCTTCCCGGCCTCGATCGCCGCTTTCATGGAGGCCTGGCCGGTGCCTTCCACTCCCACGATTTCGATCTCCGGCCAGTAGGTTTTGAGCCATGTGGAGACTCCAGCGGCCATGCCGCCGCCGCCGATCTGCAGGTAGGCGATATCGAACGGCCCTTCGCCGGAGAGGATGACTTCATCAGCCAGAGTGCCTTGGCCAGCCATGACCTGGAGGTCATCGTAGGCATGGATGTAGAGGGCTTTGGTTTGTTGCTCGTCAGCGCGGGCTGCGTGGACCGCCTCGTCGTAGCTGTCCCCGGAGAGATGGATGGAGACGTATTCCGCACCGTGATGAAGGACGGCATCCTGTTTCACCTGAGGAGTGGAGCGTGGCATGTAAACGCGCGCGCGGATGCCAAGCTTCTTCGCGGCAAGGGCAACACCCTGCGCGTGGTTTCCTGCGGAGGCGGTGACAACACCCCGGGCAGCTTCCAATTCGGTCAACGTGGCCATGCGGTTTGCCGCGCCACGCCATTTGTAGGCTTTGATGGGGGAAAGATCCTCCCGCTTCACCCAGATCTCCGGGCCATCGGGTATCCTGAGTTTCTCAAGCGGTGTAGGCTGCCCGAAATGATACACCCTCTCCCGTGCGAATAGGATTTCCTGGCGGAGTCT
>JBPOGC010000104.1:0-10549 GCA_051251795.1 Luteolibacter sp. | reverse complement strand
CGGAAGTTTTCGATGAGGATTTCCCGTTGTTCACCGCGGATCATCCGAACCTGGCTGACATTGAAGTTCGGCGTCTTGTGCGGGGCGAAGAGAATGTCATCGTGAGTGGCGTTCTCATGCTTCTTGAACATTTCCGGGAGGATGTCTCCGCCGAGGTGGTCGTCGCGACCGGTTGCGAGGTGGCAGGTGCCGAGGACTTTTTCATCCTGGATATCGGCGTAGGAAACAGGGAGGACCTGGGTGCCGAAACCGAGTTCACCAAGTGTGCCGGTCATCGGGTCGTCGAGAAGACGGGCGTTGTGATCGTCGATGGTCTCCTGCTTTCCTTCGATGAGTGTGGACTTGATGATGCAGCGGTCTTTTACATCAAGAACACCGAGAGTGCCGTCCTCGTATTTCATTGGGAACTGGCCGTTGGCATCGGATGGGACGAAGTAGACTTCACCTGCCGGGAGGTTTGCGATGTCGGGCTTTTTACCGAGACAGAGGCCGTGTGATTTTTGCGCGTCCTGCTTGTCGAGGCCGAGGCTGGCGGTTAGAACTCGGCCGTCTTCCAGGGTGAAATCGATTTCGATAGTGTCGGCGTTGGTGAGAGCGGCGCGGAGTTTTTCGGCATCGCGGGAGACCTCGCGGTAATCAACGGCGAGACCGGAATTCAGGATGATGTCGTTGAGTCCGTGAAGTGTGGCTCCGCGGAATCCGAATTCCTTGCACTTGGCAGTGAGTGGAGCTGTGGCCGACCATGTGGAGATGCAGAGGACGAGATCGTATTCTGAATAAATGTCCTTATCGAGAGAGAGGAGGTTTCCATCCGTGTCCCAGACTTCGTCTTCGAGGTCCAGGTTGGAGCCGTAGGTGAACTTGTAGGCGAAGAGCTCTCCGCCGTGCATTCCGAGTTCTTCCATCGCACCGTTTTTCAGGCCTTCGTAAAAATGTTTGTAAGCGTTTTTCTGGACTTCAAAGCCCGGTTCGTTGAGGAAGGCGAAATCCTTGATGTGCTCAAGAGGTTCATCGAAATCAATCAGGACACATACACGGCAGCTTTTGGTGGGCTCAAATACAGTATGGAGCAAACGGACGAGATCGAACTCGGGGAAACTGCGACGTTCCGGGTGAAGTAGGATTTCTGGCGAGAGATAGTCCGGTAAAGTGGAGGAGGCTGTGCTAAGCATGATTTTTAAAAGTAAAAGCAGATGATGACATCGCAAGCGGGGATTTTATAGAAAAAATCTAAGGGGAGAGATCGTCTAAATCGAAGGGCGGTTCCTCACCCGATTGCTTCTGCATCGTGGCAAGGAGGTCGCTTCTGTCCTGCAGGGATTCCCAGACGTGTTGCGCGACGTAGACCGGAGCTTCGGCGCGGGCTGCGATGGCGAGGCAGTCCGAGGGGCGGGCATCGATCTCGACGATCTGGCGCTCCATGATTTCATTTTCAGCCTCGATGATGATCCGTGCGTAGAAAACCTCGCCATCGGCTTTATTAATGACAACCCGGGAAACCTTTCCGCCGAAGGCTGTGAGAGTGAGGAGATAGAGATCGTGTGTGAGCGGGCGGGGGACTTTTTGCCTGCTCATGGCTATATTGATGGCGTGGCCGATGGCGGGATCGATATAGAAAAGGATGACTTTTTCGCCATTTCCCAAAAATACGGCGCAGCCCGCCTGGGTAGGCATGAGGGCGATGATTTCTACTCGGACTGGCTCGGGCATCTTCTGGATGGGATGGTGAGTTAGTTTTCCTTCCTTGCGAGGAATTTCCTGGATTGGACGACGTATTTCAAAGCCCAGTCCTTTACCTTCGACTGTTCTTCATCGGAAAGGGTGCGGACGACTTTGGCGGGTGAGCCGAGCACAAGGGAGCCGGGAGGGATGACCGTGTTGCCGGTGACAAGGGCTCCGGCGCCGATGATGGATCTTTCTCCGATTACGGAGCCGTCCAGGACGATGGCTCCCATGCCGATGAGCACCTCATCCTTCACGGTGCAGGCATGGAGAATGGCGGAGTGGCCAACGGTGACGAGCTCGCCGATGTGGCAGCCGAAGTCATCCGAGAGATGGATGACGGCGTTGTCCTGAATGTTTGAGCGGGAGCCGACGGTGATTTCATTGATGTCGCCGCGAAGTGTGGCGTTATACCAGATGCTGGACTCCTCGCCGAGCGTGACCCGGCCGATGACGTCCGCGCTTTTCGCGACGAATGCGCTGGGGTTGATATCGGGAGAATGTGTTTCGTAGCTTTCGATGGCCATGTCTGGGAATGTAAGCACCGATTCCCTTAGCTTGCGATACGGAACCATCATCCGACGGTAGTTTTCGCCGGAACACGCATACCCTGGCTTGGCCACACTTGATTTTAATCCTCGTCACGCTTCGGGTTCCCTGATATTCGCTAATTCATTATTAGTTTGGTGATGAAAAATTCCTACGCGGTTTTGGCTTTGTTAATGGTCGGTTTCTCAAGTTCGTGCAGGGTAAATCCGCCGTTGAATCCGGCTACGATGAAGCCTTCGCTGAAGTGTTGCCCGCAGAATTACTACGCAGGGCATCCTTCGTCTTGCAGATCTTGTGGGACTAAGGTTGTGTTTTCGAAATGAAGTGCCGATTTCGTCCCTGCATTGATCTACACGGGGGAAAAGTGAAGCAGATCGTGGGTGGTAGCTTGCGTGATGTGGGTGACGGGCCGAAAGAGAATTTTGTCTCCGAGGAGAGCCCTGCCTGGTTTGCCGGGAAATTCAAAGAAGACGGATTGACCGGCGGGCATGTGATCATGCTGGGTGGCGGGAATGAAGAGGCGGCGCGGGAAGCTTTGAAAACGTGGCCGGGAGGTATGCAGATTGGCGGTGGCATCAGGGCGGGGAATGCGTCGCGGTGGCTGGATGCGGGAGCGAGCCATGTGATTGTGACCTCGGCCTTGTTTGATGAAGACGGGAACTTTTCCCAGAAATCCCTCGATGAAATCGTGGCGGAAATCGGCAAGGAAAGGCTGGTGATCGATCTTTCCTGCCGGCGGGTGGAGGAGGGCTGGAATGTCACGATGAACCGTTGGCAGACGATGACGGATCTCGCTGTGACTACAGAGACGCTGGACGGTCTGTTGCCTTACTGTGCTGAGTTTCTGATCCACGCGGCAGATGTGGAGGGGCTTTGTGGAGGGGTGGATGAGGGGCTCGTGACTCTGCTGGGTGGATGGGGGAAATGCCCTGTGACCTATGCCGGTGGGGCGGCCTCGATGGCCGATGTGGAGCTGGTGGATCGGGTGGGGAAAGGTTTGGTGGATGTCACTGTGGGCAGTGCTTTGGATCTCTTCGGAGGGACGGGGGTATGTTACGCGGAACTGGCAGGCATGAGCGGGACTTGAGTGCTCTGCCTGGAAAAGCGGTCTGAGGACTTGTAAAGAGATGGAAGATTCCTAGGCTTGCCGCGCCTTACGATACAGAATTTCAGCAAAGGAAAGAATTTATGAATACAACAGTACTATCTACCGCCGCCAATGAAGCACGTGGCCTCGCCATGGACGCCGTCCACGCCTGCAATTCCGGTCATCTGGGACTCCCGCTTGGTTGCGCCGAAATCGGTGCTGTGCTTTTCGGTGAGTCGATGAAGTTCAATCCGGACGCGCCACGTTGGTTGAACCGGGACCGCTTCATCCTTTCGGCAGGTCACGGATCGATGTTCCTTTACAGTTGGCTGCATCTTTCCGGCTACAAGGTCACCATCGATGACGTCGCCGCATTCCGTAAACTTCACTCCATCACACCGGGTCACCCTGAGTATATGGAAACAGAAGGTGTGGAGGCTACCACCGGCCCTCTCGGACAGGGAATCGCCAATGCGGTTGGTTTCGCACTTTCCGGAAAGCGCGCTGCTGCGAAGTTTAACACTAGCGATCACACCCTCTTTGATAGCCACGTGATCGCCCTGCACGGTGACGGTTGCCTTCAGGAAGGTGTGGCCAAGGAAGCTATCGCTTTCGCCGGACACAATGGCCTGGATAATCTGATCCTGATCTATGACAGCAACGATGTGACTTTGGACGCGATGGCGGATGTCACTCAGACCGAGGACGCCAAGTTGTATTTCGAGTCACAGTGCTGGGATGTGATCGAGATCGACGGAAATGATCTTGAGGCTGTTGCAAAGGCAATGGAAACCGCCAAGTCATCAAACGGTGGCAAGCCGAAGGTTATTATCGCGAAAACTCTCATCGGAAAAGGTATCCCTGAGGTAGCCGGCACTGCCAGTGCACATGGTGAAGGTGGTGCAAAGTTCATCGAAGGCGCACGCGCTGGCCTGGGTCTTCCTGCTGACAAGAGCTTCTTTGTTTCCGAGGAAACGAAGTCATTTTTCGCAGAGCGCAAGGAAGCACAGGTCAAAGGCTTCGAAGCTTGGCAGTCAACTTACGATGCGTGGGCAAAGGCGAACCCGGAGCTTGCCAAAGAGCTTACCGAAGGTGTCGCAGGGACAACTCCTACGAACCTCAGCGACATGATCCCGGCATTCGCGGAAGACTATAAAGACGCCACCCGTGGTGCAGGCGGCAAGGTAATCAACGCGGTAGCCAAGGCGATGCCACAATTCCTCACAGGTAGTGCGGATCTCTTCGGCTCGACGAAAAACTATCTCACCGGCGAAGGTGATTACTCCGCAGGAAATCCTACCGGAAGGAATATCTGGTTCGGCATCCGCGAGCATGCGATGGGCGCGATCTGCAACGGCATTTCCTATGACGGCATCTTCCGAGCGAGTGGAGCAACCTTCTGTGTATTCGCAGACTACGTTCGCCCTGCGATCCGGCTTGCTGCCCTTGCGAAGCTCCCTACCACTTTCATCTTCACCCATGATTCGGTGGGTGTCGGCGAAGACGGCCCGACCCACCAACCGGTCGAGACTGTCAGCGGTCTGCGCGTAATCCCAGGCCTGGATGTAATCCGTCCGGGTGATGCGGAGGAAACAGCGGGCGCTTACATCGCAGCGATGCAACGCACGGATGGGCCGACAGCACTGATCTTCACCCGCCAGGCGATTCCGCTCATGAATGATCTCTCCGTTGAAGAGCGCCGTGATGGTGTGCTGCGTGGTGGTTATGTTGCCGTGAAAGAAACCGGTGAACTCACAACGATCCTTATCGGAACCGGCTCCGAGCTTCAGCACTGTGTTGAGGCTGCCAAGCAACTGGGCGGTGGCGTCCGTGTTGTTTCCATGCCTTGTGTTGAGCGCTTTGAGCGTCAGTCCGCTGGATACAAGGAAAGCGTTCTTCCGAAAGCCTGCACCAAGCGTGCGGCGATTGAAGCCGGTGTCTCCGACATTTGGTGGAAATACGTCGGCACCGAAGGCAAGGTTCTGGGCATTGATCGCTTCGGAATTAGTGCTCCGGGAGACACCGTCATGAAGGAACTCGGTATGTCTGCCGAGGATGTGGTCGCGGCTGTTTCCTGATTGGCTCTCTAATCTTCAGGCGCCTCTGTGGTTTTTCCGCAGGGGCGTTTTTTTGCGTAGCAGGGAGAGTTTATGGATTTCAGGCCTGTTTCCTTCACTGGAATGTGTGGGTCAGCCCTTTTATGTCACTTCGTCTTTCTGACGATCTGCTTCCGGAACAGAGGGAGAAATTCCGTTTCAATATGACTGTGGGCGGCGGCGAGGCCTTTCTCACGGTAGATCCGTCCAATGATCGCTTCCACGCTGGTAGGATTCCCGAAGGCACTTAGGAATTCGTTGGAAGTGAGGTGGGTAAACCAGATTCCATCCATGCAGCCGCGCTCGCGGAGGACAAATTCGCGGGCATAGAGGGCAAGGATGGCGTCGCCGATCCATGCTGCCTCGCGTTCGATTTTGAGAGCTTCGTTTCTGGTCACGCGGGGAGGTTGCAACTATGGAGTTGGTTTCGCGAGACTTTCCATACGCTGGCGTTTGATTGTTTCGCGCAGGCGGTCTTCAGACTCGGAATCCCAGTAACCGGGCTGCAATTCCAAGAAGACGGAAGTGTAGGGGAGGGCGGTGGGAGTGCGGATCACGAGAACCTGGAAATTCTTGTTCGCGGCCTCGATAAGTGTGATCAGTGAACGCTGTTCGAGCTCTGTCGGCTCATGGCCTTGCAGGGATTTTTTAATCTGCTCGCGCAAGGTGTCGATGCCAGGCGCGAAATCGTTTTCCACAGCTCTGAGCTCTCGGGTCAGATAGACTCTTGGGCGGACGTTCTGGCTGTCTTCTATTGTACTGAGGACGTAGTCGACAACTTCGGGGACTTCCGCGTCAGCATAGACCTGGCGGATGCCCGGCTTGTTGTGGGCGGGGAAAGATGCCTCGGCAATGACGATCCAATTCCTGTATCCGAGTTGGTTCACCTGCTGGTTGACAGAGTTCTTCCACGTGGGAGAAGGCTCTGTTCCTACACAGCCGAGTGTCGCAAAAGCGACGAAAAGCGGGAATATGCAACTGGCTGGACTCATTTTTTCGGAACGAACTTGCAGGTTCTCGTTCTTTCGAAGGGTTTGTATAAGTGAAAGACGTCTAGATTTCTTGGAGGTTGCGATGAGAGCCATCACATAATGGAGGATTCTTGGTAGCCTTGCACTGGCAAAGGCGGAGGGTCTTTTTTTCAGAAACGACGAGTTTCTGTGGCTGGAGCCCGGTGCCTTTGTGTGAACCGTCACAGAATGGGGAGTGGCTGGTCTTGCCACAGGAACACCACCAGTAGGTTCCCGGATCAAGATCCACCGAAACGGGCTCTTTGGCGGTAATTTTCGGTTCCTCTGCCATGAATGCTTAACGGGTTATCGGCTCTTTGGGCATTGCGGCACCCATCTCGTCTTGCTGGGAGGAAGCGGCTTCCGTTGAGGCTGTGTCTACAGAGCGGATTTGATTGTAGCGCTCCGCTGGCACGGTATGAAAGTATGTCGCACAGAGCCAGGCGAGTAGGAGGACGGAAGAGGCTTGGATAAAGTTGCGGACGCTCATCAGAATAATGTAAGGGGTAGGTTGCTAGCCGCAGGGCTTTTGTCAGCATTTCCAAAGATTGGCAATCAAAAACAGAACTACCAGTTGGGTGACTATTAGGAAAGCTTAAATAATTCGATCTTGCGGGTTGGGAGTTACTGGAGCATTCAGTGCGCATGGAGCCAAAGGCAGTTTTATTCGATTTTGACGGGATTCTGGTGGATACGGAGTGGGCGATCTACCAGGCGTGGTTGAGAACATTTCAAAAGGAAGGGCAAGACTTGCCGCTCTCGCTTTATACGAAGTGTATTGGTTCCGATTTCGACACGTGGTCTCCGAAGACCTACCTTGAGGAGTTGACGGGGCAGGAATTTGACTGGATAAAAAAGGATGCCGACCGGCAGGTGGAAATCCGAAGCGAGCTGGAGGAAGAGGGTGCCATACCGGGTGTGGAGGATTTTCTGGAAGCCATCAGGGAAAAGGGCGTTCCCATGGCAGTTGTTTCCAGCTCATCGCACGACTGGGTGGACGGCTGGCTGGAGAAGCTTTCACTTGGAAAGTGGTTTCAGGACGTGATCTGCAAGGAAGACGCCCCGAGGCTGAAGCCCGCCCCCGACCTTTATCTGGAAGGTGCCCGCAGGCTGGACATGGAGCCCGGGTCTTGCCTGGTTATTGAGGACTCGCTTAACGGGCTGATTTCCGCGACTGCCGCTGGAATGAAAACGTGGGTCGTGCCGAATCGGGTGACCAGTAAACTGGATTTCTCGGCAGCGGAAATGACCCTGAAAGACTTTCAGCTGGCGAAAGAGACTTTTTCTAAAAAATGATTGTTAGAGGCCTGCCGGGTGGCGGGTGATGTGTCCGGCTCCGGAGCGGGTGCTGGTTTTCCAACGTGGGCCGCTGCTGTCACGGCTGCCGCCGGTATCAAGGCGAAGGCCGGCGACTGTCATGAAGACGTGGCCGTTGCGGACATAGACGGTGATCCATTTTCCATAGCCCTTTTTTCCGTAGTTGAAAAATCCGCGTGAGGTGAGGCTGCCATTGAGAAGGCCTGCTTCGCGGAGAACGTAGGAAGTGCTGCCGGAGCAATCGTAGCCGTTGTCATTGTGTCTGGCGTGTCCGCCACCCCATTTGTATGGCATTCTCTGGAGCCTGTTGCCTGCCGCGATGGCTTTTTTTACCGCCATTGGGGCGCTTTTCGGCGCGTAGGCGAGGCCGTTTTTGATCATTGCGGTGCGACCATGGTCGAAGCGATAGGAGACGGGTTGCCTGGCGCTCACTTGGTTTGAGCAGGATGTGAAGGCGTTGAAAAGAGGAACGATTAGGAGGATGAGAAGTACAGACCTTTTCATGGAAAGGAATTTATTGCAAAAAAGTTAACTTATCCAGATTATATTTTAAAATTAATTAAATTTTCTTGTTCAGTTGCGGTCACGAAGGCCTGGATCGCTTTTGCACGGTGGCTGAGGGTGGATTTGATTTCAGCGCCCAGATCAGCCAGGGTTTTCTCATAACCCTCCGGTATAAAAAGGGGATCGTAGCCAAATCCGCCAGATCCGGAAGCTTGGTCGGTGATCTCGCCATCGACTGATCCTCGGAAAATCGCTTTTTCCTCACCGTCTTTTGCGAGAACCAGAGTGCAGAGGAATCTTGCGTTGCGGTTTTTCACTCCGGCCATTTCCTTTTGAAGGCGTTGGTTGTTTTTTGCATGGTTGCCTTCTTCACCGCCGAAGCTGGAAGACCAGACACCGGGTGCGCCATCAAGGGCATCGACTTCCAGGCCGGAATCATCGGCAAGCACCCAGCCATCGATGCGACTGCTGATACCGAGGGCTTTGAGACGGGCGTTTTCCAAAAAGGTGGTTCCGGTTTCCTCGATTTCCGGGAGATCGGGGAATGAGGTGACATCGGAAATCTCAAAACGGTGGCCGAGCATATGGCGTATTTCCTCGGTTTTGTGGGCGTTCCGGGTCGCGATGATGAGCTTTGGGAGTGTTTTCACTGCGGCGGAGAATTCAGATTCAGGAGATTTTTCCAAGAAATTTAGAATAAACGGGGCGGTGAGGCCGTCTTTAGTATGATGAAAGCAATTACAAACCTAGCTCTAGCCGCTTTCAGCGCGGCAGCAATAACGATGACCGCCTGTGCGGAAACAACAGCTGACAAGCATGAAGGCTGGGAAACAAACGTCGAGACGGCGATAGAACTCGCGAAAGCTGAAGGCAAATCTGTCATGCTGGAGTTCACCGGTTCCGATTGGTGTCCGCCTTGTATCATGATGCAGAAAAAGGTGTTTTCCAAAAAGGAGTTCGTGGATACGGCTTCGGAAGATTTCATTCTGGTTCACCTCGATTTTCCGAAGGGAGATCCAGAGTTGAAGAAGAAGAACGATCCTTACGCGAAAGAATATAAGATCGAAGGCTTCCCGACTATTGTCCTGCTGGACTCCGAAGGTAAGGAGTTCAACCGCTTCTTTGCCTCCGAGTATCCTGAGGTAGATAGCTTTTTGGCGAATCTAGACGATTCCCTTGAGAAGAAGGATATGGATTGATTGATTTTTCAGCGGTTGGTCTAGGAGTAACCCTGCCCGGTGTAATGCTGCGGCAGGGTTTTTCTTTTCATCGGGCGGGGGATGAACCAAGTTTCCCGCCCACCTCACATCATGTCCGAAGCACGCAAACCATTCCCCTTTCACGAGTTCGAACCAAAATGGCAGGCTCTTTGGGATTCTGAAAAGACTTTCCGCACGCCGAATCCGGGTGAGGAGGGTTTTGATCCGAAAAAGCCGAAATACTATGTGCTCGATATGTTTCCGTATCCGAGTGGCTCGGGGCTGCATGTGGGGCATCCGGAAGGATATACGGCTACGGATATCGTCGGGCGTTATAAGCGGATGAACGGCTTCAATGTGCTGCACCCGATGGGTTACGATTCCTTCGGGCTGCCGGCGGAGCAGTATGCGATCAAGACCGGGCAGCATCCGGCGATCACCACGGCGGCGAATATCAAAACCTTCCGTCGGCAATTAAAGTCGCTGGGGTTTGGGTATGACTGGGACAGGGAAATCGCGACGACCGATCCTGAGTATGTGAAGTGGACCCAGTGGATCTTTTTGGAACTGTATTCCTCATATTTTTGTGAGGAAGAGAACAAGGCGAAGCCAGTTTCCGAGTTGGAGGCGAAAGGGTGGACGCGGCAACAGATCGATGAAGTGAGGCTGGCTTACGTGGCGGACACACCGGTCTGGTGGTCGCCGGATCTGGGCACTGTGCTAGCGAATGAGGAAGTGGAAGAATGGAAGGGGAAAGGTCACACCGTGGAGCGCAGGCCGTTGCGTCAGTGGATGCTGCGAATCACAAAGTATGCCCAGCGTTTGATAGATGAGCTAGAGACACTGGATTGGCCGGAGGGGATCAAGTTGCTTCAGAAGAACTGGATCGGCCGCAGCGAGGGGGCTGCGGTTAAATTTCAAATTTCAAATTTCAACGAACAAGTGGAGGTGTTTACGACGCGTCCGGATACTTTGTTCGGGGCGACTTATATTGTTTTGGCGCCGGAGCATCCATTTGTTGCGGAAATTACCACTGGGGAACAGAAAGCTGCGGTGGAGGACTAT
>JBPOGC010000103.1:0-10607 GCA_051251795.1 Luteolibacter sp. | reverse complement strand
CCGCTGCATGCGGCGGAGGATTTCCTTTTCGAGGATTTTGAAGGATCTGACTGGGGTGATTGGACGACCACGGGAACCGCTTTTGGCACCGGACCAGTGTCGCAGGGCGATAACGGCTCGACAATTACTGGGTTGGACTATGTGGGTGAAAAATTCGTCCATACCCACATCAGCGCTCAAAACGATGGTGCTCTATCAGGTACGCTCACCAGCCCGGTGTTCACAGTTTCCCATGACTATATCCATCTTCTGATTGGTGGTGGGAACAGTCTGAATCACGAACGGGTTCGCTTACTGGATGCCTCGACCGGTTCCATCTTGAAAATTGCGACTGGACCGAAAAGTCATTCCATGATCCAGGTTGCTTGGGATGTCTCTTTATTTATCGGCCGAGAGGTAAAAATCGAAATTTCCGATGGCACTCCAAATAAATGGAAGCACATCAGTTGCGATCACATCGTGTTCAGCGACAATTCGGAGATTTCCCTCCCGGGTCGCTTAGCTGTGGAAAAGTGGTCAGATATAGTGGCTTTTGATGTATCGGGCCTTGTAGCGGCTGATAGTTTTTACGAACAGCCTGATGCTGAAACTTGGGCAGAATCAGTATTCACTAGCATGGCTAAATATTCCGGTGCTCGTATCCGTGGCTATCTAGTTGCACCAGAGACTGGTAACTACACATTTTGGGTCAGTGGTAGCACCGGGGCAGAGCTTTGGCTGAGCAAGGATGATACAAAATATGACAAACAGCGGCTGGCCATCCTCGGAGGGGAAGTGGGAACGAGTTCCGGCGGGATCCCTTCGAACAGCTCCAACCTCTGGGATCAGTTCTCTTCCCAGATGAGCGAGGAGGTTCATCTGGTCGCTGGCGAAAAATATTTCGTCGAGATGCTCAGCCAGCAGCATCACAGCACGAAGCGGCACATCCGTATGGCATGGGCGGGGCCGGGGATTGAGCGTGAGCTGGTTCCCACGGAAGTTCTCTCCTCATATGCTCGGGAAGCGGAGGATGCGGATGACGACTATCTTCCCGATGCTTGGGAGAGCCAGTATGGTCTCGATCCCACTGAAAACGGCCTGCTCGATCGCGCCCACCAGGGAGAGCGCGGCGACTTCGATCTCGATGGGCTGTCGAACCGTGAGGAATATGTTTACGGAACAGATCCTTCCAATCCTGATACAGACGGGGATGGCCTGGTGGATTCAGTGGAAGTCAGGAACTACAATACGGATCCCACTGTCAGCGACGCCCCTTCGGAATTGCTCGCCGGGGTCGTTGATCTCAACACGTTTTCCGCGTCGGAGGATTGGACGCTCACCAGCCAGGGATTGATCCCGCCCACTTTCCGGGGTTCCGTCAGCTGGGATTTCAGTGTTCCCGGAGACGGGTATTGGGCGCTGAACGTCTCCACCTCGCTTCTCGGGGATCTGTATCTTCACGAGACCGTGGATATCAAGGTTTCCATTGACGGTGTCTCGATGGGGACCAGCACTTTGGTCTATGGCCAGGATCGCGATGCGCTGCTGCGCATTCTCACCCCTTATCTCACGGCGGGGATTCACACGCTCGCGCTGGACATTGAGAACATGAGCGCACGCCGGACTGTAAGCATCCGCGGAATCGAGGTGCTGCAGCCCCAGGGAGCGGATCTGGATGGGGACGGCATCCCGGACTGGGTTTTCTCACAGCTGGCCGGTTCCAATACTCTCTATCCGTATCAGCCGCTTTCCCGCACATCTCCCGCCTTCCTGGAAGGGAATGCGCGTATGCGGTCTTCCGTTACTCTGAATGGAAGCGCGGTTTTCGCTGGAACTGATGAAACCCATTGGTATGCGGATCTTCCACTTGATCCGGGCACCCCTACATCCTTCATCCTTTCTTTGGAACAGGGATTTGCGGAAACTGGCACCGTCGAATGGCAGGAAACTAACGTCCTGGAATCTGAAACCCTCGTCATCCGCAAAAACGATTCGCTCAAGCTCGTCGCCAAGCCTGCGGCAGGTACTACTGGCCAGGCAGTTGCTTTCACTGTCGGCCCGATCAACTGGGCAGCGGATGCGGGCGCAGTTGCTTCCCAGTCTAGCACTAAATATTGGGGAGTGGCGAGTAGAGCTATCGATGGAAATACATCCGGTGTCTGGGGTGATTCTACTACCACGCATACAAGTAATACCGCTGGCTCCTGGTGGAAGTTGGATCTTGGGGAAGACAGGGAAATTGGCAGCATCGTCCTCTGGAACCGTGATGGGAATGCTGGTAAACGCCTCTCAAACTACAGGATCAGTATCCTTGATTCCAATGAGTCCGATGTGCTCACCCAGGATTACCATGTTTCTTCCAGCTTCAGCGGTACCAAAGAGATCTGGACACTCCCGTCACCAGTGACCGGTCGTTTCGTCAAAATCGAGCTGCTCGGCCTGAATTTTCTTAACGACCATTTCCTTTCGCTCACGGAGGTGGAGGTCTTCAGCGAGGGGATCGACGAGACTCTCACCAGTGATGCCGAGCATTTCACTTATCAATTTGTTGGCGCGGGTACGCAGATCATCACTGCAACCCATGCCGATGGTAGCACCGGCACGCTCACCGTCAGCGTGAAACAAGCGGACTTTTCCGAGACGCCGCGCGATCTGATTTCCAATTCCGTGGGGAACCTCCAGTTCACCTTGGGCGAGGTTGACAGTGATCTTTATTTTGAAGGAGGCTCCTCGGTTTTTGTCAAAAATCCGGCGACGGTATCGGGTGATTCCTTGTCCCTCCAAGCCTCACCCAGGACGGTTGGGAGCACCAACATGCTGGCAAGACTTTACGAAGGTGGGCCGATCCTTGGGGTGCAGCCGCTGAACTCTATTGGTGTGTCAGACGCAATTCAGAATGACCTGATCAGCTCCTACGCCAGCAATGATTACCCTGGCTATACAGTTATCAGCACCCCCATCGTGCTTACGGATCTTCCAGAGGGAGGTTCCATCGTCGTCCGAATCTACCGTGCCGGAGTTACTTTCCAGGATGGTGCCACGACGCTCACTCTGACGGCTGAAGATTTCGTCAACGGGATCTACATACTGGAGTTTCTATTCCCGGAAGGATTGAGCGGAGGATATTGCCACTACACCGATATCTACGACCGCGATGGCAACTTCATCGGCCGCCGCTAGTTCCCAAAACTCAACTGTCAAAGATTCAATCCCTTTCACAACCCAGGTCTTCCATTGATCACCCTGCAATATTCTTCATGAAATCTACATCCATCATTTTGGCCACACTGCTCCTTGCGGGAGCCGGAGGAGTCGTCTGGTGGCAGCTCGACAAAACCGAGGAACATAGTGAGGAAAATATTGCCGAGGAAGTCGTAAAGATCCGCGAGGCAAGAGAAGCGCGTGACTCGCGTTTTCAGAAACTAACGGATAATTCCGTCCGCTGGCAGGTGCGAGTAGACATGCTCCGTAGCCTTGATGCGGCCAGCCTCAACCAGGAAGACATCAATACCCTCTACGACTTGCTCACCTACACTCCCGTCCCCGGACAGGAGGAAAACTGGTGGGTGGTGGCAAACGAGATCATGGAGCAGATGCGCCTCAAGGCCATAGCCCCGGATCGCTACGCGAAGGAAATGCTCGCCATCATCCGCAATCCCGCAGCTCCTGAAGTCCTGCGCGACTACGCCGTCCAGCATCTCGGGCAATGGGTCACCCCCCGCGGTGCGGAACTCGGCCAGCCCAGCGAGCAGGATCCAACCATCGTAAAAGAAACCGCAGAGGCATTCGCCGCACTGGTCACCGATCCCACCAATGCCCGTAGCTCCATTCCCGGAACCACCCTGATGGTGCTTATCGACATGAAGGGCGGGGGAGTCCCGGAAGATGTCATCAATCCCGTTCTGGAAACCCTTGACCCCTGGTTTGAAGGAGTCCTTTCCGGAAGGAACGCTTCGAGCAAGATCACTACAATTTCCACCATCAATGCCATAGGAATGCTCCGGTTGGAAACCTTCCGTCCGGAAATCCACGCCCTCGCCACCAACGAAGCCACAGATCCCAGTTTACGTCTAAACAGCATCGCCACCCTCGGCCAGATCGGCACGGAAGCCGATCTCGGCACCCTCCAATCCATTGCCCGCTCAAACTCCCGCCTCCGCCATGCCGCCCAAGCAGCGTATGGAAACCTTTCCGATAAATTTTAATCAAAGCCTCACACCGTATGAAATATCCATCAGTCATCTCCGTATCCAGACTCTCTTTGATACTGCCATGCGCACTCGGCATCCTGGCAACAAATACCGCTCTTGCCACGAACCCTCCACCTGGAACTACTGCGCCTTCTCCTCAAAACTGCGGTGGCTCCACGCAGACTACAGCTAGCCTAGCCTGGTCTCTTGATGTGGGAAAAAGCTCCTATGGTAACCCCAGGAATCTCCTTACCCTTTCACGCGTCGGTGTCTCCGAGGGCTCCATCACAGGCGGCAAGCTACGCAACTTGTCGGAAATGATGAAAGTATATGGTGGTGGTGATCGCGCACGAGCCAAGAGTAGAAGTAGTGGTGGCGCACGAGTGAGCAGTAGAGGTGATAGCGCACTGGGGAAGTATAGTAGTGGTGGTAGCGCACGAGAGAAGAGTGGTGGTGGCGCACGAGGGAAGTGGAGTGTTGGAGCGGAAGTGGATTCCCTCTCAGGAGGCCGTTCATCCAAAGGCCGCAATCCCGCCTCCAAAGTCAGTAGCTCCTCCAGCCGCAGTGGCACCATCGACCGCCAATCCCTTACCATCAATCTCGACGAAAAAACCATCTCATCACGCCTGGCCAGTCCCTCCGTTCTTAGCCTTGGTTCCACCGTTTCGGGTGCCGATGTGATACGATACCAAAAACTCTTTTATGCCACTGAAGAAAGCTCAGGGCAAATCGTGTATGGTCCCTTGGAGCAGATCCTCACCGATACTGCTTTTACCGATATTTCCGTGCCTGAAGGTGGGGAGGGCAGCTCCTATACCATCAAGATGTGGTCAGTTGCGAATCTCCCGGCATTACAAAAGACACCGCCGAAGTCCGATCCCGATGATCTTTCCTATCTCACCGGCAGATACATCCTTCCAGACGAGCAGCAATACCCTCCCATGCTGGAGGTCACTTTCTCAAACCCCGACTTCCCCGATGACAACGGACGCATCGACAAGACCCAGGTCGAACGCACTGGAAACGGAACACGCACCACCACCACCCGTTACGAAGAGACTTTCGTAACGGTCGACAGGCAGGCACCGGAATCTCTCTCTTTATCGGAGTTGGTCGCTTGGGAGTCTTCGGTGAAATTTCCTGAGACTTTTACCATCACTACCTACGAGGGGCCGGATGTCACCGGCTCCAGACTGCGCGTGGAAAAGCTCATCTACAGCAACCGGGGCACTGGGCATACCGCATATCCTCCCGCCCCGGGTGAAGGACGTTACTGGGACTATAACATTGAGCGCACCATCCATGAAGCCCACCTTAATGCGGACGGCTCCGTCGTCCCGGTACCCGCGGATCCCAGCCAGAACGGCGGGGATTTTCTCGTTTCCCATAAATACGAGACATACCAGGATTTCAGCCCCCTCAGATTCTATACTTCCACTTCCTCTGGAGACGCAGGATCTGGAACGGGCTCGGAAGGTGATTTGCCGTCGGAAGAGAGTGGTTCGGGAAATACCCAGGAATCGAACGAAGGCGCTTATGTCATTACGATGTATGACCTTGCTGATGAAGGAGGATCCACAGGTGCCCGCCGCATGGTAGAACTCATCGAGGGCTATGGCTCCAGTTCTCCGCGCAAGATCACGTGGTCTTATCACAACGACCCCTCAAACAGCCTCGTCCACAGCCGCCTGAAATCCCTCATCCGCCCGGACGGCTCATGGGAATACTACGAATACGCGGATTCCGCAAAAGCCTCCGTCGCCATCGAGACAAAATACTCATCCTGGAAAAACGTCCCCATCACGGATTATCAGAACGCACTCAAGGAAGAGAACATCATCGGTAAGAAAAAACTCAGCACCACCGTCTCCATCGCCGGACAGACCATCGAGAAAACCGAAGTCATCTACTCCACCATCGATGGTGGCGACGAACTCACCACCACCCGCATGTTCACCGGCACGGAGTGGCTTGAGGAAAAGGAATGCCGCCACTCCGATGATGCTGGAGCTCTCCTTGCAGGCCGCCTCAAGTGGGAGGAATTGGCCGATGGCACCGCCATCACCTACTCCTATTCCCAGACAGGCACCAACACCACAGTCACCATGGATCAGGGCGAGGGCGACCGCAACGGCATCACCGCAGGCACCCGCACTGTTACAACTCGGAATTCCGACTTCACCGATATTTCCGAGACTACTGGCGACGTGGAAACCAGCCTCACCTTCGGTGCCTGGGTGAAATCCGATCTGGACGCCAAGGGACGCCCGCAGCGCACGGATTACAGCGATGGCACATACTCCATCTCCCGCTACTACTGCTGCGGCCTCGGTTTCACCCAATCCCGCACCGGTGCCACAACGGAATATTCCTACGATGCCATAAAGCGCCGCTACCGTGCGGTTTCCAAGCGCTCTTCTGGCGGAACGGAAATCACCACCGGCACCGCCCTTGCCGGCCTCACCACCACCAGCACCCGCAGCGACGGCAACACCGTCCTCTTTGCAAACTCCACCACCCGCAACCTAGCCGGTGAGACCATCACCAGCAAATCCCCCGACGCGGACGGCGACAATCTCCCGGAAACCACCACCATCGTCACCAGCTACCCCACGGAAGGCGGGAAAACCGTTTCCATGACCTACCCGGACGGCTCCACCTCCGTCCGCACCACCTTTGCCGATGGCACCCCCCGCAGCCAGTCAGGCACCGCCCGGCCCGCCATGACCTATGATTGCGCCACCCACGCCCTCAACGGAGGCGGCATCGTAAAACAGGCCACCGCCGCCAATGGCACCCAGTGGACGAAAACCTATTCAGACCAGTATGGCCGCAACTTCCGCACCGAGTTCCCTGACGGAGCCTTCTCCACGGTTGCCTACCACCCGTTTTCCGCTGCAGCTGGCTCAAGAGGCCAGGTGGCCTCCGCCACCGATCCCGATAATATCACCGTCAGTTACCAATATAATAGCAAAGCGGAACTCATCCTCACCACGACACCCATGCCCGGCGGCCAGCAGCGCCTCACAGCCACGGACTCCGATGTGGTCAGCGATCCCGGTTTCGGTGTCTCCTACCGCACCACCACCACTGTCAATGGCATCCTCGTCTCCACCATTCTGCGCGACAGCCTCGGCTACGGCGCGAAATCCATCACCCTTGGAGGCACCTCGACTGGCACGCGCACTGTCCCTGCAGATGGGGCATGGACAGTAACCACCACCGCCCCGGACGGCACCTATACTGTTGCCACCTACACCGACGGTCTCTTGAAAAAACAGGAAGCCTTCGCCTCGGACGACACCCTCATCGGATCCAAACAGGCTACTCACGACGGCTTCGGAAGAACGCTGACATCGGTCGACTCCCGCACTGGCACCACCACCATCGGAGCTTATCTTGACAACGGCAGAGTGCTTTCCGTCACAGACCCCGGCAACCGCACCACAAGCTACACTTACGACAACATGGGCAGGGTCGTCTCCACCGACCTCCCAGACACCCTGGATGCGGACGGCACCACTCTGGGCAACATCACATACACCTCCTATACCTTCACCGGGAAAGTTTCTGCCAAATGGGGCGCACAGACCAACCCCACCTTGAGAGTCTACGACTCCCTCGACCGCCTCACCGAGCTGCGTACCTACCAGAGTCTCGCATTCGGCACCGAGCCGGAAGCCGCCACCACAGGCTTCGCCAAAACCACCTGGATCTACAGCACGGGTCGCGGCTTTCTCATCGGAAAACGTGACGACACGGACAAGGGAGCCGACTACGCCTACACCTCCGCAGGGCGCCTCGCCACCCGCACCTGGGAACGCGGCACCACCACCACCTATTCCTACGATGCCGGCATGCTGGCCACCACGGACTACTCCGACACAACCCCGGATGTCGTCCAGACCTACGACAACTTCGGCCGTCCCACCCGGACCACCAACATAGTCTCCACCACGGACTACGCCTACGATCCCGCCACCCTCGTCCTCGATACCGAGACCATCAGCCACGACACCGATTCCGACGGCACTCCCGAGCTCACCCGCGTCATCGACAGGAAACAGGACAACCTCCTCCGTCCCACAGGTTATCTCCTGAAAGACGGCACCACCACCGAGCAGGAAACCACTTACACCTACGACACAACCGGCCGTCTCGGCACCGTCGCCGATGCCAACGACACATTCACCTACGGCTACCTTGCAGACAGCAACCTGCTGGAAACCGTCACCGGCCCGGCCCACACCGTCACCAATACCTACGACACCACTCGCGACGTCCTCCTCACCAGGGAAAATGAAGTTGGCACGACCGGGGTTTCGGACTACGGTTACAGTGTGAATGCAATCGGCCAGCGCACCGGAGTCTCCCAGGCAGGGACGGCTTTCCAAGCCGTCCGTTCCACCGCCTGGGGCTACGACAGCCTCGGCCAGGTCACCAAGGCGGACTCCACCATCCCCGGCCTGGATCGCGCGTATCAATACGACATGATCGGCAACCGCCTCAAAAGCGCCGAAAGCCTCACATTGCCAGCCAGCGACAATTACACCGCCAACAGCCTCAACCAGTATACAGCCATCGGCGCGAACACCCCGTCCTACGACGATGACGGCAACGCCACCGCCTATCCTCTCCCCGCAGACACAAGCGCCAACTCCACCCTCGTCTGGGATGCCGAAAACCGCCTGATCGAAGTCCAGGAGGCAGGGACGAGTGTCCCACTCGTCCGCTTCGTCTATGATTCCCAGTCGCGCCGCATCGCCAAAACCGAGGGGACGGAAACAACGCTTTACCTCTACGACGGCTGGAACCCAATATGGAGAGGCGGTTTTCAACCGCTTGTTTCATCAACCACCGTAATCGAAGAAACCTACCTCTGGGGCACGGATCTCAGCGGCACGATGCAAGGAGCCGGAGGAGTAGGCGGCCTTCTCTCCGTCACCCAGGGAGGTTCGGCATATTATCCAAGCTATGATGGCAACGGCAACGTCAGCGAATACCTGGATTTTTCTGGAGCCGTCGCCGCCCACTACGAGTATGATCCCTTCGGGAAGACAGTAGTAGCCACTGGCTCAAAAGCCGCCGACTTCAGCCACAGGTTCTCAACCAAACCTCTGGATCAGGCTACAGGACTCTACTACTACGGCTATCGTTACTACGACCCGGAAACCGGCCGCTGGCCATCCAGGGATCCGATCGGGGAGAACGGCGGGATTAATTTATATGCGTTCATTAAGAATAACGCAGTAGATTGGTGGGATAATTTAGGTAAAAAAATGCCTGATAGAAACTTCAACCCGCCCCCTCGTCGTGATCGAGATGATTTCAACTTTGACGATGTTCCAGACGGCGGAAACATTGATATTGAGGATCCATTTCCTCAAAATCCTGGCGATATTGATATGGGTATTGATGACGACCCATTGTTTCCGCCACTTCCGCCCCAAGACCCAGATCCAGAATTTCTTCCCCCGATACCACCGGATCCCGGCGATGATATTGATCCCAGTGATCCTGACTATATCGACCCGCCTGCCTGCCCAAACCCATCACCTTATGATCCTCAATTATGTTGTGACCGGTAGATTGAAATTTAAAATGATTCGGAAATTAGGTTTTTTATACCTTATCATAATAGTCATGGTTCTATATCACCCTGTAGAGCTATCAGCAGAACCGTCTGCCGATATTTCTCCCTCACTTCAACATGGGGGCTTCCAGTTGCAAAAAATGATTCGTGATCGACCTCTGATGTCTCAATTCTTGAATCGCGGCAATAGAAGGGTTCCAATTAACGTCGAAGATGCTCCATTTACTTGGGTCAAAAACGAGTATTCGCGCTTATATGACGGAGGAAAAGTTTTTTGGGATTCATCCGAAAGCGCTAAACCTTTGCAATATCTTGCTGAACATAGGATACCAAAAAATGGGGAAAATGGTTTCATAAGGATTCGGGAAAGCTTCCTGGATCGTCGGAAAATAGTGAGAGATGCATCGTTTGAGGAACTCTGGGGAGCTTGTGTTTATGAGTTACTAAATATAAAGAACCACGATAAATACGTTGAACTATTGGCAAGACTTAAAAGACATGAACTGACAAAAGATCAGTGGGTTCGTGCAGGAACTAAAATCGAGCATAAGACGTTGCTCGAACTGGGTGTATTCCACGAAAAAATATGGCTTCCTTGGGCGCTAAAAGCAAATTTTGGAAGCGATCCGAAAATATGGAGAAGAGATATATTAGAGGACTATGACGAGTGGATAAAACGTTACAGAACAAACAAAAAATCAAACGTTTATCAATACTGGGAAGACTATTACGATAAATACGAAGTAAAATTTAATAGCTCCCCTCGTTAGAATAGTGGCAGCCAACCGCAGTGACTGTGCCACTCGGCTTTGAAACATGAAATCGGCTCGGAGCTTCTTGGGAAA
>JBPOGC010000102.1:0-10614 GCA_051251795.1 Luteolibacter sp. | reverse complement strand
GGATAAGCGTCCCTGCCGAACTCTTTATTGAGAATTGAAAGTTGAGGTTTGAAGTTTCCCATCCGTCAGTATCCTCGCCCTGATTCCCCCTCGGCATCGTCCTTTGAGAAAATCCTCCGCCCCTTCACCCACAGCGTCATCCATCCAGTAGCAGGGCTTGCATTCCTCACTGCCCTCGAAAACCACTCCCTGAACCGAGAATTTTTTCCCCACCAGCGCCTCCAGATCACACCCGCGTACCACGATGTTCCGCCGTAGCGCGCTTACATCCACTTCACCGTATTTCTCCTTCAGCTCGTCCAGCACCTCTGCCGGGAAAAACGTCACCTGGCCCTTGAAGTCTTCCTTGAAATCAAAATACCGATCCCCCTCCAGACCCCGCCCCGCCACGCAGAGCACCTCGTCCACTGCCACGATCTCGTTCATCCGCCTGCCCAGCCCATGCCGCCCGCGGAAATCATGCCCCGAGGAAATCCAAATCCCTTCCAAGGCCATCTCCGGCACTGCCACTTCATCCATTGGGCTAGCAAAGGCCATTTTCAGGAAAAACACAACCTCATGTCAGAGTCCTCGGATGACGAGGTTTCATGGGAAAGCAGCACCGCAATCATGCGGAAGAAGGCCTCCGAACTCCAAAAATCAAAGCCCCGACAAATCCTCCGGCTTGTTCGCATTCAGCAACAGCCCTTCATCCTTTAGCCTGATCACCTTCGCATCGTTCTCCCGCAGAATCCTCTGCAACCCCCAGATCCCTTCATCCCGTGATTTTTTCAAGACTTCCAAAGCACCCTTCCCATAAACCCCGCACAAAGGCTCCAACCCCTTTTCCCCGCCATAAATCACAAATCTGTCCGGAAACCCCAACAAGCCTTCCAGAACCGAAACCTCCAGCCGTGGCAAATCACAAGCCACCACCAGCCAGTCCTCATCCGGCGAAACCTCCATCCCAGCGATCATCCCGCCCAACGGGCCTTCCCCGGCATCCCTCACCAATTCCACTTCTTCCATTTCCGTGGGAATCTCCTGCCCTTCGCGCAGAGCGATCACCACTTTCCCGCACCCCGCCTCACGCAATAGCTCCACGGCTCTACGGACGAAAGTCCTGCCGTCCGGATGTTCCATCCCGGCTTTCTCCATCCCCATACGCACTCCTTTTCCGCCAGCCAATACCAATCCGAACATTGCCATAGCTTCGGAGCGAAAGTCCGAGTCTTCAATTCCCAAAAATGCACCCGAAGAACTCGGCGGTCGTCATGATTTTCAATTATTCCTCACTCATTCTCGACGAATTTGAATTTGGGAATCGAGGTGAACTTAAGTTTCAAGGGCGTGTTCTCAAGCGCTTCCTCTTCGTCGCGTGAGAGCTTGCCAACTACGAACGGGGGGAGGATCGGATCGCCGTGATCGTCTTTTCTGTAGGTTTTTCCTTCTTCCTGAACCTTGAGAGCCCCACCAACCCGGCCTCCGGGTATTTCAGCGATAACGATCTGGACGACATCACCTTTTTTAAGCTGCAAATATTCACCATAGGCGTCTCCAAGACCCGTCACGCCTCCGGTTTCCTTGATCATCGCCGCACGTTGTTTACCGAACTCCTCGGACTTGTAACGGGTTTTTCCTTCGCGCCAGGCTGTGTAGAAAACGACTTCACCGTTCACGAGTACTAGCATCGCATCGTCGAACCAGCCGCCGAAGCGGATTTTCTTTTCAGGAGCCTCCTCGATCGTTCCTTTGTAAACAATGATGATACCAGTGGCCTCGATTTCCGGTGACCCGAAAGCGGTTGGAACGATGTTCGCGTCAGTCGTTTTGATCGCGAGCGCCTTGAGATCACGGGTGATGTCGCCAGTTGCGTATTCATCGAGATCCTTGTCACGAAAGCCCTTTTTGGCGAGATCCTCGATGGCCTCATAACACTCGTCGTATTTGACCTTTCCGTCCGGAGCCATATCGGTGGGTTCCCGGTCGGCCGTGTTTTTCAGATCGTAAAGATTGCCGGTCAATCCAGTGAATTCTTCCTTGCTGCCGAAGAGATCGGGACGTTCCTCGCCTCTGCCAGTTTGAGAGGTGAGAATGATTGCGGGAAAAATCAAAAGCCTGAGGAATGGGGTTTTCATGGATTATTTATGGACTACGTACGGCGCCGGTTCAATCATGTATACACGGGATGGCACCCGGAGGCCGCAATTGCATTTCTTCTGGAATCGGGTCTCTACACTGTGTCCAAGCTCTTCCTTGAAATACGGGGCTGAAAACCTAAGCTTCCCCGCATGCGTCTCCTCCAAAAGCTCGTCCGGATCCCTTCTGTAAACCCCGAGCACACCCCCGACCAACCGGAAATCACCGGCGAGCAGAAGATGGCCGAGTTCGTGGCGGACTACCTTGCTGAAATCGGAGCCGAAGTCACACTTGAGGAAATCCAGCCCGGCCGCCCAAACGCAATCGGGCGCTTCGCCCCTCTTGACGGACGCCCCCGCATCGTCCTCGGGCCGCACCTCGATACCGTTGGAGTTGGCAATATGACCATCGAGCCATTTTCCGGGGAGATCGGCGACGGGAAAATCTGGGGCAGGGGAGCCTCCGATACGAAAGGCTCCATGGCCGCAATGCTGGAAGCCCTCCGGGAAAACAAAAACATTCTCCGGGATCTCCCCACTGCCGTCGATTTCGTCGGCTTCATGGGCGAGGAAGCCTCCCAGCACGGCTCCATCCACTTCGGGCAGCATCACGCGCAGGACTACCGCTTCGCCATCGCAGGCGAGCCGACTTCCATGCATATCGTCCGCACCACCAAAGGTTCCCTCTGGGCGACCCTTTCCGCAAAAGGAGTTTCCGCCCACGCCTCACAGCCCCAGCTTGGCGAGAATGCCATCCTGAAACTCTCCGCCGCCCTCCTCACACTTCAGGAAACGATTTCCCGGAAACTCGGCACATTCACTCATCCCGTTCTCGGCCACTCCACGATCAACATCGGCACCATTACCGGCGGCTCCGCGCCAAACATCGTCCCGAACCATGCCTCCGCGCAGATCGACATCCGCCAGACCCCGTCGCTCCATCAGGCCGGCGGCTCGCTGAAACTCCTTCGCGAAACCATTTCCGAGCTGAACCTCCCTCTGGAGATCAGCTCCGCACATGAAAATCCGCCCATGGAGACCGATCCGGAAAATCCCTTCATTCTACAGCTTCTCGCCACAGATCCACGCACCGAGCTCACCGGTGCGCCTTGGTTTTCCGATGCCGCGCACCTCGCCGCAGCAGGCATCCCATCCATCTGCCTCGGCCCGGGCTCCATTGACCAGGCACACACCAAGGACGAGTTCATCGAAATCGCAGCCCTGGAAGAAGGAACGCGCTATTTCTCCAAATTCATCCGCTCTCTTGCCGACTAAACACCGTCTGATGAAAAGCACGGTATTGGCATAGGCTTGGCAAGTGCCCGGTCTGCCGGGGCAAAGCAATCGCTACCCATCCTGTTTCCCCATGTCCCACATCCTCCTCCTCCCCTTCGGTAGTGCAGGGGATGTGTTTCCTTTCATTTGGTTGGGGAAAATGCTCAAAGCGCGTGGCCACAGGGTGACGATGGTTACCGCTTGTTTGTTTGCAGATGTGGCTGAGAAGGCAGGCCTCGATTTCATCCCGCTGGGGACGGAAGAGGAGTTCGAGAGCTTTGCTGCGGATAGGAGGATCTGGAAGCTGGGGATCGGATCCAAGGTGGTGATGGACTACGCGGTAAATCTGTCCGGGAGATATCTGAAAGCAATGGAATCTGTGGACAGCGTGGATCTGATGATGGCTCCGCTGACGTCCTTTGGAGCGCGGATGGCTCGGGAGAAGCACGGGGTTCCTCTCATCACTGTTCACCTTCAGCCGCTGGTTTTCTTGAGCGCTTACGATACTCCGCTACTACATCCTGTCTTTTCCTGGTTCAGAGCGCTGCCGGTTCCTTTGAAAAGGCTGGTGCTTTCCCTGCCCAATCCGATCAATTTTCTCTCACTGCCGGGTTTGCGAAAAGTCTGCAGAGCAAACGATGTGAACCCCCCGGAAACCCTCTGGCCGGAGTGGTGGGATTCACCGGATGGAGTCTTGGCACTTTTCCCGGAGTGGTTTGCGAAGCCCCAGCCGGACTGGCCGGAGAATCTGTTGCAGTGGGATTTCCCGATGGAGGATCTCAGTGCGGAGGTGGAGGTGCCGCAGGAGCTCCGGGTATTTCTGGCGGCGGGGGAAAAGCCTGTCGTTTTCACTCCGGGTAGCGCGAACGTGCAGGCGGAGAGATTTTTCGAGACCGCGGTGGAAGTCGTGAGGAGGCTCGGCATTCGCGCTGTGTTTGTCACCCGGATGCCGCTGGCGATCCCAGATGACATCGGAGGCAGAGCTTTGAAAATCGATTTCGTCCCCTTCGCGAAGCTGCTTCCGGATGCTTCGGTTTTCGTTCATCACGGTGGGGTGGGCACCATGGCGCAAGCCTTCCGCGCGGGTGTTCCCCAGCTGATCATGGCCATGGCTCACGATCAGCCGGACAATGCAGATCGCGTGGAAAAGTCAGGCGTCGGTATCGCGCTGAACCCGAAGACCTTCACACCGGAACGGGTGTCAGCGGAAATCGTACGGCTGACCGGTGACCCCGGCTTTCAAGACGCCGCAACCAAGTTGAAGGGAGCAATGGGTGGTGCGAGGGATTCCAAAGGATTGCTCGACTGGATAGAGCGCCGAATGGCTCAGGGCTGAAGGTTCCGCAGGCTCTGTCCCTAGGGATATTGCATAAATGTAATATCTGGTATTATTCATTGCGTTTGCCCTGATTTCACCATAATTACATGGTAATATTTGTAGATGGAGTGATGAATGTATGAGAATGAACTGGATGTCTTTGATTTGGAAAATAGCGATCTGCAAAACCTTGTTTCTAGGGATGTTTGTATTAAGCGGCTGCGACAGAGGCACCGAGGTGGTGGTCGAAAAGGCTGCTGAAGAGACTCAGCCGTCCATTGTGGCGACGAACTATGCCATAGCCTGTTTTGTCAGGGAAATGGTGGATGAGAGTTCCATCACGATTTTCGATCCGCTCCCAGCAGGGGAAAACCCATCCGATTGGAGGCCGTCGATGACCCAGCTACTGGAGATCAATCGCACCAAGCCTTTGGTATTCATCGCAGGGAAGGAGCCTTCTTGGGTCGGCCTGTTCAAGGACAAGATCAAAGTGGTCAACTTACTTCCGGATGATTCCATGGATTTCCAGGCGGCATCCAACCCGAGCCAGGCTTTGAGAATTTTGGAAAAAATCGGAGAGGAGATTTCCGGGGCACTCCCTGATATTCCGATCAAGGACAGTGCTCCGGCCTTTCATGAAGCGCTTTCGGCCTACGAGAGCAAGTGGGGGAAGTTTTCCGAATTGACCGAAAAGCCCAAAGCAGTGCTTAGCGGAAGTGTCCGTCCACCTAACGACAAAGGGTTTCTCGCTCTTGTTGATGAGAACTATGATCGGTTCGAGAGCGCTTTGGCGAAAGAAGCCCGGAAGGATACATTCGAAGGAGGTATTCTGCCGATTCTCGAGCAATCCTGCATGGAGTGCCATGATGAGGCCGGTCAGGAAGGGGATCTGAATCTGGAATTGTATATGACCGATGAGCTGGCCTCACTTCAGCCCGCACTCTGGGAAAAGATCGCAAAGGTCGTGCAACTGGAGCGCATGCCTCCACTTGAAAAGGAAAAGCTCCAGCTTAGCGAGGAAGACAAGAAAAAGCTCTATGCCTGGACGGAATCCCTGACTGAAAAATGGGATTCCGGTGAAATGGGATCAGATCCTGGGAAAACCACGATTCACCGCCTCAACAAGAACGAGTACAACTACACGGTGAGGGATCTTTTCGGGCTGAAACTCCGCCCGGCTGATAACTTTCCCGAGGATGGCAGTGGAGAAAGCGGATTTGACAACAACGCTGACTCACTCTTTCTGCCCGCCCTGCTGGTGGAAAATTACTTTGAATCTGCCGGCATCATTGTCGGTGCGGTCTATGCCACGTCAGGCACCCGCTCCCGCTACTTGTTCTCGAGGCCGGGGTCAAAACTGTCCGCGACCGAGGCGGCCAGAAAGATTGTCAGCTACTGGAGTGCTCTCATTTACAGAAAACCGGCTGGTGAGCAGGAGGTGGAGAGACTGCTCTCCCTGTTCGAAGGCGAAATGAAGCAGAAAAAGCCGTTTGACGAGGCGATGAAGATGCCGCTCTACGCCATGCTGGTATCGCCGAACTTTCTCTACCGCTCCTACGAGTCAAATGATCAGTCAGACGCGTATGAGATCGATGACTTCGAGCTGGCAAGCAGGTTGTCCTACTTCCTCTGGTCTTCGATGCCGGATCGTGAGCTTTTCCAGCTTGCCGCAAAGGGAGAGCTTCAGGATCCGGAAGCAATCGAGGCTCAGGTGAAGCGGATGCTATTGGACAAAAAGTCGAAAGCGCTGGGAATGCACTTTGGCGGCCAATGGTTCGGCTGGGAGCTGCTGAGATCCAGCGCCAATCCTGATGTTGAAAAATACCCTCAGTTCACCTTCCAGCTGCGCGTTCTGCTTTATCAGGAATCCATGATGTTTTTCAACGACCTGCTGAACAGCAACGGGGACATCTACAAGTTTCTCAACAGTGACTACACCTTCCTCAACGAGTCCTTGGCGAAGTTTTACAAAATACCCGGCGTGGAAGGGAATCAACTGCGGCGTGTGACACTGGACGATGAAAACCGTGGAGGAGTTCTGGGGATGGGAAGTGTGCTGACCGCGACATCCCTTCCATTGCGCAGCAGCCCTTCGATCCGGGGTTCCTTTGTCATACAGGACATACTCGGGATACATTTGCCAGAGCCGCCGATGAACATAGCGCAGCTGCCCGAGGATGACCGGGAAATCAAAGGCAAGACCGTCCGTGATTCACTAGCGCAACACCGGGATGACCCAAATTGCAAAAGCTGCCACGCGATGATCGATCCCATCGGCTTCGGGCTGGAAGCATTTGACGCGATAGGCCGCTTCAGGACGCATCAGAACGGGGTGAAGCTCGATACGACCGGAGAGATGCCGAGTGGTACGGAATTTTCCTCGCCCGCGGAGCTGAAAAAAGTCCTCCTCGCAGACAAGGAACTGTTTGCAAGACACATGGTCACAAAAGTGTTATCTTATGCAATAGGCAGGGATATGACACCGTATGATAGGCCTGTCATCAAAGAGATCACCGACAAGGTCATAGCAGATGACGGAAGCATCCACACAGCCTTTATTGAAGTAGCAAAAAGTTATCCATTCCGATATCGCCGCAACGCCGGCTATTCACCACAAGACGAGAAAACAGCAATAAGCCCCAAAGCGGCCAGACGCAAAGCCGCACGAGAAGCAAAAGCCCAGAACCAATGAACTACACGAGACCAATAAGAATTTCCAGGCGCCACGTCCTACGGGGGATCGGCGCGACAATGGCGCTACCATTTCTAGAGGCAATGGGCGCGACGGCAAAGGGTGCCACGCTCGCCGTGGGGCCGGAAGGACAGCACTTGCGCTATGCCGCGATCTTCATGCCGAATGGTGTGAACATTGCCGATTTCATGCCAACCGGCTCGAAACTCGACACCCTTCCGCCAATTCTCAAGCCACTTGAGGGAATGACCGAACACGTGAATGTGGTCTCGGGTCTCGTGAATGGCATGGGCGGGCATTCGGGAAGCACTCCCGGCTTCCTCACCGGGCAACGGCCAGCCAAGGCCAGTGACGCAAGCCAGATGGACATCGGCACGGCCAGTGTTGACCAGATCATCGGATACGCGGATCAGGAAAGCACACCTCTTCCCACACTTGAGCTCGCGATGCACGCGCCGCGCCGTGGAATCTCGCCGAGCGGTCTTCCGTGGTCTTACGGAAACTACATTTCCTGGAGAAACGCGACGACTCCGGTCCCTCAGGAGGTCAATCCTATGAGAGCTTTCAAAAGGCTCTTCGACGGTGTGGGCCTTACTTCCAGTGGCGGAGGCTCAAAGAAAAAATCGGTGGCTCCCACCAAAGCTGTCGTGGACTCTGTTTTGGAAGATGCGAAGCAACTGCAGAAACGTCTTGGGAAAGCCGACCAACAGAAGCTGGACGAATATCTCACAACGGTCAGGGACGTGGAAACGCGCATTATCCGGAAGACCCAGCCAAAGGGCTTGAAAATCACGGAAGAAATTCTGGCCGATATCAAGGCAACGGGAAAACGTATGGGACGAGATGCGGGAAGCGACAACCTCTCCGTTTTGCCGAAAATCGAGTATCCTGAATACATTCGCCTGATGTTTGATGTCATGGCTCTTGCGTTCTGGAGTAACTCGACCCGCTCATCGACACTGATGCTCGGCGATGGTGGCAGCAGAAGAAACATGTCGTTCATCGACGGTGTGGAAGGAGCCTATCACTCGATCTCCCACCATGGCAACATCCCGGACAAGCTCAAACAGTATACTCTGATCAACACCTTCTTCGTATCCCAGTATGCTTATTTCCTCGAGCGCCTTCACAGCATGAAGGAAGGCAGCAACAGTGTTCTGGACAACTCGGTGGTGATGATGGGGTCAAGCATGAGCAATGGCCAGAACCACGCAAAAAGCAACCTCCCGATCATCCTCGCTGGCAGTGCCGGCGGCAGGATCAAGGGGAACCGGCATATTGACGGAGGCAAGGCGAATGTGTCTGCCCTGCACCGGGCAGTCCTGGATAAGATGAATATCAAGGACGAGATTGGAGGCGGCGGTAGCAAACTGGATAAGCTGTAAGCGAACCATCGATTTCAAGGGTCGAGCCTATCTGATGGGCTCGACCTATTTTTTTATACCACCCGCGTATCTAACAGAAGCAGGGGATCATCCGCTTTGGATCCATCCATGGGTCGCGATTTACCAGATGATGTGTGATTGCTTTTAGAATGACATTTTGTTTCTTGGTGTTGAGAACGAATTACTATATCTAATTTTAGTATGAAATTGAAGGTGCTGACGTTATTCGCAATGGTGTTTTCCCAGCTCCCGTCTGCTGCGATCTCCATCACGATCGAATACGTGACACCCGGTGACTCTTTCTTCACAGCGCAAGCGCAAAGCACCCTCTCAAAGGCAGCTCTGGACATAAGCAATGCGATCACCACTAGTCTCAATCCATTGGCGGAAGACCGCTATACCGGCACGAGTGGCTTGAACTCGGCAACGGCAGATTGGGCAGCTGCGTTTACAAATCCAAATACTGGAGTATTAGATAATTCTGTTTCGGATTTTTCAAATGGTGCAGACGAGATCATCTTGAAAGTCGGACACAGGGATCTGGATGGGAGCACGCTGGGAGTCGGTGGCACGGCCGCAAGCCTGGGATTCTCCTTTAGTGAGAGCGACAGTTCTTTCTCCTCCGCAGTCGCCGAGATGGAAGCGGCTTCAAATGTCGGGCTGCTACGTGGCGGTATTGTAAACGGGACTTTTTCCGGAACGCTCGGAAGCGAGACGTATAATCTGGAATACGGCTATGCGGTAGGCAGTCTGGCGTTTGATAGTCTTGCTAGCTGGCACTTTGATTACGACACCTTGCCCGGTGCCGGCCAGAACGATTTCTACAGTGTTGCTGTTCACGAGATTCTCCACACGCTGGGCGTAGGTGGCGGGGATACTTGGGACTCCAATATCTCTGGCACGGATTGGACGGGAGCCGAGGTCATTGCGGCGCTCGGTTCCGGCACAGATGTCATCGAAGCTGATGGAAATCACATCGCGCAGAATGTGATGGGATTTGCGATCATTGATGGAGTGCAGACCAACATCTCGCAGGAAGTGGTAATGGATCCGAACATCACTACCGGCACCCGGAAATACCTTACCGATGTGGATCTGGCTTTCCTCACGGATATGGGATGGACCACGACAGCGATTCCGGAGCCTTCATCACTCGCTCTGTTTGGTCTCTCCTTTGCTGGATTGCTAGTCCTCAGGAGAAGATAGTCCGATCAGCCCTCTTTCCGGCAGCGGATGCGGTGCATGGATTTTCCCTCCGCCTCCCATTGAACCTGGAAATCGGTCTTCGGGTAGAAGAAGTCGCCGTCCGCCCATGGGAGGATTTCGAAGAGATTGCTAGTGTGGATGCGCTCGGAGCCCCACTCGAAGTATTCTTCATGATCTGTCATGAAAATGAACTCACCACCCGGCTCCAAGGCAGTTTTCACGGCCTCCAGGAAGCCTTGTTGAACTAGGCGGCGGCGGTTGTGTTTCACCTTCGGCCATGGATCCGGGCAAAGAAGATGGACGCGGGAAACAGAGGCGGGTGGTAACAGCCATTCGACAACGTATTTTGAATCGAGGCGGAGGATCTTCGCGTTGTTCAGCTCCGCGCGTTTGATGCGCTTCGCGACTTTTTTACAACGACCTAGCAACCGCTCCACCCCGATGAAATCGCGTTCCGGATGGTGCTTTGCGAGATCGATGAGGAAGGAGCCGTCCCCACAGCCGAGATCGATTTCCAAAGGGCGGTCGCCGGATTTGATCTCGGAGAGCTCCAGCTTCCGGAAATAATGTGGCGGGACGAATTCCTTTTCTGAAATCGGCAGTCGGACGAGGGTGTTCATG
>JBPOGC010000101.1:0-10669 GCA_051251795.1 Luteolibacter sp. | reverse complement strand
TTCATCTTCGCCTTACCGGCTTTCTGCTTTTCAAGGAGTTTGCGCTTCCGGGAAATGTCACCACCGTAGCACTTCGCCGTCACGTTCTTCCGCATCGCGGAAATCGACTCACGCGCCACGACCTTGCCACCCACGGCCGCCTGGATCGCGACCACGAAAAGGTGCGACGGGATCACTTCCTTCAATCGCTCCGCAAGCTTCCGGCCATAGCCCTCCGCCTTGTCACGGTGCACGATGGTGGAGAACGCCTCCACCGGATCCCCGGCGATAAGCATGTCCATTTTCACCATCTTCGCGCTGCGATACCCGGCATGTTCGTAATCCATCGAGCCATAACCCTTGGTTGAGGATTTCAGGCGGTCGTTGAAATCGACCAGAATTTCCGCAAGAGGAAGCACACAGGAAAGCATCACGCGGAACTCGTCGATGGTCTCCGTGTTCGTCACCTCACCCCGTTTTTCGAGGACGAGTTGCATCATGTCGCCAATGTATTCGCCCGGCACCATGATGTAGACATTCACCACAGGCTCCCGCACTTCCTGGATGACCTGCGCCTCCGGGAAGTTCGTCGGATTGTCCACAATGACCTCGGAACCATCTGTGAGATCCACCTGATAGATCACAGACGGATACGTGGAAATCACATCCATATCGAACTCACGCCGCAGCCTCTCCTGGATGATCTCCATGTGCAGCAGCCCGAGGAAGCCACAACGGAAACCGAAACCGAGAGCCACCGATGACTCCTGTTGGAAAGTGAATGCCGGATCGTTGATCTGGAGTTTTCCAACGGCCATTTTCAAAGCTTCGTAGTCGGACGAATCAACAGGATAAATCCCGGTGAAGACCATTGGCTGGATCTCTTTGTAGCCGGGAAGAGCCTCGGGACACGGGTGAGTATTATCAGTGATCGTATCACCGATCTTCACCTCACTGGCGGACTTCATGTTCGCGATTACATAACCCACATCGCCCGCACCCAGTGCCTCGCGCTTGTCCATCTTCGGGGTGAAGACGCCGACTTCCTTGATCTCATAAGTTTTGCCTGTGGCAAAAAGTTTCACCCGCTGCCCTTTCTCAATAGTCCCGGAAAACACCCGGACGTAGGAAACAACCCCACGATAGGCGTCGTACAACGAATCGAAAACCGTCGCCCGCAAGAGCTTGTCCTCGTTTTCCACAGGCGCAGGCACATTCGCCACGATCGCCTCGAGAATTTCATCAATCCCTATCCCTGCCTTCGCCGAGGCCGGGATACAATCTTCCGCCGGGATACAAAGGATGTCCTCAAGCTGCCGCTTGCACTTGTCCACGTCCGCCGCTGGCAAATCGATCTTGTTTAGCACCGGGATAATCTTGAGATTCTGCTGCTCTGCCAAGTGTAGGTTCGCCACCGTCTGCGCTTCCACACCCTGCGCCGAGTCCACCATCAGGATCGCGCCCTCGCACGCTGCAAGCGCCCTCGAGACCTCGTAAGAGAAGTCCACATGCCCCGGCGTATCGAGCAGGTTCATCTTGTAAGTCTTCCCGTCCTTCGCCTCATACATCATCGTCACGGGGTGTGACTTGATCGTGATTCCCTTTTCTCGCTCGAGATCCATTGAGTCGAGTTGCTGCGCGGAGCTGTCACGCATGGAAACCGTGCTGGTCTTCTCCAGAAGGCGGTCGGAAAGCGTGGTTTTTCCGTGATCGATGTGCGCGATGATGGAGAAATTTCTGGTCAGTTCTGTGGACATAGAAGCGTGGCGGGAATGGATCGCACGGAACTTGAGGAATTACACGAAAAATTCAACCCCCGTGCGTTTCCCGCCTTCCGAAATATCTGGCAAAGGGTCTCTGGTTTGATTGAATGATAGGGTGATAGTAATAAGGGAAAACCGTCTTGTTCTGATGGGCACGTCGCTTGCGCTTCTTGTCGTCGGCTTGGCTGTGGGGAAAGATCTGCCGGATTGGGGGCGATGGTCGTGCATGGGAGCGGCTCTACTTGTAATCATGGCAATGGTCAGCAGTGTCGGCTCCGCCCGCCTTGAGCTGTTCGAAAGCCAGACGAATCTCCGCAAGGCACGCAGGCAGCGCGACGAGATCGAGCTCTATTTCAATTCCATCATGGAGAGCCTCCCCACCTGCATCTATTTCAAGGACAGGGAATCCAGGTTCCTCCGTGTAAACCAGGCGCAGGGTGATCACTTCGGCATGGATGTGCGTGATCTCGTGGGGAAAGCGGACAAGGATTTCCTCGATCCCAAAACAGCTGCGAAAAACCGCCAGGACGAGGTGAATGTCATCGAGACCGGCCAGGGTCGTGAGCGTTTCCTCGAAAACGAAGGGCTGAAGGACAGGCACGACGCATGGTTCCTCAGTACCAAACTCCCCCTCCGGGACAAGACCGGCCAGATCATCGGCACCTTCGGGATCTCCAGCAATGTGACGGAGATGGTTGAGACACAACAGGCACTGCAGAAGGAACGCAACAACCTCCGCACCCTTCTCGACAGCATCCCGGACAGCATTTACATCCGTAATCTGGAGGGGAAATACATTGTCGTGAACAAGGCGCTCGCTGAAATGGTCGGCGAAGAAGACCCAAAGCAAGTCGCCGGAAAAACCCCCTACGACTACTTCTCCCAGGAAAAGGCGGACCGCTTCATGAAGGAAGACAATCACGTCATGGCACAGTGCGAGGCGATCAGAAACACGCGCCGGACCTACACCACGCAGAAAGGCGAACTCCGCCACCTCCTCACCACGAAGGTGCCTGTCTGCGATGAAGATGGAAAAGTCCTCGGCATCGTCGGCATCAACCGGGATATCACCGAGCAGGAGCGCAACCGGGAAGCAGCCCGCCAGACAGAGCACCGGATGCAGGAGATCGTCGATAACAGCCCCTCCCCCATGTATGCGAAGTCCACCAACGGCCAGTACCTGATGGTGAACCACAGATACGAAAACCTCTTCGGCGTGAAATCGGAGGACGTGATCGGCAAAACCGACTCGGATATCGTCTCAGACCCCGAGGTGGTTCACCAGCTCCAGGAAAATGACAGACTGGTCATGGATCTCGGGGAACCCATCCAGTTCGATGAAAGCCTGAAAATCGGCGATGAAGAGCTCTCCTACGTTTCCGTGAAATTCCCCATGCGCGATCTCGACGGGGAGATCTACGCGGTCGGCTGCATTTCCACGGACATCACCGAGCGCAAACAAGCCGAACGCATCCTCCAGGAGCTGAACGAGGAGCTCATGCAGACTCACGAAAATCTCACAAACGCCCACGAACTACTCATCCAGGCCGAGAAAATGGAATCCGTCGGCCGGCTCGCCGCAGGTGTCGCCCATGAAGTGAAAAACCCCCTCGCAATGATAGGCATGGGGCTCGAGCTCCTGTCAAAACGCCTTCCCCCGGACGATACGAAAAGCCACGAAACAGTCGCCCGCATGAAGCGCGGCATCCAGCGCGCGAAAAAAATCGTACGCGGCCTCGTCGATTATTCCTCAAACCGCCGTCTCGAGTTCCACCCCTGCGATCCGAACAAACTGGTCAAAGGCGCACTCGAACTGACCGAATACCAGCTGGTAGAAGGCGGAGTGGAAATCGCATTCCTCCCGGGCTCGGATCTGCCCGATGTCGAGGTGGACCGGACAAAGGTGGAGCAGATCCTGGTAAACCTTTTCATAAACGCCATGCACGCCATGGATGGCGGCGGAACACTCGCTATCAGGACGGAACTCGTGAACATCCAAAACGTGCCCCATGACGAAGGGTCACGCCTCAGGGAGCGGATCAGGGAAGGCGATGAAATGATCCGCATCTCCATCACGGATACAGGAAAAGGCATTTCCCCCGAAGTCATCGGAAAGATCTTCGATCCGTTTTTCACGACGAAATCCACTGGAAAAGGAACCGGTCTAGGCCTCACAGTCGCCCGCAAGATCGCCGAGCTTCATGGCGGTGACCTGGCCTTGGAAAACCGCACCAATACCCCGGGTACCATTGCCACCCTGACCTTGAGAACCAAAAAAGAAATCAATCCAATCACTTAGTTTCCATTGAAGATAAAGAAACAAACCCTCTTAGTTCTTGATGCTTAGAGAAAAATCATTAAAAATCACCCAATGAACCCATCCACAAAAATATTGCTGATCGACGACGAAGTGGACTTCACAGAGCTACTCGCCGAGAATCTCGAGCAAGCTGGATATGAGGTAAAACAAATCAACAACCCTACCCAGACACTGGCCGCAGCCCGCGAATTCCGACCCGACATCTGTGTCATCGATCTCGTCATGCCCCGTATGGATGGTGGTGACGTGGTTTCCGCCCTGCGGAATGAGTCTGCCTTTTCAAAAATACCCGTCATCATGCTCACCGCACTCGTGGAGGAAAGCACGACCGATCCCGGTGAGCTGCAGATGCGTGGAGGCCTCCCGTTTGTCAGCAAGACCTCAGAGCTGGAAGTCATTATCAACGCGATCAAAACGCAGCTCGGGCACAGATAAGCCGTGCGGATACCTTCCGCAAAACAACCTACCCGCACCGGCTTTCACCAGACACGGGTAGATCTTGCTTCCTTACAAAAAAATCTGTTTGTCGGAATCAGTTGCCGATCACATTTGATGAGCCGTTCATCCTGCCGGGACTGAGCCGGAAGCCCTTGCCTGATTTGACACGATCCACTCGCTCCCGGATTTCGGCCGGGGCGGATGCTTTTTCTTCGTCCGTATCCCATGGCCCGCTCCAAGTAATCTCGCTGGAAGGATCACGAACAGTCACATTCGTGCTACCATTTCCAGTGCGGATCTCGATGGAACCGTTCCCGTCCATCACACGTACTGTGGAATTCATCTCCGCGTTGATGCCTTCCCTGTCGGTGCCAAAATCGTTCTCCTCCATCGCGCGACTCATTCGCTCGCGCATTTCACTAAAGTGTTTTTCAATACTCTCGGCTCCGGGCAAAGCCCCTCTCTCACTTCCAAAAGCCTGCATGTTTCTCTCGATCATGCCACGCAGCATCTCCTGGTGTTCCTTCGGCAGCCCCTCGAGCATCGGCTGTTGGGGTTGCGCCATCCCGGTGAGCTCCGCAGGCCGCTCGGCAAAGGTGACTTCCATTTTCGCCGGCCTGCCCTTGTGGATCAGATCGATAGCCACGCGGTCGCCCACGGAATTTTTACTAACAACGGAGGTAAGCGCATCCGGGCTTCCCACCTCGGTCTCCCCCACTTTCAATATGATGTCATTTACAGAGAGCCCCGCCTTGGCCGCAGGGCTGCCGGGATACACCGTACGAACAATCAGTCCGCTTCCTGGCTCCAGCGAAAGATGATCGGCCAGCATTTCGGGAACGGCTGCCGTCCCGATCCCGAAGAACGGGGTTTTCTGTGAAGGAGTTGCCTCTTGGGAGAGATCCCAGCCTTCTTCCTCAAGCAAAGCGGCCGGTGGTTGCGAGTCGTCAGCTGGTGGTTCAATCGCCAAAGCCGACATGAATGGAACTATGGACAAGCCTCCAATGATGTTTGTTCTAGTGATGATTTTGATTTTCATATATACTAGAAGCGTAGTAGATAGGGAATTTTTTCTAAAAACTTTCAATCAATTTTTTCCGGAATGAGCACCCTTTCATATCTTGGCTGCTCGATCTGTATCGTCTCACCGTTCTCATTCTCCACGGTCACCTTGTCCCGGAAAATTATGCCGAAAGAACGATACGGAGGGCGGTCGTTCTGGAGAATGACGCCTTCATCACGCATGGAGCTGAGATCCCGGTTGTAACTGGCGGGTGCGTAATTTACAGGCGAAGCAATCTCCGCCAGCGGAGCGCTCTCGGTCATTGGAGCCCTGTCTGCCATTGGCTGGCCACTTCCGCCTGATGCTCCGGGATAAACCAAAGCTGTGATGGAGCCGAGCAACGCCACCGCTGCCGCCGCGGCTATATTGAACTTCATGAAATTCGAATGTTTCCGGGTGCCTGCGGGTGCCTGTCCTTTGTTTGCCTTGTTGAAAAGCACGATCGTACCATCCACGGAAAACGGCGTGTCGCCTATGCTCTCCAGAAGTTTTTTCTGAAGCGCTTCAGGAACCCTCGAAGGAGCCTTCTGTCCGAGATTTGACTCAGCGAGGCTTTCCTCACCTGACAGCAACTCACCCTCTCCCTCCGCACATGCGGTAAGACGGTTCAGAAACGCCTCGTCGAGACCTGCCGGACGGAGGTTTTCCAGTTGTTGTTCAAGGATGGATGGAATCTTTGACATAAATGATTTGTTAGAATTCGGGAATGAAAGTTGTTTTTACTAGATGGAAAGATCGCCTTTGCGCCGGGCGTTACCCAATTCGCGTTTCAGGGCTTCCAATCCATAGCGATACCGAGAGGCCGCTGTGTTTTGGGAAATTTCAAGAGCCTCGCCAATATCCGCGAAAGTCCGCTCGCCCCAGACCTTCATGACGATCACTTCGGAAAACTTTTTCGGAAGCGTTTTCAGTGCGTCTTCCAATTGTGTGCGGGTCTCGTCGTCCCCGTCCGCGTTGTCAAACCAAGGATGGAAAGCATCGAACTGGCTTGCCTCTATGTCAGCGGAGACATTGTCCTCACGACGTTTCCGCCTGTCGTTTTTCCGGGAAAGATCGATCGCAAGGCGACGGATGGTTGTATAAAGATACGGCTGCCAGGCCTCTTGTCCGCCGACGAACTGGCCTTCCCTGATTTTCTCCACAAGCTTTACTACCGCGTCCTGAAGGACATCCTGCGCGTCCTCGTGAGTCCGCGTCTGGTTCCTGGCAAATAGAAATAGTCTTGGGCCATGCTCGTCCAACCATGCGCGCCATGCGGTGGTGGCGGGCGAGCTCGGTGCGGGTACTTCTGTGGATTGCATTTTATAAAGGGTACTTAGTTAACGAAACATTCGCACATTTTTGTCTAACTGATAGCCGGATTTCCACATCTTCTGATACCGGCTGGAAATCCAGGTTTAGGATTGAATGATTAACTTGACTGAAGTATTTAAGCGGAATGAGCCTTTTTAGAGTAGTCGCGATTTGTCTGGTGGTGTTCTGCTTGGGGAGCTGCCGGAAGAAAACGGAGGCCACAAATGACGAGATCAATGAAGCCGGATATGCCATGACCACCGAAGGCTGGTTTGACGCGACCCGTGCCAATGACGTCGCTGTGATGAAAAAAATGGTCGCCGCAGGATTCGATGAGAAAACCTCGGATTCCGAAGGTAACAACGGCCTGCACATCGCCGCGGAAACCGGCAATACCGATGCAGCCGAGTATTTTCTCAACCGCGGTCTTTCCGTGGATGCGAAGAACTCCGCGGGCGCGACACCCCTGATGGCAGCGGTGCTCGCAGACCAGACTGACATGGTAAAATGGCTTTTGCGCCAGGGCGCGAACCCAACGATCAAGGACAACGAAGGATTCATAGCGCTCATGCTCGCCGTCAGCAACGGCCGCGAAGGCTCCGTGGAGGAACTCGCACCATACAACCGGGAAGACCTCGATGACGCCCTGCTCGTTGCGGCGCTCGTAGGTCAGGCAGGAGTTATCGATACCCTCACAAATTACGGTGCCTCAGTTTACGCACAAATGCCCGATGGCCGCACCGCCCTCATGGTCGCTGCGGAAAACGGCCACGCGAAAGCCGTGGAAATGCTCATGGACATCGGAGCAAGCCGGTTCGCTACCCTTGGGAATGGGGACAGCGCGCAAAGCCTGGCTCTCGCTGCGGGTCACACCGATATCGCGACAATGATCGAGACAGGCTTCGTGACTGAATCCGTCGCCCTCCAGTCCGATGAACAAGTCGCCGACGCCATGGAGGAATACTTGGAGGAGAATTTACCGGAAATCGAAGAAATGCCGGAAACGACTGATGAAGGCCTCGTGCCCACGGAAATTGCCGAAAACAACGGCTCAGTTCCAGCTGAGACTGTTCAAAACACCGGCGAAGCTCCCACCGAAATCTCCGGACAGGAAACTCTCGCAACGAACACCAGCCAACCGGGCACTGCAAACACTGCGAATCCTGTCCCCCAAGTCATTGCATCCGATAGTGAAGTAGCCACAGGCACTCCCCGCACCTTCCCGCCAGCAACTCGGACTCTCCGCGAGCGACCACCCGTTTCTCTTTCCGACGCGACAGTCAGCCGTCCGGTGGTTCCAAAAGCACTGCCTGCAAGTTCCGATCCCACCGCCCCGCCGAGAGCCGCCTATACAGCGGAGTCCGCCGACGAACTGCCGCTCGTTATGCGCGCCTACCGCCAGCAGGAGCTGCCCGTGGAATTAAGAAAAGTTTCCGGAAACATCGCATCCCTCCGCCTCGCGGGTATGAACTCCCAGGAAATCCAGGTTTCCGAAGGCGAAAAAATCCCGAACTCGGAGCTAAAGATCGTAAAGGTTTACACGCGCAGAGAAGAAGGAAAACTCAATACCGGGCAACCGGTGGATGTGGGCGTTGTTGTCGTGGAAGACGCGACCAGCGGACAGCGTAGGGAGTGGATCTCCGGGCGGCCCGCCACAGGTCACGATCCGGTGGCTCTTGTCGAAGATGCAGCGACGGGACAGCACTACATCGCAAAACCCGGTCAGCGGTTTTACTCGGAAGACGGCCGTGAATTCATCGTGAACGATCTCCGTCCCAGCCAGCTCGTCATCGAGGAAGTGGCCACCGGCGAAGTCCGCACCCTCCCGCTGCGCGGTTCCAAAGGCTAAAAGACCATGGATCCACAACTTGATATCGAAGACAAAACCGTGGCGGAAAATGGCACACCCGTCCGCCAGTTTTCCGTGATGCTTCCGAACCGTGTCGGAGCACTGGCTTCCCTAGTAAAGCTCCTGCGCGCCTCCGCCATCGAGGTCATCGGTCTCAGCGTCCAGGACTCCCGTGATGCCACGGTTGCCCGCCTCGTCCTTTCCGATACGGATACAGCCGAGTCCATTTTCTGCGAAAAAGGCATCCCGCACACCACCTGCGAGCTCATCGTCATAGGCCTGAAAGAAGCCGGCCCCGGTCTCCTGCAATGCCTGGACATCCTCATGACCGCGGAGACCAACATCGATTTCGCCTACGCCCTCCTACCCGGCCCCAAAGGCCAGGCCATGCTCGCCATGCACGTCGAGGACTACGATTTCGCCACATCCGTCCTGAACCGCAGCGGCTTCCGTATGATCTACGAGGAAGACCTCATCCGCTGATTAGTTCCGGAGAAACTTTTCCTCCGGCGGCACTTCCGCAGCAGTAGCCCGTTCCACCACCAGCACCGCCTGCAACGTACCGTTTTCCTCTGGAAAAGTCATCGTCCCCGCCACTTTCACCCAGCCATTCTCCGGCAGCATCGGCGGCTCTTTTCCAAATTCCAGCACGATGGGTATTGCCCGCGCATCCGCCACACAACAGGTCATGAACATCCGGTAAAGCCGCATCCGCGTCCCGCCTTCATTGTTCACCTGCTCCTCGATGATGCGCCCCTCCGTTTCCACCTCCATCCCGCCTATGATCCCCTGCAACTCCCTGTCGCCAGTGGCGAAAAACAGTTCCATCAGGCTGAACTCCAGAAACCCGTCGGATGTCTTCCGGTGGGATTTCTCTATCTCCTCCAGCGTCAGCGGCGGGAAAATCGAGGCCAGAAACGGCGCGTCCTCCGGCTGGATGTCATCGTAGAGACCCTTCCGTGCCAGCGTGGACTGGGAAAACCCATCCTTCGTCCAAGCCATCGAGCAAGCCACCGGCACCACCATCAACAGCAAAGTCGCCCACGGATTCATGTCGCTGCCCTCATGATCATGCCCCCCGTCCTCCCCATGGTCGTGCCCGCAATCCGCCTCTTGGAAAGCTGTCAGAAGATTGAACAATCCCATCACCCCCAGCCCCAGACCGCCTGCCAACGCAATGAGCCGGAAATCCGGAGCCAGATATTTCACGATCCGCCCGGACTCATAAAAATACAACAAACACGCCGCCCAAAGCAGCACCGCCAAGGCAAAGAGAATCCTACGAATCACCGGCTTCATGGCATCACCGCCTTTCCGATTCCCATTTCCCACACCACCGCCACCAGCCAGATCACCAGGAAAAGCCCCGTCGCAAGCCACAGGATGAACTTCTTCTGCATCACCGATTGATAGAGGAAAATCAGCTTCACATCCATCATCGGCCCGAACACCAGGAACGCCAGCTTCGCACCCCAGGTAAACTTCGCCAATGTAGCCGCGATAAACGCATCCGATGTACTGCAGAGACTCAGGATAAACGCCAAAGCCATTAGCGCCGCCGGAGCGATCACCGGATTCCCCGCAAGGCTGTCCAACCACTCCGCACCCGGCGCGATCCCCGTATTGAACAGCGCCGTGATCGCCACCCCGATCGTGAAATAAACCCCCACGTCCACAAAATCCTTCTGCGCCGAGCGCATCGCCGCGACCAGCCGGCCGTCCTTGTTTTTCGGCTCATGATGATGGTGATGCCCGTGATCATGATCATGCCCGCAGCAACCCTCATGAGACTCCTTCTCCACCGGTTTCTCGATTTTCTCCAAAAGCGACTTCCGCAAAACCTTCTTCATCGAGATCCGCATCACAACCAGACCCACAGCCACCGCCACCAGATATCCCAGCAGCATCCGCCCGCCCGTCATCATCCACGGAGCCTGCCCTTGGAAAGCCTTCCAAGTACTCAG
>JBPOGC010000100.1:0-10932 GCA_051251795.1 Luteolibacter sp. | reverse complement strand
GCCGCCGTTTCCTACCTGAGAAATTCCAAGGCCACCGCCATTCTCGGCATCGTCCTCGCCTCCTACTCCACCATGCTCCAGCCCATCGGCTGGATGTCCTGCCTTTCCAGCATACTCCTGGGTGCCATCGGCCTCTTCTTCATGCTCCGCTCCGGTTGGTCGACCCCCGGCTGGGCATCCATGCTCGGTAGCTACGGAGCATTCCTCGGTTGGCAAATCCTAGGCGCAAACGGCCAGACCACCCGTCTCGACAGCCCCGCCACCCTCTGGTTTCTCCCGCCACTCTGGCTCATGTTCGCCACCCCCGGCATCATCGGAAAATTCCGCAAATCACTCTCACCCCGCGCACGCGCATGGTTCACCGCCTTCAATAACGGCCTTTTCTTCCTACTCTTCTCCACCGTTTGGATCATGAAAAACGGCGAAACCGACTACTGGAAAGTCGCCGCCATCTTCGGCGCCCTCCTCATCGCCATGGGCATAGCAGGTCGCCGCAGCAGCGAAACCGCAGGCTCCGTGAATCTCGGACAAGGCATCGCCATCATCACCCTCGCCGCCATCCTCAAGCTCGAAGGCTCACACCTCGCCCTCCTCCTCGCCTTTGAGTCCCTAGCTCTAGCAGCCTCGTTCCTGAAATTCAAAGGCCGCACCGAAGCCGCCTTCTCCTTCCTAACAGCGATAGGCAGCACCGTCATCATCTTCGCCAATTTCCTAGAAGGCCTGGCCCTACCTGCAACAGAACGAATCCCCATCTGGAGCGCCGCCATCACCGCACTCCTAATCGCCGCCGCCTCCATCATTACCCGGAAAGCCACCGAGAAAACCGATCCCATCACAGCCCGCTTCACCCGCGCCTCAGCCTGTCTCCTCTTCGCCGCCAGCACCCTCATCGCCACCTTCCAGTTCGCCCTGCGCCTAGAAGAACCATGGGCTCAAATCACCACCATCTTCCTCGCACTCGGCCTCTCCGACGCCTCCCTCCGCCTCGATCGCCAGAGAAAAATGCCGGAAATCGTCTGGGGCGCCCTCTGGTTCCTCGCCATATCAATCTACCTCGGCATCACCACACCCGATTTTCTCGCCCTCTGTACCAGCGTCATTGCCTGCATAGCCGCCACCTGGATCTGGCACCGCCAGCCAAAAGGCACCGGAACATTCCCAGACCTCGCAGCCACTCCCTCAATTCCCGCCCACGCATTTTCCTTCGCCACCGCAGGACTCATTTACTTCATCTCCCTCGAGAAAATGTCCGGCGCGCAGCCCATCTTCTCTTTCAACCAAAGCGCCGCTCTCGTCCTCATCGCGATCGCCGTTTTCCTGAAATGCCATAGGCTAGCCCTCGCCGCCACCGCCCTTTCCACCCTCACCCTGGTCTACCTTTTCTTCGGCAAATTCACTCCCGCATTCTCACTCTTCGCCATGACCGCGGTAGCCCTAGCCTCTGCTGCCACCCTACACTTCGGCAAACCCCACCTAACCCTCTCCTATTCGCGGGACCTCTCCCGCGCCTACCGCGTCATCGCCTTCATCATCTACTGCACCGCTTGGTATAAGACCTCTCCAGACTCATGGCACGACTGGCTCGCCACCACCTCCATCATACTCACCGTCACCTGCCTTTTCCTGAAACGGAAACTCCTCCTCGAGTCCGTCGCACTCATCGCCGTCGCCCTCGTCAGCTTCATATACATCACCACCACCACCCCTTGGCAACAGATCCCCAACCCGGATTCATGGCGCGGCATCCTTGTCGTTATCGCCCTCCTCGCGCTCATCCTTACCTACCGTCAACGTCCTGCCCTCATCCAGGATCCACAGCTTCGCAAAAAGGCCATCACAGCCCTCGCCGGCACCGCCGCCATCGTCACCACCCTCTGGGCTACCCAGATGCTCGTCTGGAGATTCGGCTGGAAACCCTCCGCCGTCCTCTGGACTCTCCTCGGCTTCTTCTTCGTCTCCACCGGCCTCTGGCAGCGACTCCACATCCTCCGTATCGCCGGATTTTCACTCCTCGTCATCTCCCTCGGAAAACTCTTCACCGTCGATGTCTGGGACTTCAATACCTTCCTCCGTGTGGTCTCCTTCATCGTCCTCGGTGCAGCCCTCATTCTCCTCGGCCTCTTCTACAATAAATTTGCCGGCACAATCAAAACCCTCCTCGACGACGAGCGCGACAAAACCCAATAAAATCCCCCTTTCACTTGTTGCGATTGGCTACACCGCGTAGCCTCCCGCCAGATGACCGCAACGCCACAGGAACCAGAAATCGAAGTCTCGGAAGTCCTCAGCACACTCTCCACCGCCATTGAGAATCGCGACGGCACCGCAGCACTCGACGCAATCAAGCAGCTAGACTGGGAAGACCAGCGCCGCGCCCTTTCCCGTCTTTCCCACGACAAAGCCGAGATCCTCATCCAGATACTCGGCAGCGAGGACGGCGCCAAACTTCTCTCCCACCTTGCCGAGGCGCAGACCGTCGAGATCATCGAGAGCCTCGACCCAAACGAGTCCGCACAGATCCTCCTCCACCTCCCCACCGAAGAAAGCACCAGCATTCTTCGCGAGCTCTATGACGAGGACGCCTCGGAAATCATCGCCCAGGTCGAGGACAAGGAAAACCGCGAGGAGCTCCAGCGCCGCCTCGAATACGAAGAAGGCTGCGCCGGCTCCCTCATGCGAGGCGGCCCCGTCACCTTCCAACAATCCTCCACCGTCGGCGAAGTCATCGCAGACCTCGGGGAACACGCCGAAGACTACACCGACCGCGACGTCCAGTATCTTTACGTCATCGATGAAAAACAAATCCTCACCGGCGTCCTGCGCCTCCGGGATCTCGTCCTCTCTCCCCGCCACGTCCGTGTCAGCGACCTCATGATTCCAGAGCCGCTCACCGTCATCGATACCATGCCCCTAGAAGAACTCGCAGAGCTCTTCGAAAAGAAAAACTTCTTCGGATTCCCCGTCGTCGATGCAGAAGGAAAACTCCTCGGCGTAGTCCCCCGTGATGGTGTCGAGCACGAGACCGCCGAGGAACAAGCGGAAATGTTCCTCCAAGCCAGCGGTATCGTAAACGGAGAAGAACTCCGCTCCATGCCCCTGAAAGACCGCTGCATAAAGCGCCTCTCGTGGCTAGGCCCCAACATCGTCCTTAACATCGTCGCATGCTCCATCATCGCCGCAAACGAAGCTACCCTGGAGGAAGTCATCGCCCTGGCAGTCCTCCTCCCCATAGTCTCGGACATGTCCGGCTGCTCCGGGAATCAAGCCGTAGCCGTCTCAATCCGCGAGCTCACCCTCGGTATCCTTCGCCCCGGAGACTACTGGCGCGTTGTCGTAAAAGAAGGACTGGTCGGAATCATAAATGGCCTAGTCCTCGGCCTACTCCTCGGCTCAATAGCCATCCTCTGGAAAGGGAACTTCTACCTAGGCCTCACCGTCTTCATAGCCCTCAGCCTAAATACTATAATCTCCGTACTACTAGGCGGGTTAGTCCCCCTCTTCCTGAAACGCATGAAGGTAGACCCAGCCCTGGCCTCCGGCCCCATCCTCACCACCTGCACAGACATGTGCGGCTTCCTCCTAGTCCTAAGCATAGCCTCCGCCATGCTCTCCAAACTAGCCGGAGTCTAAATTTCAAACCAGAGAACAGATTCGTTAGATTTCTTAGATTCGTGGTTCCAATTCTTTCCCCTACCCAAGCAAAACTACTACACCTTCCTCTTAGCCCGCTTCTTCTTAGCATACTTCACTTTCTTCTGCGGAGGCATCACCGGCGTCTCATTCTTCAAAGTAGCAATCTGATCCCTCAAGTGCGCCGCCCTTTCAAACTCCAGTTTCGAGGAAGCATCCCGCATCTCCTGCTCCAGCTCCGCCACCACCCGCAGCCTGTCATAAACCGACTCATCCTCCGCCACGATCGATGAGTTCAATTTCTCCGCACTCGCCTTCCCTTTCTCATGCATGTGCAGACTTTCCTGCACCGCCCTCTTCACCGATTGCGGAGTGATCCCATGCTTCTCATTGTGCTCAATCTGTTTCGCCCGCCGGTACTCTGTCACATCCATCAGCGTCTGAATCGAATCCGTCACCACATCCGCGAACAACACACACTCCCCGTTCTCATGCCGCGCCGCCCGCCCCGCAGTCTGGATCAGTGAAGTCTCGTTCCGCAGAAACCCTTCCTTGTCCGCATCCAGAATGCAAACCAGCGACACCTCCGGAAGATCCAACCCCTCACGCAACAGGTTAATCCCGATCAAAATATCAAACGTCGCCGCCCGCAGCTGACGCAAAATCTCCACCCGCTCGATCGCATCAATATCCGAGTGCAGATACCTCACCTTCAGCCCCGTCTCTCCAAGATACTCCGCCAGATCCTCCGCCGTCTTCTTCGTCAACGTCGTCACCAGCACCCGCTCGTTCTTCTCCACCCGCTGCCTGCAGAGCTCGATCGTATCATCAATCTGTCCCTTCAGAGGCCGCAAAGTAAGCACCGGATCCAACAATCCAGTCGGCCGAATGATCTGTTCCACCACCAGCGGCCTCCCTCCCTGCTCCGGATCAAAATCCCCGATAGCCTCCTCATTCCCCGAAGGCTTCACCTTAATGTTCTTCAGATCGAAAACCGTCAGCCCACCATCCTCCAGCTTTCCCTTCACATCGATAAAACCTCGGTTCTCATGCCGTGAGTTCATTATCTCAAACGGCTTTGGAGTCGCCGAAACATACACCCGCTGATTTGTCATGTGCATGAATTCATCAAACCGCAGCGGCCTGTTATCCATCGCAGACGGCAAACGGAACCCATGATCCACCAGCGTGGTCTTCCTACTCTTATCCCCCTCGAACATTCCACCCACCTGAGGGATCGTCGCATGGGACTCATCCATCAACAGCAGGAAATCCTTGGGAAAAAAGTCCAGCAAGGTATGCGGTCGCGACCCCGGCGCACGTCCCGTAAGATGCCGGGAGTAATTCTCAATTCCTTGGCAAAAACCCATCTCCGTCATCATCTCCAGATCATACTCCGTCCTCATCCGCAGCCGCTGCGCCTCGATCAACTTCCCCTCTTTTTCCAGCTCCGGAATTCGCAAGTCCAGCTCCTCGCGGATCTTCCTGATCGCCACCTTCATCTTGTCACCCGCCGTTACGAACTGCTTCGCCGGATACAGGGTGTGACTCTCCAGCACTTCGATCACATGTCCCGTCACCGTATGCACAGATGAGATCCGCTCCACCTCGTCCCCGAAAAACTCAATCCGTATCGCCGTCTCATCCAGATACGCCGGATGCACCTCCACCACATCCCCCCGCACCCGGTATTTCCCCCGCCCGAAAGCAATGTCATTTCTCTCAAAAAGCAAACTCACAAGCGCCGCCAAAAGCTCCTCCCGCGTGATTCTCTGCCCAGTCCACACCGGGAACATCATGTCCTTGTAATCATCCGGCGATCCCAGACCATAGATGCAAGAAACCGAAGCGATCACGATCGTATCCTCCCGCGTCAGCAGCGATCCCATCGTGGAAAGCCGCAACCGCTCGATTTCCTCATTCACCGAGGAGTCCTTCTCAATGTAAGTATCCGACCTCGGGATATACGCCTCCGGCTGGAAGTAATCGAAGTAAGACACGAAATACTCCACCGCATTGTGCGGGAAAAAATTCTTAAACTCGGAATAAAGCTGCGCCGCCAGAGTCTTATTGTGACTCATTACCAGCGCCGGCTTCCCATGCCGTGCGATCAGATTCGCCATCGTAAACGTCTTCCCAGAACCCGTAACCCCCAGCAACGTCTGATGCTTGTTCCCCACCTCCAACGACTTCGCCAGCTTCTCAATCGCCTGGTGCTGATCCCCCTGCGGAGAATAATCGCTAACTAATCGGAAAGGCATGTCCCCACAACCATGCCGCCACATCCAAAAACTTCCACCCCGGATTCCAAAAACCCCAACCCCACATGCTTTCAACTGCTACGATCAAACCGCCCAATTCCAAACGAAGGCTTTCTCCGATTATGACGTAAAACCCAAACCCGGATTTCCTTGCTCCGAATATCATAAAGAAAAGGAAAAGGAAACCGTCTCAAATTACATCGGCGCAGCCCGTTTGAATCGAAATGAAAGAACCTTGGATTCGCTACAGCCTTGGAAACACCATGCATAAACTCCTCGTAAAAATCATCAGCCAGATCATCTGAGACAGAATAGTACTCCTCCAGGATGGAATTCACATCGAATTGAACCCTTTTATGAAACCTAGGCTCCACTGTGCTTCAATCCACGTTTCAACTCGGTCAGAGTAATCATAACCGAAGGATCCGATTCAGCCTCCGCAACACGCTCTGCAACTTCATCATCACTCACCCAGTGATTTGGACTCTCAAGGGTATCCAAAAGTTGCGAAGCAATGGATGCACGGTCTTCCTCCGCAAGTTTTGATGCCTCAGCCACAATTTCTTCCGGCTTCATGAAACAAAAATAACCAAGCTAAGTGGAAAAGCCATCTAATAAAATCCCTCCGCGACAAAACCCCATTCTAAGTGTTACATAAAACAATGAGTTCTGACAAAAAAACGAAACCCGGAAAACTAGGGAACATCCTGATCCTCCCCCTTCTGCTTCTCGTCGGATACCTCGCCTTCCGGGCAACCCATCTACCCATCTTCCAAAGCGAAAGCCCCCCAAGGCAAACCATCCAGAATACTCCAGCGGGAACCAACTCCAAACCCATGGAATCCCAAAAAACCAAAACGATAGACCGGGACTCCTCCCAGACTGATTTCACCGCGCTGGAATCCGGTGCCATCCCAAACCAGCGCACCGTAATCTTCACCGATCAGGCAGCACTCGAAAAATTCCTCAGAAACGCCGGCGACGGCATCACCATCCTCGGCCGCCTCGATGGCTTGAACGCTCTCCGCCTATCTTTCCTTGACGAAGCATACCTAAGATCCCTCCTCGACGGCACCGAGGAGACCGACCTTATCTTCCCCGTCAGCATCCCCCAGAATGCCACCGCACAATCCGATGCCGTTCCCGTCACGGATGGCCTCCTGGAATGGCTCGGCGTGGATGGCGACAACTCCCAGTGGGGACAGGGAGTCAAAATTGCCGTTCTGGATACAGGCATCGCAGACCACCTCGTCTTCCAAAACGAAATCCAACGCATCAACCTCGTCCCCCTGCCCACCGATCTCGAGAATCAAAACTCCCACGGCACTTCCGTCGCCTCCGTCATTTTCAGCGACAACCCGCTGACCCCCGGCATCGCCCCCGCAGCCACACCCGTCTCCGTCCGCATCGCCGATGACAATGGCTCTTCAGACAGCTACCTCATCGCCCAGGGCATCGTAGCCGCAGTGGATGCCGGAGCCGATCTCATAAACATCTCCCTCGGTGGCTCAGGACGCAGCAGCCTCGTTGACAACGCCATCGCCTACGCCCAGAGCGCAGGCTCGCTCATCATCGCCTCCTCCGGAAATACAGGCACCGAAGGCGTCTCCTACCCCGCCGCCAATTCCCAGGTCATCGCCGTAGGTGCCGTCGATGCCCTGAACCAACACCTGAACTTCTCCACCACTGGCTCCCAGGTCGCCATCGCCGCCGCAGGCTACGGCATCAACGCCGCCTACCCCGGAGACCGCGCAGCCCAGGTCAGCGGCACGTCATTTTCCGCTCCCACCATCACCGGCACCCTCGCCGCCACCATGAGCCTAACAGGAAACTCAGCCATCCAGTCCGCTGCCCTCATGAACCAGAATCTGAACGACATCGGCAGCCTCGGCACAGACAGCAGCACCGGCGCCGGAGTCCCGGACATCTGGCGCATCCAGAACTACGGAAAATCCGGCATCCACGATGCAGCCCTGACCTCCATCTCCACCAGCGAGAACAAAATCCAGATCCTCGTCCAAAACCAAGGAACCGAGACCCTCGTAAACACTGCCGTCTCAATAAATATAAACGGCAGCACGCAAACCTCCAACCTCACCACACTCCGCTCCGGCCAAAGTCGCCTCGTCACCATCCCTGTCAGCAGCACCCAAGGCTTGAACATCACCGGTACCGTGCAACTCTCGGGCGGTCAAAGAGACCTCCGTCCCGCCAATGATACCTACACCCGCCAAACGTCCGAGTAGCATACTCCTATTACTCGCCGCCATCATTCTCACTGTCACCGCCTGTGCCCCAGCCCTCTACCAGGCGGAAAACCTCCAGCAAAAGCCCTTCAACCAGCTCGATCTCGCCGGAAACGCCTGCGGCCCAGCCGCCCTGCTGAATTCCTACCGCTTCGGAAACCCCTCTTGGAAAAAGCTTTCCGAAGAACCACCCGGCCTCACAGACCGCGAACGCATCCGCTCCATCGCACGCGGTCCCGCCATGAGGGAATCCTCCTCGCTCCCCGGTCGTGCCCGCTGGTCGAGAAACGGCATCAATCTCCTGGATCTCCGCGACGTCGCCAACGAAATCTCCACCCCCCACGGCTTCCCACAGCTCTCCCAACAAACTCTTTTCCTGAAGCCCGCCGACACCCAGCAATCCCTCCTCCGCCACACCCATTCATACCTCACCACCTCACTCTCAAAAGGCATGCCCCCCATCCTATCCGTCCGCCAGTTCGCAAAACGCGGCTCCCGATGGGTCGCGATCCAAGGCCACTTCGTAACCATCACCTCCGTCCCTGGAAAGATTTCACAAGGAGAGACATTCTTCCCGATCACCTACATCGATCCCCTGGGAGGCCACCACCGCCAAGGCCACATCCGCATCTCGCAAACCGCCTTTCTCACCACAGACCCTTCCAGAACTCCCAACCTCCAGGCAGACTTCCCCACCGCCACCTTCGGGAAAAAATCCATCCGCCCCGGCGAGCAGACAATCATCGCAGCCTCGGCCATTCTCGGCCATTTCTAGGCAATTTCCCGGCCTGAAGAGACTGCCACGTTCTCCCATCGAAAACCCTTCAGCCCCAGCCGAAGCCAGTTTTCCTAAATCAGTTGCGGAAAGCCCCTTCCATGTAATTTTAAGCCGGGTCTTGATCGTATCGGGATCGAACAACAGTAAAAAAATACCATGAAACCATCCCTCCTTCTAGCCGCCAGCATCTCTCTCGTTTCTTTCGCCAACGCCGAAGAAGCAGCCGTCCAGATGCCCGTCACAGCAGACGAACAGAAAGCCATGACTCCGGACTCAGTCCTCGAAGACCTCATGGCCGGCAACCAACGCTTCGTCGCCGGAGAAACCACCCCTCTCAACATCAAGGAAAACATCGAGATCACCAACAAAGGCCAATACCCCAAGGCAGTCATCCTCTCCTGCATCGACTCCCGTGTTCCCGTTGAAAACGTCTTCGACCAAGGAATCGGCGACATCTTCGTCGGCCGCGTCGCTGGGAACGTCGAAAACGTAGACATGCTCGGCTCATTCGAGTTCGCAACCAAACTCGCCGGTTCAAAAGTAGTCATGGTTCTCGGCCACGAAGCCTGCGGAGCAGTCAAAGGCGCTTGCGATCACGCGGAACTGGGCAACCTCACCGAGCTTCTCGACAAAATTCAACCTGCAGTGGACGCAGTCAAAGGCGACTTCCCGGAAGACCAGCAAAACTCCAAGAACATCGATTTCGTGAACAAAGTCGTAGAGGAAAACGTCCGCATCACCGTCGCGGACATCCGCAAGAACAGCCCCATCCTCGCCGAAATGGAAAAAGCCGGTGAAATCAAAATCGTCGGTGCCATGTATTCCCTGAAAACAGGTGAAGTCACCATGGTCGACTGATCAAATTTTCATATCGAGACCAATAGCCCCGGTCGGAAGCTCAAAAAGCTTCCTCCGGGGCTTTTTTATATCCGGCGTCAGCCAGGCCTTGCCCCACACCCATTTTCAGCAACCCTTCGGCAAGCCGAAACCATGATTTCTTCCCCCACCAAAAAAGCCCCCCCATGGCTCTGGCCCAACCTGCTCGGCCTCGACGCACCCATCGTCGCCGTCACCTGGCAATACCTCTTCACAAAAGCCTTCTCCATCACCCTTCCTCCGGTCTTCCACCTCATCCTCTTCCTCAGTGCCTGGGTCATTTACCTAGCGGATCGCCTCGTGGATTCCATACGTGCAAAAAACATCGGCCAATCCCCACCCCGCCTCCGCTTCACAAAAACGCATTTCAAACCCCTTGCCGCCCTCCTCTTCATCGTCAGCGCAGTAAACTTCACCCTAATCATACAGAACATCACCTCCACCCTCCTCATCACCGGCCTCGCTACCGCCGCACTCCTCGCCCTCTACTACATCATCCGCTTCAGCATCCGGGAGAAACTCACCTTCATCATCCCCCGCGAAATTCTCTGCGGCATGCTCTTCGCCGTCGGCTGCGTCATCGCCCCGCACTCCTTCTCATCACTCGGCAGCGAGGAAATCATCTTCATCATCGCCACCCTCCTCTTCGGAGCGATTTGCTCCATCAACTGCATCCAGATCTCCCTCTGGGAACACGATGCCGATCTCGCCAACGGCGACAAATCCATCGCCAACACCCACTCCGAAAAAATCTCCCACCTCACCAATGCCTCCCTCTTCATCCCCCTCTGCATGATCCTCGCCTACTTCTCCCACTGGCAGATCTTCCTCGCCATCACCCTCAGCGCCATCGCCCTCCGCCTCCTCCTCCGCTTCCAGGAAAAACTTTCCCAAAACACACTCCGCACCCTCGCCGATGCCGTCCTCCTAACCCCCTGGCTCCTAATCCCCTTCACCTAGGATCAGAAAATGGCAGGAAACCAAAACAGGCAGGGACGCTTATCCCCAAGCGTCCGCTTCTAACGAATCAAAAAACCAACCAGAGCCGATCTCAACAATCCGGATCGAAACCACTCCGACAGAACAAAGCCGCACAACAGACGTTTGGGACAAACGTCCCTGCCTCTCTTCAAAAAAATCG
>JBPOGC010000010.1:0-32342 GCA_051251795.1 Luteolibacter sp. | reverse complement strand
TGGAAATGAAGGAAAAAATCTCCGATTACGCCGATTCGCTCAACGAAGATCTCGATACGAAAATCTACGGAACGAACCCAAGAAAGGTAGGGGAGGAATGGGAGTGCTCCGGAGACAAACTTTTTGGTTTGGAGAACTCCATTGGCAAAATGGAGCTCAAACTGGAATCCATAGAGGAATTCCAGGGAGAGAGCTGTGCCAAGATTTCGGGCAGTTTGAATATCACTGCCGAGGGGTTTGGTGATGAAGCCGGAATGACTGTGAAAATGAATGGTGACTTCATCCTCTTCCGCTCATTGCAGCACCGTTGTGATCTAAGCATCGAGATGGTTGGCAAGATGGTTGTTCAGGGAGAGCTGGAGCCGCAGCCGGGTGCGGAGATGAGTTTCAAAATGGAAGGGCCTATGACGATAACTGGCACAAGCTCCATCAAAGCCATGGAATAAGCTTCGGGAAGCCGGATTATCAATTGATTGTGATTGACGTGTGGTGATTTTTAGTTGAGACCCTAGCTCTGTTTTGATGCGGATACTTTCGTCTTTAGGGAGCCACACCTACATCCGAAAGACAGGAACCAGGCTTTAATATGATTTCCGCGAGACTTCTCTTATTTCTAACAAGCATTTTCGCGCCGTGTGCCTGCTTTGCTCAAGTTTATACCTGGAATGGAAACGCGGGAGACGGGAGTTTTGAAAACACAGGGAACTGGGATGATGGCTTAATACCGGTGGATCGTTTGTCTGGCAATGGAACGAACGACAACGGGCTGACCCAGACCGCTACGGAGTCAATTGTGTTCGACGGGGAGATGGCTCCGAATCTATTCGATGACTTTCCCTTTATTGGCGGAAACATCGGGCCAAACGGGAATAGTCCGACAATGAAGTTCAACCGCGGGGGGACTTACGAGCTCTTCATGGGTGGAAGGGATAGCAGCTTCTGGTCGAACACTCCCGGAACCCGCACCCTTTTGACCGTTGGAGACGGATTGGGGGAAAGCGACGTTCTCGTTAGTGTTTTAGGCCTTTCACATCTGAACCGTTATGACGACGGCACAATCAACAATTTTCTGGTGAACTCGGACGGAGCGCTTTCTTTTGATACGGGATTGGACTTCGAGTATACGAATACCTCGAGTACCCGAAACACGACTTTCACCATCAACGGGGGCAGTGTGAGCACTACGGGCAGCGTGCAGGGTCTGGATTCGAGCGTGGAGAACTTCATTGAATTTGTAGCTGCCGGCGGGTCGTTCAGCGCGGCTTATGGTGGTGACTACCAAAATTTCTCGTCCATCCAGAACGCTGTTGATGCGGGTGTATATTGGAAAAACACATCGGGTGAAACGCTCCAGGTGATCAATAACAATAACAGCAGTTTCACAGTGATGGCGGGGTCATTGGTCCCCGAGCCAAGTGTGTTCGCCATGTTCCTGACGGGATCATTGGCATTGCTCGCCCGGCGTGGAAGGGACTGGGTGGAATTCAGTCGGTAGGGTGGAGGAGCCCCAGGCAATATGCCTTGCCGATCGCTTCCGGCGCGTTCCTGACGTGCAGTTTTGTGTAAACGTGCCTTACGTGGGTATCGACGGTTGTGTAGCCGATCGAGAGCCGCTCAGCGATTTCCTTTTTTACCAGGCCTTCTCCGAGAAGAGTCAGGATTTCCAATTCACGTTCTGAAAGCGCTCTCTCCAGCTCCTTGGTAGGGAGGTAGGATTTGAGCGACTTGATTACGAATTTGGCGATGTTTGTATCAAGTGAAGCGCCTCCGGAGACAACGGCTCTGATACCAGAGGTAATTTCGCTTACTCTGGAGGATTTCAACAGGTAGCCGCTTGCGCCCAGTGTGATGGCTTTCAATACGTCCTCTTCCTCATCGGATTGTGTGAGGATGATGATCTTCACCTCAGGCAGCAGCTTCAGCAGGTCTTCGACGGCTTCCAGCCCGCCTCTGCCAGGCAGTCTGAGATCCAGCAGGATTACATCGGGATCCGGTACGGTCTTGCGGTTCAGACTGCGGAGGGCGATTTCCATGGTTCCAAAGCAGACGTTCAGGTCGAGATCCGGCTCTTCCTCGAGAGCCATGCGTATTGCCTCTGTGTATTGCTGGCTGTCTTCGATCAGCATTATTCGGATGATTTTGTCCATAGTGGTTTGGGTTTTTGAAAATATCTACGTTTCAGAGCAAAGCTGAGGCGGATCCTGGTGCCTCCGTTGGAGGGGCGTTCGCTGGAAACCTTGGCTCCGATCAGCTTGGCGCGGCGTTTCAGGGAATGGGGTACTTGGCCGTCGTCTTGTTCCGTGAGACCGAGCCCGTTATCCGTTATGGTCAGGCGGATTTGCTTGGGATGTGCGATGAGCCGGGTGGTTACTTTTGTGGCCTCCGAGTGGCGGATGATGTTGGTGATACTCTCTTTGTAAAAGAGGAACAAGTCGATCCGCTTTCTCGGGGCGAGTCTTTCAAGGACATCCCTGCCCTTGACTTCGATCTCGTGCTCCAGATCCGCCATGATCCGGCGGGAGGAGTTCCGCATGTCTTGCTCCAGATCGCCGTAAAGTCCTTTGGCTTCAAGGATGTTCGTACAGTGCCGGGCTGCCGCTGCAGTGCGTTCTGTGAATGCCCGGCTGCGCCGCAACAGTATTTTCAGCCGCTCGGGGGAGTCTGTTGCCTGCTCTGCGAGATCCCCAAGCAGGCCGATGGCATTGATGTTCGCGCCAAGCTCATCGTGTAGATCCGCGGCGATTCTTTCACGTGTCTGGATGATCGCCCGGTGTTTGGCGAACCTGCTGTTGAGGATGACCAGAAAAGTCCCGGCGGCAAGGGCTGTTGCCAGCCACGTAAGCCAGATGAGCCAGCGCTTCAGTCTGTCGTAGCGGCGATTGATTTCCGCGACAATGAGAGGCCTGGCCGTCTCCAGTGCCTCCCTGCGGGTGAGCTGGTGAAGCCAGTCCCTGATCGGTAGGGAATTGCCGTAAAGCAGGTGCCCATCGGTGAGGGCGGCGGGTGAGCGCTCCGGTGAATTGGTCAGGATATCGGTCTTCATTGGTTTCCCCATGGCTACGTTCCTGGAGCCTGAAAAAAGTTCTATCTCGGCGAACCCAATTTTTGTTTCATCCTGATCCATCACTACGGACGGCTTCATTTCCAAGGCGGTAAGCCGGACATAGCGGCAGGCCTTTTCCGGGAAATTGCGCATCATGATCGAGCCGCATTCATAGATGGAATTTTGCCGGATTTCCACAAGGGGGAAGGCATCGGAAAAATCAGGCAGGTTCGCGCCCTCGACGACTAGCAGGCGCGGTATTCCGAAGTCTCCGGGATAGGCTTGGGGAATCGTGTCTCCCTGCTCGACGGCGTGAATATGTATGCGGGAAAGCGGGTATTGCTGCCCGAGATCGATTTCAAAAACCGGAATCCTTTCTTCCAACGCTCTGCTCACAAAGGCGAGACTCTGTTCGCCGCTTGCTGCATCCATCACGTAGGGAACGAAGCCGTCGACTGCGAAGTGGTCATTCCACGGATTGGGCAACTCCTTTGAGTCCGTTGAGGTGCTGACCTTCTGTAGAAGCGCCACATTTGTTTCCCCGTGAAAAACAAGGATTTCCGAAAACTGCAAAATGTAGCGGTTGTCATATCCGCGCATGGAAAGCAGCGAGGCATCCACCATGATCCATGATGCGGTGACTCCCTTCCCATCAATCACAAAGGGAGACGTTCCTTTGCCGGCCTTGTCTTTCCTGGTGTAGGCGGCGATTTCCACTCCGGTCTCATCTCCTGCCTTCCCCGCCAAAACGCGGAACTCCTCAGGAAACCCATCCGGGGTGGCTCCTTTCAGCGAGCTGCGCCAAAGGGTCGGCACAAGGATGATTTCATCAATCGGCACCTCTTTTTCCCACTCCACCTTGATCCACTCCGGCGAATCCGGTCTATCTCTTGATCCTGAACGGTAGCCGATTGCACCGACACCTGCGAGAAAGCTACTTCGCGCGAGTTTCCCCAGTTCCGTGTCGATTTTCTGTAGCTCTGCTTTCAATTCATTCAGTGACAGCCCGGTGGAATCGGTTTTTGCCAACGGGGCGCAAAAGCATGGTGCCGCCAGGGAAATGAAAGCAAACAGGCAACTGACAACACGTGACATGGTAATTTGAGACCAGATTTGATTGATCCAGCACAAATAGCGATCCATAAACTGGCGGAAAAGGCTATCCCGTGAACGCGGGATAGTCCGTCGATATGGAGAAATATAACATCCTATGTTGGATGCAACTGCTCGGCGAAAAGAGGTTCATCAAACCCAGAACATTCATGAAAACACATACTGCGATCATTACGTTTTCGGCCTGCATACTGCAAGCCTCACTACCCCTGAAAGCGGCTGAAGACGGCCACCTGAATGACGGAGACAAGGCCAGTATTGTGGAGGAAAATGATGGGAAACTGGCAAATCTTCCCGAACGTAAAGAGGAATTCATGGACTGGGGGCTTGGCATGTTCGTGCACTGGTCCCTGGACGCGCAGCTTGGATCTGTCATCAGCCACTCAATGGTAGGAGCTTCTGACAAATACATTGATAGATATATCAACGAGCTCCCCAAAACCTTCAATCCAAAGCGCTATGATCCGGATGAGTGGATGGAAACGGCCAAAATAGCGGGCGTGAAATACATGGTCTTCACCACGAAGCATCACAACGGCTACTGCATGTGGGATACCAAGACTACGGACTTCAATATCATGAACACGCCGTATGGTAAGGATATCGTCAAGGAATACGTGGAGGCCTGCCGCCGCCATGGTATCAAGGTCGGTTACTATTTTTCACCGGAGGATTTTCACTTTCAACATGAATTTGGTGTGGAGATCCGCCGGGTTGGCGGCACCGGTGCCGAGCGCAAGGATCTGATGGTGTATAACAAGAAGCAGCTCGACGAGCTTTTCGGGAATTACGGGCCGATCGATGTCGTGTTCTTCGATGGTGGTGAGAAGGAGAAGCTTGCGCAGTACATCCATGAGATTCAGCCGGACTGTATTGTGACCCGCGGTGAGATGCCTACACCAGAGCAGAAGCTGCCCAAAGAACCCATGCCCGGCCCTTGGGAGTCTTGCTTCACCCTGGGAAGCCAATGGCAATACAAGCCGACGAACGAGGTTTACAAGACCGGTGGCAAGCTCATCAAGATGTTGATCGAAACGCGTGCAAAGGGTGGCAACCTCTTGATCAATGTCGGTCCCGATCCGTTTGGTGAGATCCCTTTTGAGCAAGAGCGCGTCTTCCGCGAACTGGGTCTGTGGATGTTCATCAATGACGAGGCGATCCACGATGTCCGACCCTGCGTTGTCTCCGGTGAGGAGAATATTTACTATTCTCAATCCAAGGATGGGAAATACGTCTATGTGTTCCTGAACGAGTTCACCGATAAGAACAAGTGGAAGAAAGGGGAGCGTAAGGAGATTGTCTTGAAGGAACTCAGGGCAACTGATGGTACGAAGATTTCTATCCTCGGGCAGAATGACAAGGTGCTGGAATACAACCCGAAGGCTGACGTGCAGTCCCGTTTTGAGCAGAAGCCAGAAGGCCTTGAGGTCTCCGTGATGCGCGCTCAGCGCATTTACAACAACCAGTCCTGGCCTAACACTGTCGTTGTGAGGCTTGAGAACGTGGAGTTCGTAGTAGGGGAGTGATTCTGTGGCTACCGGTCTGACATCCGGATTCGAAGCTGAAACGCGCTGATCGTTAGCGCCTTTGATTTCCAGACTCTGGGGTTTTCGTGCCTTTCCGCAGGAGGGTTTGAATGTATCCTGTAAACACACGATGGCGGAGTGTGGTGGAACCTGTATTATAAAAATATAGTCGAAGGCTAAGTGCTAAGTCCTAGATTGACCTCCGGTCGCCAAAAACCAAACCCAAGCACGAGCATATTGCCGTGAAAACCTCTACCCCACCAAAAACCAAAGCCTGTGGCTTTCCGTCAGCGAAACTTTCAGGGAACGAATCGAATTTCCCCAAGAGTTCCGTTTTTACGAAACCCCTTCTTAGAAAGTCCAAACCAAGTGGTTTCGCGCTGATTGCAACAATTAGCCTGATGGTGTTGTTGTTGGTTCTCGCTCTCGGGATGCTGAGTCTCGCCACTGTGGAACTACGTTCGTCAGGAAGCAAGGATGGGATACAAATCGCGAAGAGCAATGCGCGCATGGCGATGATGATTGCGTTGGGAGAGCTTCAGAAAGCTGCCGGACATGATCAGCGGATTACAGCTACGGCGGATCTAACGCTACCCGCCTCGGGCAATGACGACCGTCGGAATTGGGTAGGTGTATGGGACAGCAGTCTTTATGATCCATCCACGTTTGATCCGTCGGATCCGACGGATAACAAAACCTTCGTGAAGTGGCTGGTTTCCAGTAGTGATGATTCTTCGCTGGCGCAGGATGACGCATCCAGTGTCACACTGAGTAATTCCTTTAAAATCTTCGATGGCACGGTGGGCACTGTCCAGGAAGCCAATGATGTAGCGGTCGACAAGATCAGCATAATGGATGCCAGTGGGGTGCAGACAGGGTCTTATGCCTGGTGGGTTGAAGATCACGGTGTGAAAGCGGATATTTCATGGAATCAGACTAGTGAGACCCGTACTGAAGTGGCACAGGCAGCTAGGTTGAGTTCGGCTCCGGGAGCTGATCCACGAGTGTTCCAGGATACGTCTGCTGCGTATAATCTGGCAGACAATGAAACTCTGGATAATACGCAGGACTTTATTCAGAACTTGGAAAAGGTTCTCAGTGCGAGTCATCTTCCCCTTGCGGATAGTAATTCTGGGAGTCAGTACGATTGGCTGAAAAGGTATCGCCACGATGTCAGTGTGGAAAGCAATGCTGTCCTATCGGACACAAAGTTAGGAGGTCTTCAGCGTGACCTTAGTCTCGCTTTTGAAATGGACGGCACAGCGGAGGCGGAGAACGCTAACAAATTCAACGGTGAGACTGGAGAGTTTGTTGCCAGCGGAAATGGGGAACGCTTGGATTCGCCCGAGACCCTTGGAGGTCTGCCTGTTGCGGCGCGTTATTTACATCGTGATACAAAAAGTTCCGGAGAGCCGTTCTCAAATGATATCCCGCGTGCTGATGCAGTAGTGCGGGGGCCGACATGGTGGGCTATCAGAGACTATGCAAACCTCTACAAAAATGTATCCGGAACTAGCGGAGACTACACGCTTGAGGCAAGATCATATTACCCAAACGAGACACAGGGCGAACGACTGGGTTCTAAGGTATCCATCCACGGAGGAACCGCCTTGTTTGATCTTGAAACGGATCCCCTTGTTTCTGGTAACCTCTTTATTCAAAGACCTGCAAAGGCGAACTATGCACCTGTCAGCCTTGGTGGAACGACATTGATAAGTGTAAAGGCAGAAGGGACAGAGGTCGTGCTAGGACTGGACATATTATTCTATCTTTGGAATCCATACAACCACCGGATCAGCTGCGATAATTTGGTCATGAAAATGAGCAAAGCCCTACCAGGTGCTATTACAATAACAAAAACGAATGGTTCTACGAATGAGGTATACAATACTTCGATTTTCGAGGCGATAGGTGAAAATGTGACTACAAGCGATTTTTCCTTCCTTATTAAGAGTGAGACTGGCGGAAGGATTGTTCTGGAACCTGGTGAGGTGGTAATCGCCACTCCGAGTAGTACTCAGGGCGAGTCGAACCTTGGGTTTACACTCAGTGGAAACTCAGGAATTACTCTACGGAATCTTAACAATGGTTTACCTATCAATGCAGCGGATGGAGATATCATAGGCTTTCGTTATTACAGGGTGTTAGGAAATAGTGCCGGGGTCAACACGGCGGGTATGAGGAATGAGTATGAGCTGTATCTTCCCAACGGCAGTCTGAGCTTATCAGATTTGTCTTCAGTCGGAAATTTCGGTGAGGAGCTTCAGCATCTCAACTTCCCTAGTCACGCATTGCAGACTTCCAATGGGAACGCATCGCCATCCGAGTATTTCTCTCCGGAAACGGAGACTTCTTACAAGAGTACGCCGGTGAGGACTGTGGATTTCCAAGATATTGGAAATAGTAAAATTTATTTTGGATTGCTTTCTTCTCTCACGAAACCGGCGTTCTGGGAGGGTGGAGGGGCTAATCCGGTCGAGGTGTTCACTCGTTTCAATCCTAATCCCACTATTGTTAAGCGGGAAGTGAACCGGGTGTGTGCGTTCAATCAGGTCTATAACATGTTGTGCAGTGACAATTCAGACGAGTTGCTGTTGCAGAACGGTATCGAGTATTCGGTGTTGGAAAGGAACGCCTTCTGGGGTGCGTCATATACTACGGCTGGATCGGAACATGTGCCTTTGTCAGTGATTCCTATCAGCCCGCTCCACTCCTTGGCTTCACTCTCAAAGGCGAATATATCATTCATCTCAACCGACCCATTCCATCCGGTTGGAAATTCTTGGTCTTCGCCGTTTGTTCCTGTGGATTCCGCATACGGAGCAATTGATGATCCGAGGGGTAATGAGAATGACGCTGCACAGGATTTGTCGTGGTTCGTAAATGATACCTTGTTCGACCGCTATTTCTTTTCGGGTATTGCCCCATATTATACCATCAATTCATCGGGTTATTCACTTGAATCAGGAGCTTCATTAACCGAAACGCTGACGGATTTCTTCGGAGATGACCACCGGGAGGCGAGAGCGAACCCGGCATTGCAACCTCTTCTTGTTGCTGGAAAATCCGCTTCGGAAATTGTAGATATTCTTGACCCCTCTGGTTCGGGGAGCCCAAGTGACGGTTATAAGAAACTTGCTGCGTATTCCATGTTGGAAGGTGCATTTAATATCAATTCGACCTCTGTAAAAGCTTGGGAAGCACTTCTGAGATCGAACAAAAACATGGATATTCTCTATTCGGATGGCGGTAACGGGGACGGAAATGGTTCGCCTTTCCCTGGCAGTGTTTTGCCAGCCAACGAAGATCTAGCCTCTGTGGGTTGGGCAGGTTTTTCGCGATTGGATGACGATCAGATTACAAATCTTGCCACTGAGATTGTTGCCCTTGTGAAGGAGCGTGGGCCTTTCATGGGGCTCTCGGATTTTGTGAACAGGCAAATGGGTAATCATGAAGGTGTAATTCAGGCTGCGATCCAGAATTCGGGAATCAACGGAACGATTGCTGCGAATGCAGGGGGCGTAGCGCCCATCTACGAAGGTATTGGGGATTCTTCCATGAACTATTTCGTTTATGCTCAAGGAGGTGAGGATCGCAACAGTGCTGCTGGTCTGCCAAAAGAAATCAACCAAGCTGAGATCCTGCTACCACTTGCGCCACATATGAGGCCGAGGAGCGATACTTTTACAATCAGAGCCTACGGTAGCGCTCTCTCGAAAACCGGAAATGTCTTAAACACCGCGTATTGCGAAGCAACGATCCAGAGGGTGCCGGAATATGTCGACAGTTTGTCAAATGATCCATGGGATGAGCCAATGGCTAATCCGCATGATTTTTCGGGACGGATTAATCCGGAGGATTCAGCGATTCTGCAGGGGATAAACAAGACCTTCGGTCGGAAATTCAAAGTGGTAGGTTTTCGCTGGCTTTCAGAGGATGAAATTTGACTTCAAATATATGAACTGGATTCTGAAACTGTTTTTTTTCGTAGCTATTGGCCTCACTAGCGTTCGTGGTCAGAACGAGACCGAGTCTCGGCAATTCTCTTGCTTTGTTTGGGGAGACTTGGGGGTAGGAAAGGTATATTACTCTGACAGAGAAGGTCCGAAGGAGTTGTATTTCACTGGTAAGCGAAGGACAGATTATTACCCGATTCCAGTAAGTGATACTTTCAAGCTCTTCAGTATGAAAGAGGTGGACGGAAAAGCCAGTTACGAAGTGATCGGTGAGACCGCAATCAAAACCAAGAGCAAACGGCTTCTACTGGTCGTTGAACGCAATTCGGAAGCCAACAAGACGCAACCTGGATACCTGCCTCTTTCAATCACAGTGCTGGATGACTCGATCGGTAGTTTTCCAGGTGGCAGCACTAAGTTCATCAACCTGACAGCCTTGCCGCTTGCTGCTGAAATTAATGGCACAAAGGGTTTGGTACCTTCTAAACGGTTCAAGCTCATTCGCCCTTCCATCCCTGAGAACGGAGGCTTTGTTCCGCTCTTTGTAAAGTATGGGAAACGGTCAATTTATGAAACAAGGATCTTTTGTCAAATAGGGGAGAGGAGAATTGTTTTCATAAGGGCGAATCCGAAGAAAGATCCTAGGCGCCCCGTTTTGATAGATTTTCTTCCGCAAATCGTAGGACCGAGTTTTTCTGATGAATAGTATCAAGAGCCCCTTTGTGGCTCGAAAACAATGGGGCGGGGACTGGATGATGTGGGGCAAGCCGTCGTGTAAGTGATCCGGCTTCCCGTAAATAAGCGTTAAACATTTTCTCTCAAGGCTGATACAAGTCCTAGTATCCGACCGGTGACAGCTCCCAGTCGGGCGTTTTACGACATGAAAATACTAGTTTCAGAAATATCTTACAATAAAGCCTCTGATACCTTCGAGGCGATCAATAGCGAACAGTCCGACTTCGTATTCGAGCCAGTGGCGGAGAAAGAAGACTTTCTTGCTGAACGAATCAAGGCAGAGGGCACAATGGGGTTCATAGCAGACATTTATCCATATACCGGAGAGCTTTACGAAGCGATGCCGGAGGGTGCTGTGATCTCCCGTTACGGCGTTGGCCACGATTCGATTGATAAAGAAAAAGCCACCGCTGCCGGAATCACTGTCTGCAATACACCGGGTGTCTTGGACAATGCTGTGGCGGAACATGCGGTATGGATGCTCGGGGCTCTTGCAAGGAAGCTTGGCACAAATTTCCAATTCATGGTCGCCGGGAAATGGGCGCCTCAGCCGGGTATCGAGGTGGCCGGGCGCAAGGTGGCTATCCTGGGCTCGGGACGAATCGGTCAGAGGCTGGCAAGGAAACTGGGAATTGGTCTCGGGATGCATGTCATCGCTATGGATGTGAGAGATGACTTCACCATCGAGCCGGATTCAGGAATCGCGGAATATACTACGAGCCTAGTGGATGCGATCTCCGACGCGGATTTTGTGATCACCTTGTTGCCTGTTCTGGAGTCTACGAAACGCATCGTGAATTCTGATTTTCTTTCCGGCATGAAGCAGGGAGCCTTTTTCATAAATTCCGCACGTGGCGCACTGGTGGATGAGTCTGCGCTCTTCGATGCGTTGACCAACGGTCATCTTGCGGGAGCCGCCTTGGATGTGTTCGAGGCTGAGCCATATGTCCCGGTCGACCCGGCAAAAGACATTCGCACACTTCCCAACATATTCCTTACGCCACACATTGGCTCGAACACGACTGAATCGAACCGTGCGATGGCGAGGACAGCGGCAAACAACATCATGACTTTCCTCAAAACTGGAAGCTGTGAGAACATTGTCGCCAAGCCATGATCGACGCAGTGGTGGTGATGGGTGTTTCCGGATGCGGAAAATCAACGATTGCCGAGCTTCTTGCCGGGAAGCTTGGTGGTGCGTTTTTTGACGGTGATGACTTTCACCCTGCAGAGAACAAAGCGAAGATGAAGTCTGGAACGCCGCTTACCGATGAAGACCGTGTGGGATGGTTGGACAGCCTTTGCGAGCTGATCGGGAAGGAAAAGGCTTCTGTCGTTGCTTGCTCGGCTTTGAAGAAAGCTTACAGGGACAAGTTGCGTGGTGCTGCCGAGAAAGTTTGTTTCATTCACCTTTCCGGTAGCCGGGAATTGCTCGCTGAACGGCTCAAGGAGCGCGCCATGGCGACTGATCATTTCATGAACCCCGCTCTTCTGGATTCGCAGCTAGAGACTCTGGAAGATCCGGAGGGTGAGCACGATACCTGTGTGTTAAACATTGTCGATCCACCGGAAAATCTTACTGAAAACGCGGTCGTTTTTCTCAAGTCCATCAATCAATGAGTTACCTACACGATAATTTTCTTCTCCCGAATAAAACGGGGCAGTGGCTGTTTCACGATGTTGCCAATCTACAGCCGATTCTCGACTACCATTGCCATCTCAGTCCGCAGGAAATCGCTGACAATGTAGGCTTTTCCAATCTCTCTGACATCTGGCTGGGAGGCGATCATTACAAGTGGCGCGCGATGCGTGCAGCTGGGATTCCCGAGGCGCTCATCACCGGCAAGGATTCATCACCGAAAGAGAAATTTGATGCCTGGGCGCGGACTGTGCCACAGACATTGCGCAATCCACTGCACCACTGGACGCATCTGGAGCTGAGGCGATATTTTGGAATTGAAGAAGCTCTGAGCCCCAAGACAGCGGATGCGATCTGGGAAAAGGCGAATGAGCGCATTGCAGGGGATGGTTTCACTTCTCAGGCAATTTGCGAGAAATTCAATGTGAGTGCAATAGGCACTACCGATGATCCGGTGGATGATCTTCGTCATCACATTGCTTTCAACAAAAGCGGTCATCGTACGAAAATTTTCCCGACGTTTCGTCCTGACAAGGCGATGATTACTACAGACGTAGTAAAATGGAACGAGTGGACGGAAGGCCTTTCAGTAAAGAGCCAGGAAACGGCGGTTGATTTTGTTTCGGCGCTGAAGGACAGGCATGATTTTTTCCATGAAAACGGCTGCCGGTTGACCGATCACGGGCTGGAGAGCTGCCCGTTCCTTCCGTGCTCCGATGCGCAGGCAGAAATGATTTTCAAGAAACTGCGTTGCGAGGAGAATCTTTCGTCCAGTGAATCCGAACAATGGATGACATACATTCTACAGCACGTCGCGCGCTGGAATACCGAGCGTGGATGGACGATGCAATTTCACCTTGGTGCGATCCGGAACGCGAATACTGGAATGTTTCGCAAGCTGGGGCCGGACGCCGGGTTTGATTCGACACTGGATGAACCTGTCACGCGAAAGCTAGTGGCGTTCCTCGATAGCCTTACTGTTGATGGCGATCTCCCTCAGTCGATCTTTTATCATCTCAATCCCGCAACACTCAATCCTCTCGCTACAATGATGGGTAACTATCAGGATGGGATCACGCCGGGTAAAATGCAGCTTGGTGCCGGGTGGTGGCACGTCGATACGCTGGATGGTATGAGAACACAGATCGAGGTTCTCTCCAGCGTCGGGCTGCTTTCTAGGTTCGTTGGGATGCTGACGGACTCACGCAGCTTCCTGAGCTTTCCCCGTCACGAGTATTTTCGCCGTCTGCTCTGTGGGATCATCGGCCAGGATGTCGAGACCGGGCTGATTCCCGATGACAGGGAGCTGCTCACAGAACTCATTGAAGGCATCTGCTATCAGAACGCCCACGACTATTTCAAATTTCCAGGTATTTAAAAAATCATGTCCGAAACATTCCACATCGTTCCCTTTTCACAGCACAACGAGCTAGTCACGAAAGCCTATCTTCATCGTGGCTACACTGCTGATGAATCGTCCAAAGCAGCCCGTTTTTCCGATCTCGCTTCGGAGCACGGTATCCGCACTCACAATGCGATCAAGGCTCTGCACCTTGACCACCTCTTCGGTAGCGCGGCCAGTGGCTGTACTCCCGACGCTGAGATCGAAAAGGTCGAGTGTCGCTTCGCGGCCAGTGAGATCTGGAATGCAAACAAGAAGCTGGGCCAGGCGACAGCCTACGATGCGATGGATCGCGCCATTGAGCTGGCTGAGAAATACGGCATCGGCCAGGTCTCGGTGGATAATGCGTTTCATTACCTCTGGGGCGGTGGTTACGTAATGGATGCGGCAAAGCGTGGCTACATCGCCTACACAAACTGCACGGCCGCTCTGGCAGAAGTGGTTCCATTCATGGGAAAATTTCCAACGCTCGGAACAAATCCGCATAGCTGGGGGTTTCCTACTACGGATGCAGTAGGATTTCCGATCGTGATCGACTGGGCGACTTCCGTAATCGCAATGGGGCGCGTGCAGCAGTTCCAGCGTGAAGGAGTTGCGCTCCCTCCCAACGCGGCTGTAGACAAGGACGGAAAGCCGACCACTGATGCCAATGAGGTCAATGCCCTGGTGCCCTTTGGCGCGCACAAAGGTTATGGACTGAGCCTGATTAACGAGATTATGGGTGCTTTCATCGGCGGGAGCCTGCCAACAATTCGCAGCCGGGAGATTCCGGAAGGGGAGAAACGGACGCCGGCGTTTTATTTCCAGGTCATTCATCCGGATGCGATCAGCAGTGGAGCTTTCGCAAAAGGCCGCAACCAGCCAGAAAATGTGAAGGCTGTCATCGATGACATTCTAGGCCATGGCAATGAGCACTGCCTGCTTCCCGGCCAGCTCGAGGCAAACTGGGCGAAGCGCGTTGGGAAAGCGGGAGGTTTGCTTTTTTCCGAGGCGGAAATTGAGGCTTTCAATGAGATGGCAGTGGAGTGCGGTGCAACGCCATGGGATCTGGCCGAGCTTCCTCTTGAGCAGATCTAAGATCTTTCGTCTGTTTGCTTTTATTGAACGATTTTTTCGATAAATCATAGTAAACCGAACCCATTGAAATTCGATCCGGCCTCTTTCAGAAGAGGCAGGGGAGTGTAGAAACCGGGAATTTGCAGATTTCCCTCTTGTGGATTTCCCGAGCGATATGGAGAAAAAGACAAAGAAAGCGATTCGACTGATCTGCCACAGGAAAACCCAAAAACCTGCAGCTCCTCAGTCGAATCGCTTATGAAATAATTAGCATTAGACGTGCCAAATTATCTAAATTATTCGTCTTTGAACAAAATACTGACCATCAGCCAGATGGCAGCCACGGCCGCAATAAGGAACAAAATCAGTGCCAACCCCGGATAACCGAAAACCTGAAAGCTTGTCTCGATGCGAGCAAGCATTGAGGAGCCAATGATCAGGGCGGAAATGATTAGGCCGAGTGTGATCCGGTTAGCGATCTTCTGAAACCCTTTCATCAGCTTTTGCTCATCCACTGCATCTACCTTGACCCGAAGTTTGTTCGATGAGGCGAGCTCAAGAATGTCATTCATTCGGTGCGGTAGCTTTTCGAAAAAATCCTTCGTTTCGCTCAAAGTGCCCATGATCGCTGCGATTGAGAAGCTGTCTTTGATTCGCGCCGCGGAGATGGACTCCAGATTTCTCCGAATCGCCTCTGAAGGGTCAAAACTGGGTGCGAGGGCAATTCCCACGCGATCCAGGTTCATCAGCGTTTTCCCGAGAAGATTGATCTCGGCTGGAATCCGGATCCCGGCATTCGCACAGGCTTGCATGACCAAAAGCACGACGCCACCAATCTGAAGGCCTTTCAGATCGGTTCCGCGCGATTCGCCGACGAGGTTTTCGATCTCATTTACGAATTTTCCTTTTTCGAATGTTCCTTCCCTTAGTTCGCCGATGCGCATTGCGGCCTCCGCCGTCTGGATTCCATCATTATGGCTGATTCCTGCCAAAAGATGAACTAGCTGGTCGCGAAGGCGTTGATTGAGTCTTCCCACCATCCCGAGATCCAGAATGGCAATGCGATGATCCGGGGTCAGAAGTAGATTTCCCGGGTGTGGATCGGCATGGAAGAAGCCATCCACCAGAATCTGCTGCAGATATGCTCGGAAAATCTCATCAGCCAACGAATCACCGTCAAGATCCTGCAGCACGGTGCCTGAAAGAGAGGTGGTCTTTGTTCCCGATATATAATCCATCGTGAGAACAAGCGACGTGCTATAGTCGTCCACGACCCTCGGAATAACCAGTTTCGGGAATTTTGTGAGATTTTCCGCGAGTTCCTTTAGCTGTTTGGCTTCCTTCTGGTAATCCAATTCACGCATCAGGCTCACACGGAACTCCGCCAGCACGCGCCCAACTTCGTATTTTTTTCCAAAATCCGTATGTTCATCAAGGAAATCGGCGATCTCTTGCAGGCTGTCGAGATCGGTTATGATTTCTTTCCGGATTCCCGGTCTCTGAACTTTTACTGCCACCTCGCGTCCGCTTCGCAAAACGGCCTTGTGAACCTGACCCAGCGAGGCCGCTCCGGCAGGTCTTTCGTCAAAGCTCTCAAATGCTTTGGAAATCCTGACCCCGAGCTGTTCCTGGACTACTTCCTCGATTTCCTCATAAGGTACGGGCTCCACATCATCCTGGAGCCTGCTGAGGGCATCCATATATGCAGGAGGGATCAGATCGCTCCGTGTGGAAAGCAACTGGCCGATCTTCACAAACGTCGGCCCGAGCTTTTCCAGATCTCTCGCAAGTTCCTCCGCATCTGACTTTCCTTCGCTTTCCGGAGCCTCTCCCGGATCGAAGCCGGCCATTTTTGCCAGTTCCGCATTTCCATGTTTCAGGAAAAGGTAGGCTACATCTTTATAACGTTTCAAATGGGTGGGGCCGATTTTCATTACGAAGCTGTATCGCAGGTGATGTGCCGTTGCAAAAAACACTATTGTTTATAGAATTAGAGTTTTGTATGTCGTGCGATTTGCAAAAACGCCGTCATCAAGATTGCATTTTAGTCCTTAGGTCATCTGCAATCGCCTGATTTACTTAAGATAAAATTTTTTTCAAAAAAAAGAATAGAAAGGTCTTGTCACATTCAACCTGATGACTAAAGTCCCGCCCCCCACAGCAAGACTGATTGTATCTAAATTTTACCGTCAGACCTAGCAAGCAGGGAACTCTATCGGGTGCAGCTCCGGAAAAAAGCGATTGCGGGTTTATTAAAGCCCCGTCTTCGTGCCGGATTGTCCCTCCTCCTTTTTAAGACAAATCCACCGAAACACGAAGTAAACCATGCCGACCATTAATCAGCTCGTTCGCAAAGGGCGCCACGTCCCAGTCGAGAAGTCGAAGTCTCCAGCTCTCGTCAACTGCCCGCAACGCCGCGGTGTTTGTCTCCAGGTCATGACCCGGACGCCGAAGAAGCCTAACTCCGCTCTCCGGAAAGTAGCCAAAGTGCGCCTCACAAACGGATTCGAAGTCATCGCCTACATCGGCGGTGAAGGCCACAACCTCCAGGAGCACTCCATCGTCCTCGTTCGCGGCGGCAGGGTGAAAGACCTTCCAGGTGTCCGTTACCACATCGTCCGCGGTTCGCTCGATACCCTCGGTGTCGATAAGCGCCGTCAAGCCCGCTCCAAATACGGCACGAAGAAGCCGAAGGCAGCGAAGTAATCCTTTTCCGAAAAATCTTAATCAGAAACCATCATGCCACGTCGCAAGAGAATCTTCACCAAACCGGATCGCCGCGATCCACGTTACGACAGCGCAGTCGTAGGCCACCTCATCACCAAAGTCATGCAGGACGGCAAGCGCTCGCTCGCCCAACGCATCGTCTACGCAGCAATCGACCGCGCCAATGAAGGCACCGATACTGTTGATCCACTCGAAGTCATCACCCGTGCGGTGGAAAACTCCAAGCCACGCGTTGAGGTTAAGTCCCGCCGTGTTGGTGGTGCTACTTACCAAGTGCCTCTCGAAGTTGATCCGGATCGCTCCGAGTCCCTCGCAATGCGTTGGCTCGTTGGTTACGCTCGTAACCGCAAGGGCACTCCAATGCACGTCGCTCTCTCCAATGAGATCAAGGACGCTGCAAACAACCAAGGTGCAACAGTTCGCAAACGCGACGACGTTCACAAGATGGCACAGGCCAACCGCGCCTTCGCCCACTTCCGCTTCTAAGAAACCGCTAAGAATCCGGCCTCTTCATTGAGAGTTGGAAATTGAAATTTGAAAGTTAACCATCCAGATCGGCCATATGTGCTTGAGCGAACCCGAAATATCGGGATCGCAGCGCACATTGACGCCGGGAAGACTACGCTCACCGAGCGTATCCTCTTCTATACTGGTATGATTCACAAAATCGGAGAGGTGCACGATGGTGCTGCTACTACCGATTGGATGGAGCAAGAGCGCGAGCGTGGTATCACTATCACATCCGCAGCCGTCACTACCGAGTGGTGGCAGAAAGGTGAGCAGGATATCGCCAAGCTCTACAACGAAGAGAAACACTGCGTAAACATCATCGATACCCCAGGGCACGTTGATTTCACCGCAGAGGTTGAGCGCTCCCTCCGCGTTCTGGACGGCGCCATCGTCGTCTTCTGCGGAGTTGCAGGTGTTCAGCCACAGACTGAAACGGTCTGGCGCCAGGCAACCAAATATGAGGTTCCGCGCATCGTCTTCGTTAATAAGATGGATCGCACCGGAGCGAACTTCGAAAACGTAGTTTCCGAAATTCAGGAAAAGCTCGGTGCTACTACAGTCCGCATCCTCATCCCGATCGGCTCCGAGGAAAACCTCACCGGCCAGATCGACGTGGTGAACCAGAAAGCGGTTTACTACTCGGACGACGACAAGTTCGGCTCCACTTACACCATCCGTGAGCTCGACGAAACTCAGCTCGCCACCGCGAAAGAAGCTTACGCTGAAATCCTTTCCACAGTCGCCGATTGCGACGAAATCCTTGGGGAGAAGTTCCTCATGGAAGAAGAGATCACCAAGACCGATCTCAAACAGGCACTCCGCCGCGCCACTTGCGCCAACCTGGTCATCCCGATCGCTGGCGGATCCGCTTTCAAAAACAAAGGCGTTCAATACCTTCTCGACGCAGTTGTCGATTACCTCCCATCCCCACTCGATATTCCCGCTGCCATCGGCATGGACGTGGACGACGAGGAAACTGAAATCACCATCCCTACCACCGACGAAGGGAAATTCACCGCTCTCGCTTTCAAACTCTGGGCAGACAAGTTCGTCGGTAAGCTCATCTTCTTCCGCGTCTATTCCGGCGTCGTCAAAAAAGGCGACATGGTTTTCAACCCACGCACCGGCAAGTCAGACCGCATCAGCCGCCTCATCCGCATCCAGGCAGACGAGCACAAGGAAATCGACGCCTGTTACTCCGGTGACATCGCAGCCATGGTCGGCCTGAAAAACGTCACCACAGGTGACACGCTCAGCGTCAACGGCAACAACGTCGTCCTCGAGCCACCTACTTTCCCCGAGCCAGTCATTTCCATGGCAGTCGAGCCCCGCACAAAAGCGGATCAGGAAAAACTCGCCATCGCACTCGCGCGCCTCTCCGAAGAAGATCCTACCTTCATGGTGAAAACCGACGAAGACACTGGCCAGACCATCATCTCCGGCATGGGCGAGCTTCACCTCGAGATCATCGTCGATCGCATCAAGCGCGAGTTCAAAGTGGATGCCAACACCGGCGCCCCGCAGATTACATACCGCGAGACGATCACCAAGAAAGCCAAAGGCGAAGGAAAGCTCATCAAGCAATCCGGCGGCAAAGGCCAATACGGCCACGTCATCCTCTCCGTCCAGCCGAACGAGGCAGGGAAGGGGATCACCGTCGAAAACAAGACCGTCGGCGGCACGATTCCAAAAGATTTCATCAACGCAGTCATCAAAGGCTGCCGCGAAGCAACAACCAATGGCGTCATCGCAGGTTATCCTGTCATCGACGTGGCTGTGGAAATCCTCGACGGATCCTACCATGAGGTCGATTCCAACGAGAACGCATTCACAATGGCCGCCATCTTCGCCATGCGCGATGCATTCGGTAACGCCGATTCCATCCTTCTTGAGCCAATCATGAATGTCGAAGTCTCCACCCCAGACGAGTACCAGGGTGACGTGATGGGCGATCTAAACCGTCGCCGCGGCCAGATCCAGAGCATGGAATCCAAGGGAGCCTTCTCCGTTGTCCACGCAAACGTTCCTCTCAAGGAAATGTTCGGCTACTCCACAGCCGTGCGCACACTTTCATCCGGTCGCGCTTCATACGCCATGACCCCTTCTCATTTCGAACAAGTCCCGAACACGATCGTCGAGGAAATCGCCGTCGACCGTGTCGCATAGTTTTTAATCAATCTCACAACCAATCCAACCTACTGTTTTATGTCAGCTCAGAAAATTCGCATCCGCCTGCGTGCATTTGATCACCGTGCCATCGACCGCTCGGCCATCGAGATTGTTGAAACCGCAAAGCGCACCGGCGCACGCGTCGCAGGCCCGATCCCACTTCCGACCCGCATCGAGAAATTCAGTGTCAACCGTTCCGTTCACGTGAACAAAAAGTCCGCTGAACAATTCGAGGTTCGTACCCACAAGCGTCTGCTCGACATCGTCGATCCTACCGCACGCACCGTTGACGAGCTCAAGAAGCTCAACCTCCCAGCAGGTGTTGACATCACGATCCGCATATAGATTTCCGCAGGACGTATCACTTTTAACTCTCAACTTTTAACTTTTCTCTAGCAATGTCACTCGGACTCCTCGGCAAAAAACTCGGCATGACCCGTATCTTCGATAAAGAAGCGGGCTCCAGCATTCCTGTAACCGTCATCGACGTTACCGGAAACACCATCCTTCAATCCAAGACCCCTGAAACTGACGGTTACTCCGCTGTTCAGGTCGGTTTCGACGACCAGAAGGAATTCCGCGTCAACAAGCCTGACCTCGCCCGTTTCAAGAAAGCCGGTGCCACTCCCAAGCGTATGGTTCAGGAATTCCGCTTCGAAGCAGGCGCTGAACTTCCTGCGGAACACACCGGTATGGCTACTTTCGAAGCTGGCCAGTTTGTCGACGTAATCGGCAACACAATCGGTCGCGGCTTCCAAGGTGCTTACAAGCGTCACAACTTCGGTGGTTTGAAAAACACCCACGGTCACATGATGCACCGCCGGACTGGTGCCATTGGTGCCGGTTCCACTCCAGGCCGCGTCTGGAAGAACCAGAAGATGCCCGGTCACATGGGTACCGTCAAAGCCACCACACAGAACCTCAAAGTCATCGCCGTCCGCGAAGAAGATGGTGTCATCCTCGTCTCCGGATCCGTTCCTGGTGCCAAAGGTGCCTACCTCACGATCCGCCCTGCAAAAAAGAAGTAAGCTAAACAGCTTCCCCTTTTCCCTAATTTTTAAAAGAAACTTTCCGTCATGTCCGCAACAGCCTTCACAGCAGCAGATGCAGAAGCAGCCAAACTCGTCCTCCTAGGCGAGGACAAAGGCCGCCAAGCAGTCCACGACCTTATCACCGCATACCGCGCAAACCGCCGCTCCGGCACCGCCCACACCAAGACCCGTGGCGAAGTCAGCGGTAGTAACAAGAAAATGTATAAACAGAAGGGCACCGGTAACGCCCGTCACGGAACGAACAAAGCTCCGATCTTTGTCGGTGGTGGTGTCGTCTTCGGCCCACGCAACCGCTCTTACGACAAGCACGTGACCCGTTCCACTCGTAAGGTTGCTCTCCGCCGCGCCATGGGTGATCTCACCCGTGCCGGAAAAGTTTTCACCGCACCTTCCTTCGCCATTTCCGATGGCAAGACCAAGACTTTCCTTTCCGAGCTGAAAAATCTCACCGACGGAGACCGCCGCGTGCTTCTCGTCGGAAACTTCGATGACTCCACCAAACTTGCCGCACGCAACGTTTCCTGGACACAGCTCGTCACCGCCACCGATCTCAACGTTGAGGAACTCCTCCTCTCACGGGTCATCATCCTCGTCGGCGATGCCGTAGAGGTTCTCGCCCAACGCACTGCTTAATCCTTTAAAACACTTCCGACCATGAACGACATTTACCAGGTCATTAAAAACGTCCGCCTTAGCGAGAAAGCCTCCATGCTCCAGGAGCAGAACAACGAGGTAGTCTTCGAGGTGGATCGTTCCGCCAACAAAATTCAGATCAAAGCAGCCGTGGAAACCGTGTTCGACAAAAAAGTCGTTAGCGTCCGCACCGCAAACTACGCCGGTAAGATCCGTCGTAAGCGTCGTGCAGACCAAGGAACCACTCCAAGTTACAAGAAAGCCATCGTCCGCCTCGCGGAAGGTGAAACCATCGACCTCATTTAAGCTCCCGGCTAACGAGCACTCACGCCCATAGCCACAAATACCTACAGAGCCATGCCACTTAAAACTTTCAATCCAGTCACACCATCCGGTCGCTACAAGCAGCTCCCGTCTTTCGACGAGATCACAAAGAGCAAGCCTGAGAAATCCCTTCTCAAGCCACTCAAGCGCTCCGGTGGACGGAACAACACAGGCCGCATCACCACACGTCACATCGGTGGTGGTCACAAGCGTCACTACCGTCTTGTCGACTTCAAGCGCAACAAACGCGACATGGAGGCAACCGTTATCGGCATCGAATACGATCCGAACCGCACCTGCCGCATTGCCCTTATCCAATACAAGGACAACACGAAATCCTACATCCTCGCTCCAGCCGGTCTCACCGATGGTGCCAAGGTAATCTCCGGAGCCAAGGTCGCCCCTAAAGTAGGTAACTCAATGCCACTCGGCGAAGTTCCACTTTCCACGGAAATTCACAACATCGAGCTCATTCCGGGCAACGGCGGCAAAGTCGCTCGTGCAGCAGGACAGGCCGCTGTCCTCGCTTCCCGCGATGGTGGCTGGGCGTTCGTGAAAATGCCTTCCGGTGAGATCCGCCGCTTCAACGAGAATTGCTACTGCACAATCGGTGTTGTCGGAAACCGCGATCACGTAAACGAAGTTTCCGGAAAAGCAGGCCGCTCACGCTGGCAGGGCATCCGCCCGACCGTCCGCGGTATGTGTATGAACCCAGTCGATCACCCGAACGGTGGTGGTGAGGGCAAATCCAAGTCCGGTGGTGGACGTCAGCACCTTCTTTCCCCATGGGGTCACGCCAAAGGTCAGAAGACCCGCAACAAGAAGAAGACCACCAACGTCTTCATCGTCGAGTCACGCCACAAGCGTGCCAAGTAATCCTTTTTTAGAAACCAAACACAACTTTTCCTATGCCACGTTCCCTAAAGAAAGGCCCATACGTCGATCAGAAGCTTCTCGCCAAGATCGATGCCGTCGCAGAAGCAGGTTCCGATCGCAAGCCGATCAAGACCTGGTCCCGCAACTCCATGATCACTCCTGACTTCGTCAGCCACAACTTCTCCGTGCACAACGGCAAGACATTCGTTCCTGTCTACGTCACGGAAAACATGGTTGGCCACAAACTCGGCGAATTCGCTCCTACCCGCATCTTCCGCGCACACGGCGGTATCGGTAAGAAGTAATTCAATTTCTCTCCTTCTCTCGTAAATGTTCAACACCTGTCATACACGATCTCTCGCCGCCGTCTTCGGACTGCTGGCCATGGTCGTGCCGTGCCAGGCGCAGAACAGCCCGACAGTGGAAGAGCTGGAAGACATCGTCTCCACGCTTCAGGAGCAGAACCAGAATCTGCAAACCGCACTCGTTGCCTCGAACAAAGCCGAAAAAGAATCCAGCGACCAGCTCGCCAAGATTCGCGTCGGTCTCGAGGCGCTAGGTAAGAACCTCCTTGATGGTGGTGATGACCGGCTCATCCAGGCAGCTGCCGATCTGGAACTTGCCAACGAGCGCATATCAAAATTAGAGGCCGCAGCAGCCTCACTTTCATCCACCGTTCAGGACTACATCCGTCAGGCTGTCGTCTCGGATCCGGATGCAAGATTAAGAGTGGAAACCGCGATGAGAGAGCTTGACTCTGTCTCCGGACTCCGCCAAAAGCCCCTTCCCGATATTCGCACCGGCAACTTACAGCAGGCGCGGATCGTCAGTCTCGATCAGCAAAGCGGCATGTTGGTTCTCAACCTTGGTGAAACCCAGGGAGCCAGAATCGGAATGACATTCCGCCTTCTCCACGGACAACAGGAATACGGAAAGGCCATCCTCGCGGATGTCCGCAACGGCATTTCTGGCGCATTCGTGGAAGAGCTTAAAACTCAAGACATCACACCTAGCCTTGGCGATACCGCCATCCTTCTTACACAGAATTAAGTTTCCTCCAAACCTCTCTCTAAACACTCCAACGATCATGGAAGTCACCAGCATCACAAAATTTGTCCGTCTCTCGCCTAAAAAAGCGCGCGACGTAGCCCGCGAAATCCAGGGTCTCCCTGTTTCCAACGCCCTCGATATTCTCACTTTCACTCCTAAGAAGGCTGCGTTTCTCATTGGCAAAACTCTTAAGACAGCCATCGCTGACGCGGAGAACAACTTCAATCTCGATGCGAATTCCCTGATCATCAAGGAAGCAGTCATCGGTGCCGGCCCGACAATGCGTCGCTTCAAGCCACGTGCCAAAGGCTCCGCAGGTGCCATCATCAAGCGCACTTCACACATTTCCATCACCCTCGTCGGTGCTCCTCCAGAAAAGAAAAAGCGCGCTCCTAAGAAAGCTGCCGCCAAGAAAAAGGCTCCTGAAGCACCAGCTGAGGAAGCTCCTAAAGAAGAAGCTGCCACAGCATAATCCATTTTAACTACTACCTCTACCTAACACCATGGGCCAAAAAGTAAATCCGATCGCCTTCCGTCTCGCAGTCAACAAAGACTGGCGCTCCAAATGGTATGCCAAGGGCAAAGACTACACCACCAAGCTTCACGAAGACCTCGCAATCCGTGGCTACTTCAAGAACAAACTGGTGAACGCAGGTCTCGCCCGCGTCGTTATCGAGCGCGCTTGGAACAGCGTCCGCGTCACTCTCCACTCCTCACGTCCAGGCCTCATCATCGGCCGCCAGGGCAAGGAAATTGAGATCATGACCAATGACGTCCAGAAGATGTGCAAGGACTCCCAAGTGAAACTCGACATTCTCGAAATTCGCAAGCCTGAGCTCGACGCACAGCTTGTCGCAGAGCAGATCGCCATTCAGCTCGAGCGCCGGATCGCATTCCGCCGCGCCATGAAGCGCTCCATCCAGACAGCCATGGAATTCGGTGCCGAAGGCATCCGCGTTCGTTGTGGTGGCCGCCTTGGTGGTGCTGACATCGCCCGCGCTGAAAGCTACCGTGAAGGCAAAGTGCCTCTCCAGACTCTCCGTGTTCCTCTCGATTACGGCTTCGCAGAAGCCCGCACTACATACGGGATCATCGGTGTGAAGTGCTGGATCAATAAGAAAGAAGACGATGGCAAGCCAGGCCCAGATCGTGGTGGTCGTAACGATCGCCGTGGTGGTGGTGACCGCCGTCAAGGTGGCGGTGGCCGTCCGGAACATCGCGGACCAGCCGTTCAAACTCCACAGCCAGCCGCTTCTGCGCCAGCCACTCCGGCTCCTTCCGCATAATACGCCCTTTTCAGTAACAATTAATTTAATAAGGAGAAATAAGTCATGCCTTTGATGCCCAAAAGAACCAAGTTCCGCAAAAGCTTCCGCGGATCACGCGCCGGAAATGCTCAGCGCGGCACAACAGTCGCCTTCGGTGACTACGGCCTTCAGACCCTAGATCGCGCTTGGCTCACAACACGCCAGATCGAAGCCTGCCGGGTTGCGATCAACCGTTCGCTCAAACGTAAGGGTAAAACCTTCATCCGTGTCTTCCCACACAAGTCCATCACACGTCGTCCTCCTGAAACCCGGATGGGTAAAGGTAAAGGCGCTGTCGATACATGGGTAGCAGTCATCCGTCCTGGCAACATGCTTTTCGAAGTAGCCGGTGTCCCGGAATCCGCTGCAAAAGAGGCAATGCGTCTCGCATCCTACAAACTCGGCTTCCGCACACGTCTCGTGGCACGCAATCCTCACCAATAACCTCTTTACCTGAATACGACCATGGCACTTTCCAAAGCCAAAGACATCCGCGAACTCTCTGCTGACGAGCGCACCAAACGCCTCCTCGACCTCAAACAGGAATCCATGAACCTGCGCCTCCAGCGCTCGGCAGGAACCCTAGAGAACCCGGCTCGCTTCAAGCAAGTGCGCCGCGAGATCGCACAAATCCTCACCATTTCCAAGCAGGCTTAAGCGCAAGCTGACCCCTCCAACCAACCGATCCATCATCATGAGCGAATCATCACAGGAAGCCGCACCGGCGGTTCAACACAAACGCAAGACCCGTGTGGGCATCGTTATCTCCGATAAAATGGAGAAAACCATCGTCGTCGAGCACATCGCCCGCGTTCCCCACCCGAAGTTCAACAAAATCGTCAAGCGCTCCAAGAAATACTACGTGCATGATGAGAAATCGGAAGCCGCCATCGGCGACCGCGTCCGCATTGTCGAATCCAAGCCGATTTCCAAGCTCAAGCGCTGGGCGCTCGAGGAAGTCCTCTCCCACTAATCCAACCCCTTTTCCTCTACCGCCATGATCCAAATGGAATCCAAAATCGCCGTTGCTGACAACACCGGCGCTCGCACCGCAAAAATGATCGGCGTGCTCGGCAAGCGCACCCGCTCCGCACGCGTCGGCGATGTCATCACCGCTCACATTCGTGACTCCATCCCGACCGCTTCTGTAAAGAAGGGCTCAGTGGTAAAGGCAGTCATCGTTCGCACAGCTTTCCCTGTCCGCCGTCCTGACGGCTCCATTCTTCGCTTCGACTCAAACGCTTGCGTTCTCATCGACAAGGACAACAACCCACGCGGCACCCGTATTTTCGGCCCTGTCGCCCGTGAGCTTCGTGAAAAGAAGTTCATGAAAATCGTTTCCCTCGCACCAGAGGTTCTCTAATTCATACTTTCCCATCGCAATGAGCTCCATCAAGACACACGTCAAAAAAGGCGACAACGTTCAGATCATCGCTGGCAACCACAAAGGCAAAACCGGCCAAGTCCTCAGCATCAATGTTGCCAAAGGCCAGGTCGTTGTTGAAGGTGGCCGCACGGTTACCAAAGCAACTCGCCCTTCAGAAGGTGACGAAGGCGGTCTCAAGACTGTCGATGCACCGATCCATATTTCCAATGTAAAGAAACTGGGCTAAGCCTTCACAGGCCGCCCGCGCTTAAGCGTCACATTAACCACGCGCTGACCCGCTGAAACCATGAGTACTCCAGTATTACAACAACACTACAAAGATAAGGTCATCCCTGCTCTCAAAGAGAAGCTCGGCTACACCAATCCGCATCAGGTTCCTCAACTTGAAAAAATCGTCGTCACAACTTGCATGGGAAAAGCTCCCGACCGCAAAGTGGCAGTTGACGATGCCGTCGCAGAGATCTCCAAGATTACCGGCCAGAAGCCTTCCATCACTTTCTCCAAAAAGGCGGTTGCGAACTTCAAGCTCCGTGAAGGTGAGCCACTCGGCGCACGAGTCACTCTACGTGGCGCGCAGATGTGGGAATTCCTTTATCGCTTCATTAACGTCACTGCTCCCAACATCCGGGACTTTCGCGGGATTTCTCCGAAATCCTTCGATGGCCGTGGCAACTACGCATGTGGTATCTCCGACCAGACCATTTTCCCTGAAGTCGAACTCGACCAAGTGAAACGCCAGATCGGCTTCGACCTCATCTTCGTTACCTCCGCAAAAACGGACAACGAAGGCCGTGAACTCCTTAGCGCCCTCGGAATGCCGTTCCGCGAGGTGAAGAAAGCTGAGGATCTCGCCACAGCATAACCCCTTTTTATTACTTTAAAGAAATACCATTATGGCAGTTCTCACAGATCCAATCTCCGATTTCCTCACACGTTTCAAAAACGCCGCGCGCGCTGGAAACGAGGAATTCACCGCACCGTATTCCAAGATCAAGGCTGATATCGCCGAGATCCTTCAACAAGAAGGTTACATCTGGAAATACGAGGTCATCCAAGGCGAGCGCAAGACGCTCAAAGTCAGCCCGAAATTCGTCGACGGCCGCCCAGTCCTTACCGATCTCAAACGCGTCTCCAAACCTGGCCGCCGCAGCTATGCTGGCTCCCAGGAGATTCCACGCGTCCTGTCCGGCCTCGGCATTGCCATCCTTTCCACTTCGAAAGGTGTCATGTCCGGCGCATCCGCCAAACGTCAGAAGCTCGGAGGAGAAATCCTCGCAAACATCTGGTAACCCCTAATTTTAGAAAGCTACCACCATGTCACGAGTAGGACTCAAACCAATCTCTCTTCCTGAAAAGGTTGCCGTCAATGTTGACGGTAACAACGTGCAAGTCGAAGGCCCGAAAGGCAAACTCGACTTCAGCGTCCCAAAAGGAATCACACTCAAAACCGAGGAAGGCACAGTTGTCGTCTCCCGCGCTTCCGAGCAACGCGAACACCGCGCCCTTCACGGCACGGTTCGCAGCATCGTCAACAACATGATCACCGGCGTCTCCGAAGGCTTCGCCAAGGATCTTGAAATCCACGGAGTCGGTCTTCGTGCAGCTGTGAAAGGATCGGATCTCGATCTTTCCCTCGGCCGCTCGCACCCTCTCCTCCACCCGATCCCATCCGGCCTTACTGTCACGGTGAAAGAAAACACCAAGATCAAGGTAGAAGGCATCGACAAACAACTCGTCGGCCAGTTTGCCGCTGAAGTTCGTGGCTTCTATCCACCGGAGCCTTACAAAGGCAAGGGTGTCCGCTACGTCGGCGAAAAAGTCCGCCGTAAGGAAGGCAAAAGCGTCGGTAAATAACCATAAAACATCTCCGTTAAATGAGCATCATCCAACGCAAATCCATCCGTCAGCGGATCCACAAACGCATCCGCCGCAAGGTCACAGGCACTTCCGAGCGCCCACGCCTTGCCGTGTATTTCTCCAACCAGCACGTTTACGCGCAGTTGATCGACGACTCCGAAGGCAAAACCCTCGCTTCCGCGTCCACTATGGACAAGAGCTTCGAGGGCAACGCTTCCAACATCGCCACCGCACAGAAAGTCGGTGAGCTTGTTGCCGAGCGTGCGAAAGCAGCCAAAATCTCCGACGTTGTCTTTGACCGCGGCGGCCACCTATATCATGGCAAAGTGAAAGCTCTTGCCGACGCTGCCCGCGAAGCCGGCCTCAAATTCTAATTTCCCCGACACATGGCTACTACTCCAGAAAATACTCCTGCCGAAACTCCGGCCACCCCAGCTACTCCGGCAGCTACAGAGACCCCAAAACCAGCAACCTCACCCGCAGCTCCTGCTGCGGCACAATCCGGCCCTCCGCAACGTGGTGGTTACCAGGGCGGTGGCGGTGGTGGAAACCGTGGCGGATTCGGCGGCGGTGGCGGCCGCGGACGCGGCGGCCCACGTCGTGAAGAACGCGCCGCTCCTACCGATGCCGATGGCAACGAGCTTTCCGAAAAAGTCGTTTTCATCAACCGTTGTGCGAAGGTTGTGAAAGGCGGACGTCGTTTCAGTTTCTCAGCTCTCGTAGTTTGCGGGAACAAGAAGGGCAAAGTCGGCCTCGGCTTCGGCAAAGCGAACGAAGTCGCAGACTGCATCCGCAAAGCAAGCGAAGCAGCCCGCAAGGTTCTCAAGCCGATGAACATCGTGGACGGAACCATCCCTCACGAGATCTACGCTGAATTCGGCGGTGGCAAGGTTCTTCTCAAGCCAGCGTCCCCGGGAACGGGAATCATCGCCGGTGGCGGTGTCCGCGCTGTCTGCGAAGCAGTCGGCATCCATGACGTCCTCGCGAAGTCCATGGGATCCTCCAACCACGCGAACGTAGTCAAAGCTACGCTCAAAGCACTTTCCTCCGTCCGCACCCGCGACCAGATCCTCGGATCACGTGGTAAGCAGAAAAAAGAGAAAGCCATCTAAAGGCAACGGCGGAGTTCATCCGCCCTGCCAATTTTTAAACAATCATTATCCAAATAGAAAAAATGGAACTCAACAATCTCAAGCCAAACCCAGGCTCCAAGCACCGCATAAAGCGTCTTGGTGCTGGTGAAAGCTCCGGTCTCGGTAAAACCTCCGGTAAAGGCAACAAGGGTCAGAAAGCTCGCTCCGGCAGCGGTACCCGCGTTGGTTTCGAAGGTGGCCAGATGCCGCTTCACCGTCGTCTTCCGAAGCGCGGCTTCAATAACTTCGACTTCCGCTATACATGGAACGTCGTCAACGTCGGCGACCTCGACAGCCGCTTCAAAGCTGGCGACACCGTCGACGAAAAAGCACTCCGTGCCTGCGGCCTTGTAAACGGCCCTTCGGACAAGATCAAACTCCTCGGCGACGGCGAAGTGGAAAACTCCTACACAGTAGTCTTTCACAAAGTCAGCAAAACCGCCCGTGAGAAGATCGAGAAAGCTGGTGGCAGCTTCGCCGATCCGGCTCCGAAAACACGGACACCGGCTGACAAGAAGAAGGACGCTCCTGAAGCTTGATCGCACGCCAGGAAGAATGACCCTGATTTGAGGAAAGGAAGCCTTGCCGCTTCCTTTCCGCGCGATTAAACCAAACGTCCAACTCGCCACAAAACCCGGCTCGGACGCGACCCTTAGAGTTTAGAATTTACAGTTTCAAGTTTATGATCTCAGCATTTGCGAACACATTCAAAGTCCCGGAACTCCGGGATCGCATCCTATTCACCCTGGCTATCATCATTATCGTCCGCCTCGGCGTGCACATCACCCTCCCGGGTGTCGATGCCACCGTGATCAAGGCGTGGCTCGATGATGTTGCAAAACAGGACGCGACCCAGTCCGGCGGCGTTACAGCCCTTCTTACTGTTTTCTCAGGTGGTGGCCTTACCCAGTGTGGCGTTTTTGCCCTCGGGATCATGCCTTATATCTCGGCATCCATCATGGTGCAGCTCATGACGGCCATCGTCCCGAAGTTCTCCCGTCTTGCACGTGAGGATGGCGGTCGCCAGAAGATCACCCAATACACTCGTTACATCACCATCGCCATTGCCTTGGTTCAGGGCTTCTTCCTCGCGAAGTCGCTCACCGTTCCGGAAAACATTCCATATCTATCCGGTATCGAGAAATTCGGAACCCTCGTTCCCGACGCGACGCCGATATGGTTCGCTCTTACAGTCCTTACCATCGTGGCTGGCACCATCCTTCTCATGTGGCTCGGTGACCAGATCACCGACAAAGGCATCGGAAACGGTATTTCCATCATCATTACGGTGAACATCATTTCCGCCCTTCCCGGCGCACTCATCCAGGCATGGACATACTTCACCGATGGTGACCCGTTCAAAGCCATCATGATGGTCGTAATGATCATGCTACTTCTTGTTGTCATAGCTGGCACCATTGCCATCACCCAGGCGCAACGGAGAATCGCAGTTCAATACGCAAAGCGTGTTGTCGGCCGCAAGCAAATGGGCGGCCAGACCCAGTATCTTCCTCTCAAGGTCAACTACGCAGGTGTTATGCCGATCATCTTCGCCACAGCGGTTCTTTCCCTGCCACCGATGATGCTCCAGTGGTTCTTCCCTACATCCCCGTGGGCTACGAAACTCTACGGTGAACTGGTAGGTGGAGGCATGGCTTACTACGTTCTCGGTGGCGTCGGTATCTTCCTCTTCTCCTACTTCTGGGTCGCAATGATGTTTCAGCCTTCGCAGATCGCTGAGGATCTCAAACGCAACGGTGGTTACATCCCGGGTCACCGCCCTGGTAAGCCGACCGCAAATTTCTTGGATTTCACCATGACGCGCCTCACCTTCGCCGGTGCGCTGTTCCTCGCGCTACTGTTCTTCCTTCCGGCTCTCATCGGTGAGCTTGTTGGCCTTCCACCGGGATCGCTCGTGCTCCACTTTTTTGGTGGTACGTCGCTCCTCATCATGGTCGGTGTTGTCCTTGATGTCATGCGCCAGGTCGAAACTCACCTCATCCAGAAGCACTACGACGGCTTCCTCAGGAAAGGAAAAATCAAAGGTCGCTACGATCGCCTTGGAAACCAGAACAACGCTGCTTCCAAGAATGTTATCGTATATCTGCTGGTAGTCGCCGCGATTCTCATCGTTCTGGGTATCACTGCTTACATTTACAATAGCGGTAAAGCGTAACCCGAAGTTCTCGCCAACATGCGCATATTGCTCCTAGGGCCTCCCGCTTCCGGAAAAGGAACCCAGGGGCGCAAGTTGGCGGAATCACTCGGTCTCCGCTACCTGAGCACCGGTGCTCTTCTTCGTAAAAACGTAGAGCGGAAAACACCTCTGGGTCTTGAGGTGGAGAAATATTTGAACCGTGGTGATTATGTCCCGGACGATCTGATCACGCCCATCCTGATTGACTGGCTTGAACAGCACCCGCCTGAAACTGGCTGGGTTCTTGATGGATACCCAAGAAGCCTGTCCCAAGCCCAGTCTCTCGATGCCTGGCTTGCTGCGCATAGCCTAGACATTCACTTTGCAGTCTCCCTGGAAGTACCGGAAGAAGAGCTTCTCAACCGGATTTCCAGCCGTGTCGAGTGCCCCTCCTGCCACTGGAGCGGTCAGTTCGTACAACTCAACGCGAACAGTGACTGCCCGAAGTGTGGAGCGCCCGCGAGTCGCCGCGCCGATGATGGTAAGGAAAATTTCCACAACCGCTACCAGAAGTTTACCCAGCACACACTCCCTGTGATCAACCATTACAAGGCTGTAGGAAAACTGATTCCAGTCCCGGCTACTGCTCCAAAGGAAGAGGTCGCCCAAAGCATCCTCTCCGCAGTCGGAGGAACATAAACCCAATACGG
>JBPOGC010000001.1:0-75731 GCA_051251795.1 Luteolibacter sp. | reverse complement strand
AGAAATCCAATGATTGACAGAAGTATCCGAAGCACGTAACCAGTCCGTCCCGCGCCGGGTTAACGGCGGAGTCGCCAAGTGGTAAGGCAATGGTTTGCAAAACCGTCATTCGTGGGTTCGATTCCCACCTCCGCCTCCATCCGGATTCCTTTAAAATTAAGGGTTTTGAGGTCGTCTGTCGTTGTCGCAGCGTATGCCGACAGTTGCCAACTTTGGCCATAAACTGCCACCTTGTGCCATCTTTACCAATAGATTGCCAATAGGTTGTTTTCAGGCAGACTTCTTCATGATCATTTTCTGAAGTTTATAGGCGCAAAAAGCTGTTGCCCTTGATCAGGGCGACAATTCCACGAAAAATCTGCGCGGGGTGTTCAGTCGATTATTTCATCAAGATTTATCTGCGCACGCAGCCGAAACTAAAGCATTTTGTAGGCCTCGGTGAGCGAGTAGCAACTCGCAGTGAGGGAAGCAGCTTCTTATGCTACGCCACTATTTTTTGAGCAAGTGACGTGAACCAAGACCCTGCGATAAAGTTCGGGATGAAATTTTCTGCGGAGCTCATCGGCACGGCAGTGTTCCGATGGGTTAAATGGAGTCTAGGTGAGAAGGAATCTTTATATCCTTCAACCTCCCGGCTAGCAGTGTCTGGCAGACGGTTAGAGTGACTTCCTGTCGGGCGTCACCCATCCCGCAAACTACCCTGATATTCTTTTCTCAGAGTAAGGTTTCAAGACGGAATCCTGATGAAGGAAATAACCAACAACCAACAAAAAATAGATATGAAAACACCAATAATCGAATTCAATGAACCGACTGACGATCTGATCACCTGTTCATCTCCATGGTCTGGCTCAGGAACCAGCACCTATCAAGATCTGATTCTCAAGTCGGCTTACGCAAGCCGGAGGTTTAAGTTCCCGCTAGGAACCACGTGGTTCCGAATTGTGCCTGCACTAAAAACTAGCGACAAAGGCTGGATGCTAGGAATACAGGCACTCAATTATTCCGGTGGGCGTCATGCACATCCGAGAACTTTCGCCTCAGGTAACAAAAGCGCTTTCGATCACGCCTATGCATGGTGTAAAGAGAACCGCGAAGAAGCTCTGTATTCGAAAACCAATAGAAACGGATACAAATTGTTGTCAGATCCTATATGCCTTTTCTGGATGATTACCGAGATTGATGGCAAGCCAGTGGCTCGCTTGATTCTTGCATCTGGATATGACGGTTCGAGAGGTGGAACTCCCGGTCTTGGCCATCAGATCTGGCAATTGACTCAGGAGAAAGATGAGAACGGGAACCTTCTCGGCAATCCTGCTGATCCAGAATCTGGGACGCAAATCTCAATCGAGAAAACACAAGTGCCAAGTTCTAGCTATCCAAGCTACCGTTTGAAGAGGGGACGAATTCCGACTTCCGTCAGTGAGTTGATCGGCAATATGGATCCGGAAGAAATCGCCGCTCTCGCTCCCTTGGAAGGATTGGCTCACCGACCCACCGAGGAAGAAGAATGGCAATTGCTGGAGAACGTGATTGATCGAGATACGATTCGTCGAATCAGGGCGCCATTAGCCTAAGTCGAGTTAAAATCGCACATCCTTCAAAAGTGAAATAGACAGAGCCGGGTCAGTAATGACCCGGCTCTCAGTCTGCGTTACCCGGATCCCTGGATTGCCTCATCCATTCCTGTTCCGGAATAATCTCCAATCTCGTAGGGGGTGAGAGAAATAAACCTGTGCCTATCTGTTCGGCCCACCGACAGGATATTGCCGCATCGCTAACAGACCTAAACGGGTCTTCGCAGTATGCCCCCCAGCGGTCAATCATGGCTATACGACAATATCCCTGCACAAGATCGATTCCGTGTGTTGCGTAGATGATAGCCATGACTGAACCCTCCGAGCATTCTATCCTACAAAAAAGTTGGTTATGGCAACCTTGCCCTAATCTCCGTCCAGTAAAATTTCTTGAATCGTCTTTCATTACCTTCACTAGGCCGCATTTGCTCTATTAGTACAGCTAGTGATAAATATTCTTAATAAGTACCTGTACTGATCGGGAGAAAAACGCCTAGTGATAGTGAATGGCCTAGTGCCACTCATAGCACTAGACATGAAACCAGAAGCATCAACCAATCACCCCAAGGCACTTTGGATCGGAGATCTCCACCTTGATAAGGCTAGCCCAAAGCAACTCGACGCGTTCTTTAATCACGTTTCCCATACCGATTCAAGTATTGTGATCGTAACGGGGGACATCTCATCGTCCACTTATCTGCGGAAGCATCTACTAAAACTAGCAGAGGTGTGTGCGCCAAGACCCGTATATTTCGTGTTAGGTAATCACGACTACTACGGTTCTAGTATTGAAAAAGTGGAGTCAAACATAGCCGAGTTGAGCGGATCGGTGGAAAATCTGTTCCATTTGGATGGAAAGTGCATCATTCCTTTGAGTGAGGAGGCATGCTTGATTGGTCATCGCGGTTGGGCTGATGCACGAGCAGGATATGGAACCCGCACCGTTATCGACAGTCCCGACTGGAAAGCCATCAACGAATTCCGGGGACTGACTAAGAAACAATCTATGAACAAGATGGTTACGCTCGGTAAAGAGTCAGCGATGGTGTTTCGGAAAACGCTACCCCTAGCACTCGCCCGATTCAGGCATGTTGTGATTGCCACCCATACACCTCCTTTTCCCAGCGCCGTAAAGTACGCCGGCAAACCATGTGGCCCCACCCATTTGCCTCATTTCACCAATTTATCTGCCGGTATGGCCATTCTAGGCATAACACGGGCTTTTCCTAAGCGTCAGATAACTGTCTTATCCGGGCATACGCATTCCAATCTGGCGACTTGGATTCGACCTAATTTAGCCGTCTATGTAGGTCGTCCCAGATCGGCGAGCCCAAAGCACCTTGAGATAATCGGGTTCTAATCGCTTTGGGGGTGATGAAGATATATCACTCTTGGTTTCGAATCCATCAAAGATGAGGTTTTCACCTCATTCCATCAGGGAATCGAAGTCTCTGGTGCATGAAAAAGCACTATACAAAGAAATCAAAACTACGAAATTCGAAATATCAGACTGAAGAGGTCGGAAACACTGAAGGACAAGCAGAATTAAATCAAACGGCAGCTGAGCTGAATTCCTTAGCGAGAACACGTCTTAGGGACAAGGTTCTCCGAGGTATTCTGAAAGGCTACGAAGACGACATTCGCCAAGATGCCATCCTACTTTCGTTGGGATGGTATGTCCGTGAGAAGATGTCCCCTGATAAATACGCAAAGTATTCATGGTGCCCTCCGCGGGCAATAGCAGCGGCTTTAAAGATTCAAAAGCGCGAATACATCAAGGCACTGAAAGGCAAAGCTGAGATGTTGGATAGATTTTCTCTAGAACTCTCGGGTGTCAATATCCACCCCTCTCAGGTCAATGTCTCTGCGTGGCCCACATCGGCTAGGCGAACGGTTGTCCAAAAAGCGATTAGAATCGCTCTCCGAAACAAGCAAATCAGTGCCGTGAATGCGGTAGTGGGTGTTGGATTGTTAATCGATGGGATCCCCGCAAGAACATTGGCGACGCGTCTCAAAGTTTCACGCAGTGCAATTTATCAGCATCTGGGACGCGTCCGACGCGCGATACCCAACATCATCGAAAGCATTGATGTCCCAATGCACGAGCTTCTTTGAATATGAATCCGAAATCCAAAAAAAGTTCAGAAATGAAAATAGGAAACAGTCATGACAACATCCTTCCCCATCAGAACCGCGCATTCGAAAAACTCTCAAGAATGGCCAGCGTGGCGTTTACAGTAGATAGAACTCAGTTCCCACTAAACATCCGACCAAATGTCTGTATAGTGGGGCCTAGCGGGGTAGGAAAGACCCATTTGGCGCGAGCTGTTGGAAAAGAAATAGGAATTCCGACATTCTATGTGAATATATCGACATGGCAATTATTGGGATCCTCGCTACGAGGCGCTGTGTGCACGTGGCCAACAGTTTTTGATTTTCTTGAAAGCTGCTCAGCTAAACGAGGGGCGATTATCATCGTGGACGAGATCGATAAGGTCGGAGGCAACACCAGCTGGACGACCTACCTACGGTCGGAACTCTTCGACCTTCTTGATTGGAGGATTCCCCGGAATTTGAAGGATTCTGATGATGAGATGATCTCCTCGAACCGAATTTTTCTCGCGGAGAAAACTTTAAGAGAGAAAACGATGATCGTCGGAGTTGGTGCATTTCAGGGGTTCTGGGAAAATGATAGCAAAAGCGGGATAGGTTTTCTGCAGCCACAGTTTACGGAGAATCGCCCCGACACGAGAGACCTATCCAAAACGCTTCCAACAGAACTGAGCAATCGCTTCGGCTCAAATATTATCTCACTGCCTCCACTGGCTCGGAGGGATTACCTCGGGATACTGGATTCCTTTCTCGGAAGGATGCCGGAATTTTGCAGAGAGCGATTTGAAGTTGCATCTAGGGAGGGAATCGATGAGGCGGTACGATTGAATCTTGGAACTCGATTTTTTGAAGAGACGCTTCTGATGACGTTGATGGACGAACTGGGAGACGATTCCCGCTGCCATCCCGAGACAGTAGTGCCGTCTAAAAGTCCAAAATCGAAGTCGATTGGGAACTCCGATTCGTTAGGCCTTTAGAGTCCTACCTCCAACACTCTGCCTACGCTTTAGAGATGGAGATGGAGATGGTTCTGTGCCCACTTCCAAGGTTTTTTCCCAAAAAAATCGCGGAGGGTTTTTAGTCTTAGTGCGAGTTTTAGGGCTGGGGTATCATCAGCTCCAAAAATAGCAGCCGTATGTATTTGCCTAGTTGCTACTATAGACTGAATGCTCACTGCTGAAGTGGGTAGGGACGATATAAGCTTCCTTAGTCATATTTAAGGGCTGAAGGGGAAGGGGAAGGGGAGCCAGCTGAAGAAGAATTACGCAGGCCAACGCCAACCTAACACCAAACCTGCGAGCTGCGCCTACATCTAAAGGATCATCAGACGATGAGTTGCGATGCACGGCAACCCTCTAAGGGTTTCACTTATAAGCTTTTGCTTTGCTTCAGGATCTTATTTGCGTTCTCCAGAAACTGATCTTCTACTTCGCCTACCTCTAAATTTCTACACCTCGCTATTTCGGCAGACACTGAGATTGCGGCCCATGGCATGATGGGTCTTTTCCCGACCACGGCAAAAGGACCGTCACTTTCAGGAAGAATGCGATCTAAGGGAAGTAGTCTCAGAATCTTCCTTCCCGAGGCGCTACAGCTCATAGCCGGACCGACACTAAACCAACACCCCCGATCTATCGCTCTTTTTAACTCAGATTCAGATCCAGAAAACCAGTGGAGGACTGGGATACCGACGTCTGGATAGGTGTTCAAGAGGTCAATTACTTGAGTTGCAGCACTACGGCTATGGATACTTATAATTCTCCCTCCTTGGGCAGTGCATTCTCTCAAGAGGGAAGTAAAGATTGAACGTTGGAGTTCGAAACTGCTCCTGAATCGTTTTGACCCGTCCAGTCCAGTCTCACCGACAAACTCGGCATTGCGAATGTAATCGATCAAAAGATCCCGCTCTGCTGCCTTTTCTTCGACGATTTCTGGGTGCAAACCGAGTCCGATTTTGATGTTGGGATACGCTCCCAAGATCCGAGAGGTCGCAACCCAAGCTTTTGGACTTGTAGTGACGGCCAACGTAAAGCGATTTCTTTGCGAGGTCTCACGCGCTACCGATATGGCATCAGTATAGAGGTCGAGATGGGAATGGAAATCGATCATAAGACTCCGTGTTGCCTCAAAAATATTCCGATTTCAGCTAAGCCCCGTCCAACCACTCCTGAATACCGCTTTCGATCTGAATCCGGTGCAAATGAAAGCTCTCCACCGATGAAATTTTCAATTCCTTTCGTTTCGACCCGGAGGCAGGCGATGCCGGCAGCACGAATATCTTTGGCAGATTCTTCCTTTGAGGCAGTCAGGATGTTTTGAAAGACGTATGAACATTCGTTGCCTTTGTAAATTGAGGTTTCTGTCGAATCTTTGAGCCCGGCTCTCAAGAATGCTGAACGTCGAACAAGACAAGGCACGCATCTGCCACAATGGGTCTGATTGTATACCCCGTATCGGCCACAACTGGTCGATTTTCCGATAAGGTTAATCAAGGTCTGTTGATCAATGCAGTCGGCAAGCATTTCTCCTTTCGTTTTGAATCTGTAATCGAATGGAGATTCGATAGTAACAGGTATTCCTACTGCATCCCACATTTCCTGAAGACCTTTCAAATAGCAAGGGTGAGTCGTTTTAGTACTCAAGCTTCCTCGTCGTAGCGGTGTCAGTGGCAGATTCAGGCTGATGAATCCATTCTCAGGAACATACAATGGTACCCGAGCTTTACCCTTAGTTCCTGTTCTTAGCGACGAAGCCACGAATGCCGCATAAGCGAGGAAAATAATTGAACGCGCTCTAGTCGAACCTTCTTTTTTCGATGTGGGACGGCTGTTGAAACCCCACTGGATATGATTTTCTTTAATGACTAAGGCATCTGCTATCTCCGATTGAAAGTCTGAATCCCCACGAACAATTTTTGAGACGAGAATTGGGGTTTCACCGGAACGACATAAATCGATCGCTCCAACCAAGCTATCGACACCTCCAGACAAGAGGGACACGCAACTGCCGTGTCGTTTAACAGTCTTTCTCGGGACAGGTAAAGGTTCCCCGCCGTTCACGAGCGAGATCTTCCAAAAATCACCTGTTAAGAACCTGAGGGTCTCTTCCAACTGTCGAACCTGATTTTGCCAAATCAGTGGTTCCACCAGATGGATTTCACACCTCAATACACGCGTCCACCCGTCAGCAGTATCAATCCTCGAAACTGATTCATCAATCGCAGCCACAGCCATGGCGATTGAACAGAAGTCCCAAGCTTCCACTGATCCCCTAATCCCGGAGTTACGAATGTCCGACAATAGGGATAGAGCGACGTCACCCACCTCGAACCGAGCCAGTGCTCCAGTTTTGTATAAAGAAATATACTCTACACCCGGCGGACAAACCTCGGGGATAGACCCAACCGGACAGCAAACATATCTGATCATATTTCTCCTTCGTAGATTTCAAATGTTCTTTGAATCGAACTTTGTAAAAGCCGATCTAGTTGCGAATGAGTTGGATTGGCAGCTTTGATCCAAAGCTCTTTAATTTGGACGGATAAATCCGCTCTCAAGTATTCCCGCATTTCGCTCAGAATCGATAGGGATTCTCTCAGGGATATTTTTTCCCCTTCAAGAACCTGTCCAATATCATTCGTAAGTCGACTACACGCCTCGTTCGCCATGAAATTTTCCGTGACTTCTCTAACCTCATTTTCGTCAAGACTTAGAAGATCAGAATCCGGATTCTTTTCGTAAAATTCTGCGAGGGCTCGATTCATCGAATCAGAGCTGGACGCCTCCTCCTTGCTACCTCCATTTGGAGCTACGTGACGGGTGATTGCATCTATAAGTTCCTGGCCGCTAATCCCTCGGTCAACAATGTCTTTGACCCAAGTGGTGACTGTTGTATCAGTTCCTGAACTCGCAGAGCTTAGAAAGCCTGCCAGTCTGGCACCGGTAGCTGTCGAATACTTCATCCGGCTCGCGAGCCGACCCGATCCTCCCATTCCTGTCTTAGAATAGTGACCGGCAGCCTTTTTAAACCCGGACTTTCCGTTTCTATCCCGAGCAAACTTCCCGAGATTTCTTCGTGCATTTGAAAAGCGTGAAGGAGGCGCGATTGAAGAACCCGAGGGGGGACTTAGATTGTCTTCAGTTTTCCCTTTTTCCGGAGTTTGAGAACCGTCTGGTTCTCCGCCTACCGACTTAACTGGTCCTAATCCTCCGTCGTCATCAAGCCACGGAGGATCAAACGATACTCCAGATTTCGGACCTTTACTTGAAGCTGACGTACCCATGATTAATTAGCTTTGATCGCTTTTCTGGCCGGATTCGGAGTTCTTGGATCATCCCCCCATTTACGCATAATTTCTTTAGCCCATGGCTTGCCCTTAAGGTGTGGAATTAGTGGTGCCTTCCTTCCCTTTGCCGGTATTTCCGCAAGCAATGTGGCCAAGTTGCTTCCAAGGCCGGGGTAGGCCTCGGTGACATTCATTATGCGAAGTATCGATGGAGTTGAAAATTGCTCGCCGCGAGCTTTTCTCGATAGCCTGACCAAAATTTGTTCCGCTTCGGCTTCAGTCAACTCGCGCACCCTTTTTACAATAAACGGCTCTACATCCTTGCACTCAACGATGTTTTCAATAACTTCCAGTGCTTGGCTACTAAGCTTGTCGTAGCTTACAGTCGCACTTACCTGCGTTCTGCTAAGATTGAGAATTGGCCTGAGATCTAGATCACCTAGCGGAGGATGTAGTTTCATCCAAGTTTCAATGAACGGATCCTTCCAACTCTCGTCAGGTTCTACATAGTCTTTCCCATCTGCCAACATCAGTTCCAGCTTTGCCAAAAAGCTCGGCTTCCCTTCCTCACTCTTACTTGACTCCGAAACCAAGAATTCAAAAGCTGCGGGGGTAACGCACCGCTCGAAGAGCTGTAATTTCAAAAGAGCTTCATACGCCAATGACATCCCTTCAGCATCAGCTACGGTTTTCCGGATGTTGAGATCGTTGAGGAAGCGTTTGATCAACCTAGGATTTCCGGCAATTTGGTTTGCGGTCGTGAGAAGACCAGCAATCTGATCCGCTAGACCGATCAGTGGTTTCATCACCTCGTGCCCTGAGAAAGCGGTGCCCATAGCCTCTCTGGTCAGACCTGATCCCCAAGACTCTTTTACGGATTTCAGAATAGCCTCTTTGGCTTTTTCGTATTCTTTCTCAGTTAGCTTATTCCTCCGCACCTCCAATTGCGCAAAAAGTAGTATCAGGTATCCTTTTACCTCGGCGTGACCTAACCTGGGAACCCGCAGAGGTATTTGGATGAGCTTGTCGAAATAGCTGGTTACTAGATCCTCGCCTATATCGATCCCGTCAAAGTGATGCCGGACTGCATGGCGAATCATCTCTTCATCAGCAGCAATTATGAAAGCAGTCCGAGGAAGCAACAGCAAAAGCCTCATGGCTTCCAATGTCGAAATTGCGGTATCGGGTAGGCACCGATCCAAATCATCCACCAGCACGACCAGAGTGATGTCCATTTCCCTAAGGAGCTCTTCAAACGCTTTTCGAATCCCGTCGATTTCTTTTGGCAAAGATATACCCTTTTTTTCTGCGAGAATTCCCGTTAGATCCGTGCCCAAGGATCCGCAAGCTTCGCTTACCTTGTCGTAATCCTCAGAAGTGGCTGACGCTCCTTTTTTTGCCAGACCTTGCGCTGCGCCCACAACCGCCCCAATGGGTCCGGCCACTGTTCCACCTATCACGGCTCCTGCTGCGGCTGGTGCCAAAAGTTTTCCAATTTTTAACCAGTTGATCCTCTTCGCGAACTCCGTAGCCTTCTCAACGTTTGTCTTTCGTCGATGAGTCTCTTCCAGAAGGCAGTCTGAAACAGATTGAAGCAATGCCATTCTGGCATCGTCGTAACCTTGATATAGCCAGGCATTGAATTCCAGAAAGACAAACCGACTCTTGTCAGCCTCGTCCTCTTTGAGTTTCTCGCCAATCATCTTCACCAGAGAAGACTTTCCAGTTCCCCAGTTTCCTGAAACTCCGATCGACAAAGGCGCAGAATCAGAATCCTTGATCAACTGCGCAGCAGTTTGCGCGATGATGGAAAAATTGAGAAGGTCATCGGTAGTTTCGGTGTCTGTCCACATCGCTGGACGCTAGCTTAGGAGTTTCGACGAATTCCTCCAGAACTATTCTAGACCGAGAAGATTCGCGCTGTTATTTAGATTTTGAGTTTGATGACTCGTGTACCACTAGAGTCGGTGAGATATTCGGGCAGCGTGTGAATTTCCGATTGAGAGCACTAGCGTTTCGGAGTCGCATTCAATTAGGTTTGTCTTGGAATACAGATGTCCAATGCGTGCCATCTCTTAGTCGTTCTCAGCAATAACTTAAGAAATTTTGGCTGGGAAGAGGGGTCTTCCCACGCGGGCACGTTGTTGCCCACTCCCATCACAGCGGGGACACCCCGCAACGCCCCGTAGAAGCGAGGACATTCCACGGCTCATGGAATATACTTGGAGCTGTGTCCCAGCCCCCCTTGACCCCCGCCTGGCACCTCCGAAAAAAAGTTTTTCAGAGGCCAGAAAGACAGGCTATCAGGGGGGCTCCCCCGCTCAAATTATATTCCAAACCCGCTGGAGATTACGCCCTGTCCACCGGTTTGATGAAATCAATCTTCTTCCGTAGATAAGCAGGTTGCTTGTTTCTTTCTATAGATCCTTATCGGTTTGATTTTCCGTCTCGATCTGTCTTCGGTTCGTCTTTTTTGCCCCTCGGATTAGGTTCTTAATAGTTGAAACATGACGTTGTAGTGTGCGCGTTGGTATGGCCTTTGGACGATCTTCCTTGCTACATCGTCCCGCCCACTCCCCCATCGGGGTCCAGTCTGCGAAGACCACTCGGAGCGTGGAACCCTTGTAGGTTGTTGTGTTCAGGTAGTCGTCATGGATCCGCATCGCAAATTCCAGGTTTTGCACTGCGCTGACGTTCCTTATGACACTGTCGGGCCTTCGAGGAGAGTAGCTACTGACCTCTGACGGATCTGATTCTTTCTCATCTAGCTCAATAGCTTCAATTGGACGAGTGCGATTCGCTCGCATTCGGTGTGTTCGGGTCTGAGCACCCACACCCCTGGACAAAACTCCATATAGATAAGCAGCAAGCGGAGTTCCTGAATCCGATTCGTCATCAGACAAGGGTTCATCTCCCAGCAGGGAATCAATACTTCTAGGGACAAGAGGGGGACGAAAGCCTAGCTGATTCCGTTTGATCAATTGTAAGACACAGGTCTGGGCGATGTCTTTCGCAACATCACCATGGTTACCCTGACCAATGGCCATAAGGCGGTAACCCTCGTAAGAAGAGAGTAAAAAACCATCCAGATGACGGTTGGTCTCGCAAGGGTTTCCACCTCCGACCGACTTTCTCCAAGAGATCAACCATATTTCCATCGATTTGATTGCATCTTGCAGTTTGCCCGTAAACTTGGAAGGGACGTAGTCCGTATGAGAATCGCGGGGGTTCATCCGATGGTTCTTTAAATCGCAGCTAATTGTCCGGGTGGTATCTCCAAAAACTACTCGGCAAGCTTAACTCGGAAAATACGCTCGCCAATTCCCTTCCCCGTAGCAAGAGGGAAGTCATCGGCCATTCACACGCCAGAGAGGCGAATCTCATCACTAGAATGAAAGTCCCTAAATTGTTAGGGACTCTTTTGGCGCTTTTCGGCGCTTCGGTACTACTTGTTTTATGAAGGACACAAAGTCGAGAAGTGATGCTGCATGTTCTCCTCATCAGTTACTCAGAGACTTCTCACCCTGGCAACCCGGAGATTTGAGGAATTACCATAATCTCGATGGAGTTGGCAAAATCGGTTTGGCGGAAGTGGTGATGTCGCAATTACTTCCGGAGGAGAGCTCCCTTAACGCCTGCGACAATTAGCGCAAAGAAACACTCTATCGAGCTTTTTTGGACACTGGGCATCCATACCTTCAGTGGTTTCGGGTTCAATAACATTTTGGCTCCGAACCATGCCTTTGATGATCCGAAGATTTCAAATCACGCCAATTACCCATGAATTTCTAACAACAACATAAACACCAATAAACATACCATGAATACACAACTAGACCACAATATACAAAAACCTCCGCACCCTGGCTCCAATTTGGAATCTCGCTCCACAATGAACGGTAAACCCGTTCTCTACCGAGATGCTAAAACCGTTCTCAATATCAGAAATGATGCATTCCGGGAGAAACTCCTCTGTGATGGATTGATCTTTAACCCGGGCGACGCATGTGGCTACAGCTGCTCGTTTTGCTATGTAGGATCCATGCAGCGCTTTCTCGCACCGGCAATTCTCAATTCCTATGAGGATAAGACTGGCAAGCCGCTTAGGTTTGAAGAGGGGGTTATCCGTAGGAGGAATGCTGTCGAGCTCCTCAGGATCCAGCTTTTGAACCGGAGTGGAGGGAGAATTTTCTTAGATGATGATGACAACCGGGTCGTTTACTCCTCCACTACCGTCGATGTTGCTGCGAACATGGAGCTGCTTCGAGAAACAGCCGAAATGTGCAATCTAATTCTCGATCATACAGGGTGGCAGATCCGACTGCTCTCGAAAAGCAACCTCTTGCACAAACTGGTAGCTGACTGCATGATTCCGGCTCACCATTACCATCGGCTGATATTTGGATTTTCCACCGGCACCATTGATGACCGGGTGGCGAGAGCAATCGAAAAAGGCACGGCTCTAGTTTCAAAGCGGATTGATTCTCTTCACTGGCTACAAGACAACGGGTTTCGCACCTTCGGGATGATTTGCCCTAGTCTTCCCCAAGCAGATTACGACCGCTTCTCACGTGAGGTGTGTGCAGCGATTCGCGTCAAAAAATGCGAACACGTGTGGGCGGAACCCATCAATGTAAGGGGTGAATCTTTTGTTAGAACGCTTTCTGCCCTGCGGAATGCTGGCCTTGGGGCGGAAGCTGATCAACTGGCGACGGTCTCTGGGGCGGGCAAGAGCAAGATATGGGAAAACTATTCCCGCGAAACCTTTCTGGCCCATACCCGCAACATACCGGCCGACAAACTCAGGTTCCTGCAATATATTGATGACAGATCCTCTAAATGGTGGACGCCCCGACGTGCGCAAGGCGCCATTCTGCTTGGCAAGAAGGCGAAAGCTCTGGGGCTTTCGTGCTCTGGGCGTTCAGCTCACGCCGACGTGAAACCAATCCGAGAATGATGAGACGGTGGCCTTAATGTCTAAAAGTAACATACCAACTTGAAGTGCAAACCTCCTAGTCGCACATGGTAAGAGTGTAATTTTGCTACGCGACTACGACCGCAGAAAACTGTTTGTTATTCCTTAAAAACATAATAAAGTGAAATAAACCAATTGGTAAAAAATATATGATAACGAAAAATATAGAGGCCCCTCTCCGATCTCGACCCCCAATACCTTTTCGGAACATTAAATTCGATGCCAGCGGAAGAGGTGCTCTTTGTTTTGAATCAGACTCTCAACGATGGGACTGGCTCCGATTCAAAGACCTATTTAACGACGTGGCTCCCTTGTCTACTAAAAGGAAAACAACTGACTCAAAAGATTGGAGGATATTATGTCGAGAACTAGCCATGAAGCTTTCTCCCCGTCTGCCAAATGGACAAATGGTTTTAAGGGAGATTAGAGAAAAAGCCTCGAAATATCTTGGACAAATACGTCGAGGAGGTAGTGAAGAAGCAAAACAGATACTTCGGCCTTACTTTTGGCATCTCAAGGCGCTGGTTATGGCAGCAAGGCAAAAACTTTCGGTGGCCATTTGCCTACCAAACAACCGGAACTGGGATAGGCGGGCATTTCAATTCTACCAAGAACTCCAATTGAATCTCGGTAAGATGAAAAGAGTTCATTTCATCACTCTAACCTTTGCGGGGGACTTCAACTACAAGGAGATTAGAAAAATGCTCAAAAACTTCACAGGAAACCAACTTTACAGAGCTGATTTTGAAAGCGTCGAGGTTGTGGCATATCATCCAGATTCATCAAACGAAGGACGTCTACACGTTCACCTCCTTGCGTGGAGCAAATATCCGAGATCAGCTAGGATGGAAAAATCGCTCATCGACCGGATTATTTCGACCGTTCGAAGTTCAAAGTTGGGAATAGGAATTTCACGATCCCGAGCTGCCTCAGGTATTGCCGCAATTCTAAGGAGTGCAGCTTATATGGCGTGGAATTACAGTCGAACACTTAGCCAATCTAGGGATGAAGGAACCCCAATTCCAAAAGGTGCACGAGTACTGAGTCGACCTAAAAATGTCCTGCCAGAACGGGCCTGGCAAAGCGTAGGAAAACTAACGTTAATAACTCCTACCACTACGGCGTGGAGGCGTGCTGTAGGCAAATTCGCCAAAATACATCACCTCTCACCTAAGCTGAATCGCCAGTGGGTCTGGCGACAGCGACGTCTGATCCGAAAATTGGTTGAACAGGAAACGTGGTGGGAAACAAGTGTGACCGGATTGGACGGTTACTCCTACCTTGTGATCCCAGCAGGAAGAGATCATCTGGGGAACGAAACTTACCTTCTCTCAAATGAAGAACGCGGTGGGTTCTATCTCACTGAACATGGACTTGAGAAATTGGCCAAATACGAAGTGCTGCCAGAAGCTTTGGAGAAAAACTGCAGGTTTGATCTTACAACGGGAGATGTAGCGAATTGCTATGAAACCCTTGGGATGAATGGTTTTCTTCAAGAAAATTCGGCATGACATCAATCTTCAATATTTGTAGCAAGATGCGGTGATTTCCATATCGTGCTGGTTGCGTAGTTGGAATCGATTCAACGGCAGACACGTCGGATCAGATCGTGGATCTTTTTGCTGGCGACGTTTATTCCACTTTCGGAGCCGTGGCTCAGCAGAAACCGTCCACTGCCGATCAGTCGTTGCAGATCGTCATAGGTTGGAAGATTGGCGTGGGAAGCGAAGAGCTTGACGGTTGGGTCAAAGATGGTGGGGACTAAAACGGATCCGGAGTGTATCGCCGAAACCGTAATTTCTCGTGCGCTAGAACTTGTACGATTTCGAGCCCTGGATTTTCTTCATACTCAAGAACATCCTTTTTCGTTAGTAACTCAAGAAGATGATCTGTTGAACAATGCCGGATTACAGTTTGTATACACCTGATGCAGCCGGTGGCATCGGCGGTAGCGCCCGCAATACCCAATAATTGATCCAATTCATCATAGCTCCAAGTTGTAGTTGGCATCAGCAATCCAAGAAAAAGGTGATTCCCATCTTGAGCCGCTGTCGAAGTGTGAGAGAAATTGCTTCTCGCCCCATTGGAAAGTAGTAGTCGAATAATCGCCAAAGATCCACCGGTTTGGGCTAAAAACAAAGGACGATTGTCGTCAAACTGCACCTCACAGCCATGTTTAAGGAGTAGGCGTACAATTTGGATATTACCTTTGTGTGATGCTGCAGACAGAATTTCTCCGCATAGGTCTGCATCCAATAACCGAGCTACCAGAAACCATTCGATAAGGTGTATGTGACCCACCTCGGCCGCCGCAATCAGCTCTTTTGCAAGGGATGGATTCATTGCTGGGATAGTTTCTCTAGGATTGGCGCTAGATGATATATTATCCCCTTTGATTCTTTTATTTGATGGAGGTAGATGTTTCATTATTTATTAATTTAGTTAATATGATGGGTGGCATAGAATCCATTACCGGTCTCCCCGTGCAAGGGGTTGGCGTAGATTTCCTAGTTTGTATAATAACCCGAAGAAAACACTACTGTCAAATTGGAAGATTCGGAGACCTTCAACTAAGGAAGCTGATAGGGTATCAGAACTGCTGCCTGATTGTAAAACCTTGAAGTGTTTTGGTTACGTTACCGCACCGAATGGTTTAGGTCTCTATGACATACTTATGAGCTGGATTGTTGATATGAAAATGATGTATTTATCTAAACTTCGATTCTGAACTTTATCTAATAGAAGTTACCTGTGGCCGGCACTGCTTCCTATCTTCAGGAATCTTGAAGGAGGGAAGCCCGATTGCACGATATGACACAGCTCGGATCCTTCAATTTTGGGAAGGCTGTCATACTTCCTCCGCACTACTGGTAGCGTATCGCGCGAACTTTTCTAGATCCGGCAAGTCAAAGTTCGATTCTTCTAATTAGCCTTCTACTAGAAATTACAAGATGGCCTTATTCTGGCTTTTTTATGAAGGAATGTTAGGCCGGAAACCGAAAACCTCTAAGATCGGAGATATTGAGTTTCGGTTTCCGGCCATGAAGCTCAGGAGCATTAAGTTCCTGATACAGTATGTCTCTGAAATTTAAATGTATTCAGAGTTATCCGTTGAGATGATGAATGATGATTGTGCTAGCTAGACACCCCTCAAAATCGGCCATCCATTTCAGATCTGATGACTTAGCATAAAGAGGAGCCGTAGGAAGAATTAGTGTCGCTAGCCAAGGTAGTTTATCCGGTATCTCTGGCATTTCTGGAGTCGTGATAGCACCTGAGTCCGAAAGGGTACTCAACATAGAAGTATATAGGTCTTTTAACATTTTTTTGCCCTTCTGTGCACCCTGAATAGTCCATGCGACCATGTTAAATGTAACGACGTCTTCGACATTTCTGCGAATGTCAAAAGTGGCGATACCATCTTCTTGTGCGATAACGCACCTCCAAGGGGAGAAGTTCGGTATAAACCCACCTCCGTCGTAAACTATGGGAGTCAGTAAGCGGAGATCAACGGGTCTCAATATCGCCAGTGGTCGAGTGAAACTATGACCGGTATTTAGGGTCAAGTGTACTAGATTTCCACAGGTCGCGCTCGTGCCCGAATGAGAAGACGCTGTCTTTTTGTCATCCGTTGCAGGTTTTTCATGTTCTCGAGATTGAAATCCGTCATCTCCCGTTGAATTTCCAGTGGTGCAGTTGGACGGAGATTTGAAAGAAATCTTACTCCAATTCCAAGGATTTGCGGACGTTGCAATCTCTATTCGAACGCACGCTGAAAGCGGAATATTCCCCTTTACTGCCATCCACTGATGAGGATCCGCACTTTGCGACTTCGCCTCGTCCCCTAGGGAAGAGGAAAATGATTCCCATGTTTTTAGGATTTGCCGAACCTTAGGCTGGGAAATTGTGTTCACTGCCAAGGGATCAATTTCAAACCTCACTAACGGATCTTCTTGAGCAATCGCTTCAAATGGCCACAAACTCTTTGTTGTGGTATCCGTTGTAGAGGCGGCGTGTTCCCACTCTTTTGCATTCGACAGCCATACAACGGGCAGTTCCCATGGTTTGGTAAAAGCAGTTGCAGGCTTTATTTCCCCAGCTTCCAAGATGTCTTCCACAAGGCTGGAACGGGTGTAATGATATATTCTTTTCATTTTTATATTTTGTTTTGGTTAATTTCCAAACAGCCGCCCATCCAAATTTTGGAACGGGCAATTAAACTCTCTGGATCTCAAAAGGTTTGGTAGAAGCAGGGTCGCAAGCGAAAGCGCAGCCGTAAGGGGACGATCGCTTCTTCTCTTCCAAGAGGCAGCCATGCATGTCAGGACAAAGGGGGGTGAGGACGGCCTCGGCCCTTGACGCCCAAAAGAATTCGGGAAGCTGCACGGATTCGGTTCCCTGTCCCGGAAGGGGTAAGTCAGAATTCGCAAGATTCGTGCGCAGTCGCTCGATCCTGCAGCCTCAGTTTTCCGGGAATAGTCCACTTTTCCTCGGTACTTCGGCAAGTGAAGGTGGAGCCGCTGATGGAACAATCATTTCTTCCTTTTCCATAAAGCATTCATACCTTTTGGGACTCGGTGTGGTTAGAGAACAGATTTCGATAGGAACGGTAAGTGCACTTTGCGATCTTTTCATCCACCACTCCGAATTTCCGGTCTGGCAAGAACTGCCATCCGGATCCGATCCGCGCCCTCCTTAACGGATATTGGCGCTGGCGGAGCCGATTCTCCGTGATTTTCCAGTTGCATGATCGAGTTGTAAACCACGCTGATCCGGATCTCACGGAAGCGCAGGGGACTTCCCTGCAGCCACGACAATTTGGATTGTCGGGAATCATCCAATCTGGCGCGCTGCCGAATGGGAATCCGGAAGCAGCAGCCGATTGTTTCGAAGCCCGGAAACCGGGCTTTTGAAAGCGGAGGTGTGGAGTCACTTTCAAAGAGAGGTGCTTCACCAGCTCCGCAACCGGGGATAATTCGCCCAGAGGGCTAAGCCATTTCTAACGAATCCTGAGAAAGTAATTTTTGCCTGGCCACTTGGTGAGCCAGTGCCAAGGGGGGAGTATTTTAATTTTACACGGGGGGATTTTTAACTACTACAGTATTTCTATAGGGAAGGGGACTGCAGTTGTTTTTACGCCCGTTTCGAGCTTGGTTTGTCAGTATCCTTTTTCGAAGGTTTTTTCCCTTTGCCTGATTTCCCCCTAGTTGCAGGATTCTTGCCTGCTGAATCCAGGTCTTCGGCAGCATCCTTCTCCATTTCTGCCATGGCGTTGCTGATGGATTCAATTTCCAGCCAACCCGACGTATCCCGGATCCAGTAGAAGGTGTAGGCCGTGGTTCTCTTGCCTTGAACAGGCGACCTCCGGATCAAATCACCGTGGTGCTTCTTCGTGATCAGTTCGAGATGCTTACCCTCCTTAGCAAACTTAGTCAGGTATCTTTTGCTCTCCTGATATTTGCTGCTGTTCGGTTTGATTTCTTCCTTATATTCGGGATTCAATCTTGCGGCCAGTTTGGTGGCTAAAACCCCGCTTGATATACCTCTTACCCCCAACTCTTCGAAGATACCACGGATTTGCGTAATCGGTCCCTCTTTTGCTTCCTTCACATCCTGTGCAGTAGTCAATCTGAACCGAACGCCGTCGAATTGAAAATCGACCCTGTCCCCTTCAATATTTCGAGCTTCGATCAAAACATCGCGAGGCATTGTCTTACCTGCTTGAACCACGTACTTATCCTTTCGTGCAAATATGCCGACGATGACATCCGCCTCTGCCCGAATTGACGACCCTCCCCGGATCGAGTCCAGCGACAGTTCTCCTCCGCTTATGCTGTTCTCGGAACTTTTACGCGAGTGATGGACAATTACATGAGCCAGTTCTTTGCGCTCGTCCGGAATGTCGCCCGACTGAACTGTTGAGATCTTGCGGATCACGGATAGAACCCCTTGGATCTCATTGTTATTTCGCTCATCAAGCGAGTGCATTTTCGAAAGCGTGTCGAAGATAATGAGATCCGGTTTCATTTCGTCGAGGCTCGCGTGCCATTTGTCCACGAATCGATGAGCCGCGACCTTCCCCCCCTTATCTTCGGCTTTGAGAATCTCGTCGATCAAATCATTGGTCATTCCAACAGTGCGCATCCCTTCGCTGAAGAACAATTTCCCTGCTATGAGTTCATTGATTCCCTCCACCATTTCTATGGGGATCTCTTTCTTTGAATCGGGACGCGCCCCTAACTGTGCTTCCGCGATTACATGATCTGCAATTCGCCGCATAAATGAGCGCTCACCGATCTCCAGATTGACGTAGAGAACCTTCCTACCCTCTCCCTGTATAGACGCTCGCCACTTATGGAAATCATTGCCGAGTGCAACTGAGATGGCCATTTGGAGGACGAATTGAGATTTGCCCACCTTAGGTGCTCCGAAAACCAGCATCTGCTCGCCTTCCGAAATAAGGTCTTCGATGATCCAGGGAACCGGCTTGTTTACGTCGTCGGTCAACAGGTTGCTGAACTTTATCGGAAGTGCCGGAACGGAACTTGCTGGATTTTTCCTCGTCATTGGATGATTTGATATTCCGCAACCGAACGACGTGGTGAAATCGCTGACGGCAGATGTTGCTGATGTTGGGCGTTATGATCTCTAACCGGATTTCTTGAACGAAGCCAACAACGGCAACTCCAGATGTCCGAATTGCGCGATGGTGACGCTATACATCGGAGTCACAACACCAATCCATCTGATTCACAGATACGGCTCGCAGCAGCTCTTCCGCACCGGGATGTCTCGCAAGATTCCAAGCAGGGTGACAGGAATGCCCAACTCCATCCGAGCATCACCCCCACCATCCTTTCCGTTACAGCGAGCAGAGCCGTATGCGGGAGTAGTCAAGCTCTGCGGTGTATGAACGTTAATGTCTCCAGACCTTGCCGACCGATGCCCCGATCCCGCGCCACCAACGGGTATGATTCCCTGGATTGCTGTATCGCCCACATCCTTCCCTCAGGGGAGCGTGAGGGGAAAACCTACCAGTCCGTCATTGAGGTCTCCGCCTTCTCGTTCCTAACGGACGTCACCCATACCAGACGCTATAAGGCGAACTGATCACGAGACGCTATGTTTTCTGCTCCTACGTTTATCAACTGTAGAGACCGGAGCGGGAATCCTAATGATTGCCGACATTCTCACGTGGGTCGCGGCACCAGCCGCGCTGATCGTCAGCACCATCGGTGCAATCTCCGTTTTCAAAGCCGTTTATATTGAGAAACGTGATCTCAGGTGCGCCTGTGTTGGCGGTGGGAGTGAGGTGCCGCTTGGATTCATTTCCCTCACGGAAAACCTGATGATGATGGCAATGTCGATCTGGATGCTGGTGAAGGTGCTGTGAGGCTTGGTGCTGTTAGGTGCTGGGCCTATATCACTGGGATCTCTTCGAAACTCACACCGTCGACGCCGCAAACGCCCGCGGTTCCGGTCGAGACCTTGGTGATTGTGCCGATCTTGTGCAGGATCAGTCCGGGCGTGTGCTTTCGACATGACTGCCGGATGTCGGAAAACGCGGCGTCGAAAACGTGTTTTAGATCGTCAGGTGCGGCGATCATCATGGAGTGTAGGAAAATTTCATGATCATCTATCGCTGTTGAAAGACTTTCAGCGACCATAGCAACGTCACAACAACGAAAAGGCTATGGGATGAAATCCTATGAGGAATAAACGTCGCCACCCCGCCATCGACACAGGCTTGCGATTAGGCCAGATTTCCTCAGTCCTTAGTCCGCATAATCCTCATGGTTCAGCTTAAAAGTTATCCAGCAAGAAACGGTGATGCCTTTCTAGTCAAGGCTTCGGTCGATCCATTCGCTTTTCTCATTGATGGCGGGTATGCCGACACTTTTCACCGTTACATCAAATCCGATTTGGAAGATCTCGCGACCAATGGCTACGCACTTGACCTTGTAGTCGCGACACACATCGATGCGGATCATATTTCCGGACTTTTATCCTTTTTTAGCCTAAATGGATCTGCCCAAGAGCCAGCCTTCATTCCCGTTCGGGAGGTTTTGCACAATAGTCTCCGTAGTTTAGCCACTTTGAATGGGAATAAAGCTGCGATGAGACAAGATGATAAGGCGCTCTTGCGGGACATATGCCAGCAAGGTTTTCAACAGTCAAAAAAAGCAAACAGCCAAGGGCAGGAGATTAGCGCACGCCAAGGCAGCTCTCTCGCACAATTATTGTGTGAGGGAGGCTACCAATGGAACATGCACGATGGAGAAACTCCGATCGGTGGGGATGGAATAATTACACTTAACTTTCCCCAAAGTAAAATTACAATTCTCGGCCCTAGTGAAACTCGGTTGGATGCCTTATTGAAATGGTGGACATCGGAAGTAAGGCGTATGGGTTGGGTCGGATCTTTAAATGATCTCGACGATGCTTTCGAGTTTCTCTGCTCACGCGAAGTGGTTGCTCCAAAAGAGCAATTGCTCGCCTCATCGGATGCTGACTTATCTGTAGTTCATGTCCCCGACATTTCCGTTACGAACGGTAGTTCGATTTCTTTAATCGTAGAGGTTGAAGGCCGTCGCCTACTGTTTCTCGGTGACTCCTGGGCCAATGATACTGTCGCTGCACTAGCAACGAACGGGCCATCAATTTACGACGCTGTAAAGATCGCGCATCATGGTAGCTCGCGCAATACCAGTCCAGAGCTACTTACCCTAGTAGACAGCCCAGACTTCTTTATTTCTACCAATGGTAGTGGTCATAACCATCCAGATTTCGCGGTGCTTAAGGCAATCGTGGACAGACCTGCTAATTTCTGTAGGACTCTACATTTCAACTATTCCACGCCAGCGTCACAGAGGCTAAAATCGTATCAGAGTACGGCTGGCGCTGAGTTTGTCGTTAGCGAAGGCGAAACCGGATGGATCGCAATTAACAAATCGACCCCAATATGATTGAACATCTCATCAAGGAGGCAACATGCCGCGTAAATTGTGACACCGAGTCTGGAACCGGCTGGTTGATTGGAAAGGATCGAATTATCACTGCACGGCACTGCTTGATTCCCAGCATAGATGAAGGGAAACCAATTGAGTTATTTTTTCCAAACTCTGGTGACGTTGCTGTAGCTGGTAAAATTGTTGCCCACTCGGAAGACTGGGACGCATGCATCTTGTCCATGGACGCAGTATCTACTGCCGAGCCACTGCCTGTGAGACTGGACATGCCCCGGCAGGGTGAGGCCTGGCAGACGTTCGGCTACCCAGGCAGCAAATCTACTATAGGACATCGATTAGTGGGAACGGTTGCACAAACTCTGGATACTCCGAAACTAAAGATAGACATTGATCTTTCCATCGACCCGTCGACGAAGTTACTTGCTTACGAAGGCATTTCGGGCGGGGCAATGATTTGCGACGGCGCGGTTGTTGGCATCATCTCGAAAGAATTTGATGGCACCGTTGCTGCCCTGAGTTTGAGGACCTTGGAAGATTTTTTTACCCACAATGGGGTGGTTCTACCCAGCAACAAATCTAACCTCACATCACCGGCACTTGCTGGCCGGGGAGACTTTCCCGAAAGTTTTGCTATAGCGCTTGAGGAGCGGTCAGGTAGCTATCTTTTTTTGGAAGGTGCTCACGGTTATGGTAAGTCGACTTTCTGCCGAAATTTTCAGGCTGATGACAAAAAGTTTGTATGTTTGGGCGCTTATTGTCTCTCCGATCCAGAGAGCTCTCTAGGTGCTGACTATCGGGCTCAACCACAAGTTTTTTTGGAATGGTTTACGACAAAGGTTTCCGGACTGATCACAGGTCAGCCGCCTCAGAAGGAAGAGAGACCCTACCACGAACAGATTAAGAAAACTGCAGAGTATCTTGATGCACTTTCGAATTACTGCAGGAAGAGTAGTCGGCAGGGAGTGATTTTCCTCGATGGATTGAATGAGGTTCCTGAAGGGGGGGTACTGAATGAACTCCTCGGCCTCCTCCCAGCAAAATTACCATCTCATGTGAGCGTGGTGCTGACTGCTCCGAATTTTGCAAATACTGAAGCTCCGCTGTCAGGAAAGGTCAACCAGGACGATGTTTTTGAGCTGCCACCCATACCCGATTCAGCTTGTTACCAATATTGTTTAGAGGTGTTGAATCCTGAGCGAAGATCACCAGCACTGATTGATCTGATATGCGAGAAGGCCAACGGTCATCCGCTATATCTGAGATACCTAATCGAGTTTGCCAACCTTCGGGCAGAAGATGACGAACTAGAAGATTTTCCAGTTTTGACTGGTCCAATCGAGGAATACTACCAAGGCATTTGGGCCAAGTTGTTGGTGGATGGCGACGCCGTAAACTTGCTTGCACTAATGGCTCGATTCCGGTGGGGGGTATCACGGACGGATTTCGCCAAGGTTCTCAATGAGCGAGAACAAGCACAGTTCATTTCTGTCATAAGCAGGGTCGGGCATTTGTTAGCCGACAACGAAAACACAACTATCTACCACGCATCGTTAGCAGCTTTTATCGTCGAAAAAACGGAGGCAATCGAAGGCACGATTAATGCGCGGCTCGCAAAGTTCTGCTGCGATGAGCCTTTGATCCGATATTGCGCTCTAAATCGAATCTTCCATCTCCTGCTTGCAGGCGATACCGACGTGTTTACAGAGTGCAATCAAACTTGGTTCGACACTGCGGTGACGTTGGGAGTAGAACCCGACGCCCTTATTGCGGATGTTGATGCGGCGGTTAAACGGGCCGCTTTAGAGGCTTCGCCCGACGACTTTTTCCGCGTCACGCTTTTAGCTCAACGAATCAGTTTCCGCTATAATACGCTGTTTGCCCAGTCAGCGCGCTTGATCGCGGAAGCTCTCATCGTCCTAGATCGTCCTACCGAGGCACTTCAGCATGTAGTGCGACTCAAAACCCTCATTGTCGAACCAGTCGATGCCCTTGAGATTGCCTTCCTACTACATCGGCATGGATATGATGGTGAAGCGTTGGCACTGCTTGAGAGAATCGAACTAGGCATCATCGAGAGGTACCAGCCTCCAATCGAGCTGCGTGATTTCTTAACTCTCTGCTCTTTTCACATACAGACTCACTTTCAGATTCGATTAGCGATCAATGGTAGCGGTATGGAGCAGTTCTACCGAATCATTGAAATGGCCAGAGACGCTTGTAATGAATTTTTCGCGGACGCTCCAGAAAAGCTAGACGAATGCATTCAACCACTTGTCGCAGAGTCGCCTACATATTTTCTCAGTTTTCGTGATGAATACGCCAATCTTTCTCGAATCAAAGAAAGTTTAGGAGATGAAGCTGATCTCTCGCGCTTGTTGCCCTCACTATGCTTTGGTCTACTAAAATTTGAGGCTACAGTGGAAAATTACCACCTTTGCAAAGACAGAAAATCGCTGTCGCAATTTTTTTCTGATCTTGCCGAATTACTGCCGACCGCTGAAATCAATCCTCCTCTGGCAGCCGGAGTCTCTGATACTTTGATTCGCTTTGGTGCCGACGCAAACATCGTAAAGCAATTTGCAGCGAAAGGCAGCAAACAAACGCCGAGGCAGGTGCAGCTCAAAGCAGAAAACGGGGTCGACGTTAACCATAAAGACCTTCAGGAATGTCTCTGCGACTGGCGAGTCATGGCTTTCCTCGATCCTGCATTTGAGGAGCCTTCCAGTGGCAATGTCGAAGGCGCCGATTGGTTTGAATCAATACGGCATCTGATTGTATCACTATACTGCTGTGACGGCAGAACTCGAAGAGCCAAAACCGATTCTGACGAAATGCAGAGGGCTAGTTGCTTAAAGCAACTGGAGGCACAAGTACTAGCACCTCTTCGCTTTACTTTGGAACAACGTGCAGCTTGGAAGGACAGCTACGCTATACCAGAAAATGCGCTACCAACGGTATATCGTCAGTTGGCCGAGTTAATAAGTGACTGTTTTCCAGAAGAACTGCCCCGATGGTTGGATTCCCTCGTGTCGAGTGCTGGAGGTCAATGGGGTATGTATTCCGAGGGTTTTCGGGCGTCGGCTTTCCAAATTCTAAAACAATTGACGCGGGAGAAGACTGAAGATGTCTTGACGGCCAAACTACTGAGATTACTGCAAGTTCTAAGGGATCACTTGCTTAGGGGTGTGGAGAACCGTCACGAACTTGTGCCCGAGATTTTACAGATGATTCCCATCTTTGCAGACCTTGGAGCCAAAGAGGAGGCAGAGAGATTATACCAAACATTACTGTCTGTTTCTATGGGGCCGACTTGGTATAAGGAGGATCAGCTTGGTATCATGACTGAGGTTCTAAGCAGTTTGGCGGTCGATGTAGATCTTGCTAACCGCATACCACAGATTGCGGGCTATCTTGAGAGAGCTTCGGGCGAAATGACTTTTCAACGTTACATACGGGCAGAAAAGTCGATGCTGATTGGTCAGATTGCTCGCAATGGGAGATACGGTGCCGCAATAGGATATTTTCAAAGACAATGTTGCGGATCAACCGAGGAGCTGTGGGCAGAGGCGAATTTTGGGCCAATTGATAAGGTTGGGCCATTGCGGGGAAGCAGGTTTCCTGGCGGAGCTATTGATGATCAGGACGCGATCTTAGAATTGGTAAGACACTCAGAAGCTGTTTCGTGGACTTTTCGCTGGGCGTTGCTTGAGATATTCCATTGTGGAGATAGTCGCTATGTATCCAATTACGCCGCTGCCTTTGCGACTATAGCAAACGAGGCAGGAGCATTGCCCGAATTGGTTCAACGACTCGGAATTGTAGTAAATTCGGAAACGCCCAGCGACGAAAAATCTATTTTTGCATCAGCCTTTCGACATGAGTTGAAGCAAGAGCTTCATGTCGCATTTGCAGCGGTGCTCGTTGGTTTGACACCGATTAAACCAGTCGAGCCGATCAAGCCAGCAGCTGAAGTTGGCGAGGATGAGGATTTTGATGACGACCTCTCTGAATCTGGTTTTTTTGGACGAAAGAAAGCTCTACGAGATGGCGATCAAATACTTAAAGAGGCCGAATTACAACTGACTCTAGGAAATAGTAGGGAGGCAAAGTCGCAGGCGGCAAAGGTGTTGAAGACTGCGCAAGAAGGAGGTTGGCCCATCTGGGGTAATCTCTCTGATAGTGCGCGTCGGGCTGAAGAGATTATTGCGAAGGATGAATCGAGCGCTGCTGACGTAATCCGCTCCTACGCACCTTTAATTGAGGCTGAACGCAATGTGCACCAATGGATACCTGCCCGGCATCTAATTGACAAAGTCGGCCCTCTACTCGACGAGGTGGAGGGGCAGAAACTACTTGATACAGTGATCAGCCATGTTCGTCTTGTTGTTGGAGATGCCACACCGGAAATTCAAAAGTTCGAGTTTCTAGATGATGATACTGAACTCTGTCCAAATCTAGAGTTTTACCGATTTATAGTTTGGCTGTGCGATCATCCTCAATGGCTTAGACGAGAGCGAGCAGCAGCAATGTTACTTTGGCTTGTAGAACAGGTTCCCGATCTGTTTTCCGAGGCTTTGAGCACAGCCTTTTCGATGGATGATGGATATGGATCAGATGTCCTATGTGGCGTGTTTGACGGTATTTCGGCTCGCGACCCCACAACGACGTGGGAAAGAATTACAGATGTCCTGGATCTGACCACGGTCACAGAACAGCTGCGACATGTCTCGCGTATGGCTGTTCTAATGCGTTTGGCAGAGCGTGCAGAGAAAGCGGGTATGTCGTCTGCAAAAGTCGCAATGAACTTGATAGCGGCTTCTTTTTCAGGAAAACGCGGAGCGGGCGAAAGTCCAGAGCTCCCAATCTGGGCTAGTTCCTTAGCTCCAGAATGGAGGCGGATCGTGAAGCTTCTCGATTCTGAGTCTGTCGCCGCTTGGCAGAAGGAGTTAGAGCAAATTTGTTCTCCATTAGGCGTTACAGATGGGTTGATGCTTGAGACCGCAGTGGCAACTAGTTTTAGGGAAGGCCAAAACCGTCCGTTGAGTCGTTGGGAATCCAAGCTACGCTACAGCCTCAATTTAGCTTTGTGGAAATATGTTTCAAAGGGCGGCGCAAGAGAGCTAGAGGCCGCACTCAGACCTTACAATCCAAGCCAACCAGAATGTATGGTGCAAGGGGTGAGCAACCCCGTCACCGATCAGTTAATTGCAGCGATCAAATCGGATGACTACTCCGCCGTATTGGGTTCGAATGCGACAGTGTTGCTCAACTATCACGACATGGCCGTTAAACCAAATGAGGACGGAACACTCCATGTCGAAGTATTATGTCTGCTTCAGCCTAACTCAGTGCAGCGAGGTTCCTTCGGTCCACAGCTTGATCAGTCCTTCCGATCATCTGAATTACCAAATGCTTCGACGGTCAGAACACCTTTCGAAATTTGCAGCCGATTGAAGCCTGAAATTGTTTTCTTTGGCTCGTTTACCCCGGCGGCTCCGCTGCCCTATATTCAGAACCTCATTGGAGCGAAGGACGATGACTTTACGAGGAAAAATTGGCGTTATAGTCGCCGGAACAACGTTCGGGGTTTTGGGCAACCCGAAAGAGGCGGCTGCTCGCTATCGGTTCCCCGAGAAGCCTTGAAGATTCCTGCCGGACTCAAACTGGTATGGATCATATGGCTCGACAACGAACTCCTTACCGTTGTCGATGAACGTAATAACCGACTGGTATAGATTATGAATCCCATGGACACTCCCCGCACCCGGGCGGAATTTGAGCGGAACTTCAATTTGCTCCATCGAAAAATCGAAGATGGTCAATTTTTCGTTCAAAGAGGACTAACTCACTCAGTTTCAGGCATTGCAAGAGTGCGATTTCTTCCAAACGGCCGGATGGATTTCCTAAGCGTTGACGAGAGTGCTCGCTTACAAGCCAATATGATGAATCAGATGAGCGAATGTTCCTTTCAGAAGAAAATCGAAAACAAGAGAGGGGAGTCAGATGTTCTTTCGCCCGCAGAATCCGACGATCCAACTCATGATAATTGAATGAAGATACCTCAATCGGGGAATTGCACAGGCTTTCGAGAACAAACACAATTTTTGGCTGATTATGGAAAAGATGAACACACCTCTCACGCGGGGCGATTTCGAACGAAACTTTAATCTTTTGCGCCAACAACTAGACGAAGGTAAAATGCAGTTTCCTATCGATTACCCGATGGATAGCCTTTTGAGGATCAGGCTTCTACCCAATGGGCGTCTTAATCTTCTCAGTATAGACGAGATGGCACGAATCAATGCTAATACCGCAGGACATTTCACCAAGGAATTCTTTGAGGGATTGAAAGAATTCCAAGGCCAACAGGAGCCACTCTCAAGCAACGAAAGTGGTGAACCTGAAGTTTGAGCGCAATCGCCCCCCATCCGAAATTAGTTCTTTTATTATGACTGACGACTCCCCGGGCAACGCTCACAAATCGTAAAAGGGCGATGCATCTGGCAAGCCAGTCGCAAGAGCTTTGATCACCTTGGAAGTTTCACCTTGGATTTTTGGAATGAGTCCCGAGATTTTGAGGCGAATTTACCTCACGGACAGCTGGCTGTTTACAAATCCTTCAGCTGGGGCTTGGTCTTTGTTTTGAGCAACGCATCCAAACAAGGAGACGGCGGACGAGTTTTATATTAGTATCAAGACCGTTGAGAAACACTGCCAAAACCTGATGAACAAGCTCGACATCCACGTCTCCACCAAGGCCTCACCCGCCACGCGATCACGATTGGTGTGATCGAAAGCAGCATTCGGATAAAGATCATTGAATGGCTGTTCCCGTGGAAATTTAGTCGAGTCGATGGAGACCCAAAAGGACAAAGACGCACTGGTCGAAGTGTATCGAATTGCAAAGCAATCGAAATCCAGGGTAAAGGGAAACGACCTCCGTCCGATCATAAATGATTGGAAGGTTTATACCGGGGTCACGTCAATCTTTCCATCGACCATGGTTCCGCTCTTCACGAGACAAAGCGAAGACCAGCCCGTAAAGCTGCATTCGATTTCCAGTGGGTCGGGACAATCGATCTCCTGAACCTGAACGGAAGAGGCCTCTTCATCGTTCATTGGAAAGAACGCATGTCCGGGTTCGTTGTGAAGAAAGTGATCTCCCAGAACTGCGCCGCATCCGCATTGATTCATGAAATACTCATGCCCGGCAGTTTTTGAGAATCGGCACTCGTAGTTTGCGCCGGATCGGGTGGCGGCAACCAGGAAAGGTTGGGGGGCATTTCTGATATTTGTCAGAACGACCGGTGAATGAACCGGAAGTTCGTTGTCATCATCTTCCTCGCCGGAAACCTCCGCTGTTGTGAACGCGATGACTTCCGCATCGGATCCGCATTTCCAGCATGATTCCTGCGACCGGAGCAAATGATAGGGTGGATGAATTGTGGCGGTCATAGATAAGTTTTTGTGGTCGAAATTTCTGAAGTATCGCAAGATCTGAACCGGATGGATTCTGAAAAATGATCCAAGCTCCATGAGCCGTTTCCGTTGCCCCGGCGCTGTCTGGTTCTCAGGATGTTGTCTTGGAGTGAGGACTCCAGAGTTTCATGATTGCAGCTTGTTCCTCATGTTCCTGTGGAAGGTGCTCGTTGTCGGCGTCCAGAATGACGACGTCGCCAGATTTTGGTAGCCGCTGGAGTTCATGGTGGATGTCGATCTGGCGTGCGCTTGCATCACAGACTTTGAGCGTTGCGATCAAAGATCTACGGTCTGCCGGCGTGGTTTCTGGGGATGGATAACGATCCGAATCGTATGCTTTTCCGAACCGGGTCAAATACTCTTCGCGCTTCTCTCGTGCAAGGTTGTGGGCCATGCGCCAATTTTACGGCCAATCTGTCGGAGAGTGCAATAGGTCATTTCCTTGAGGCCATGCAGTTCTGCTTATCTGGAATGAATGCTCCATCATGCCACAATACAACTGGGTTTTGTTGATCAGTAGGAATTTCAGAAATGTCTGTATTGAAGTTATGCTAGAGGAGGCTCACCACTGAACCCATCGCAATCGCGGGACAGTTGCAATCTACGCTCGCAACTGTTTTTTGCGAGAGCCACGAATCGTCGATTTAAAGAAGAATGGAGAGGTTGCGTGTCAGTATGATTGTGGAAAAGAAGTCATCATTCAGTCAACGGCAAGCATCTGCACGGAGTTGAAATTCCCATTTTTCTGAAAAACCTAGTTGCGGGTCGGATGGTTTTAGGCCATCTGTTCCGCGTGATCCATCTGACCAAGCTGCTACTGACTTTCTGCGTCCTCGCAGGGATTCTTGTCGCTATGGGTCACAAGAATGGTCACAGCGACAATGACGAATGCGCTGTTCAGCATAGCACTGAATCGAGTCATTCGCACGATCCTTCGGACGATTCCCATCATGATGAGGGGCAAACCCATGACAGCGGTTCCACTCATCATCACGAGTGCTGCCACCTCCAGAACATGGATCAGGGTGCGCCATTCGCGTTTTCGTCCGTTGCATACGTTACCCGGCGGGTAGAAATCTCCCGCTATGATTCGTTGATCCCGGATAGCCCTGTCTTCGCACTGGACAAACCACCGTTGATCTGAGGTTTCCCGTCCGTCGTTTGACGGGCTTTTTTCGTGCGCACCTTTGCTGCGCCCCCGTCCGGAACTGATGCGTATTCACGCGTCCCTTTTACTCCGGATCTTTGAAGAACCTCTCCGTATTTATCCAGATCCGTACTTACGGCTCTGCTTATCGCACAATCAACACCATCCATGAAATTTACCATACCTTTCACGCTCGTCGCGTGTCTCTTTATCACTGATCTTTCCCTTGCGGAACCGGTGGAAATCCTTTCCTACGAAAGCATTCCCGGCCGTATCAGGCATAGCAATCCAACCCTTGCAGCTGCGCGCTTCCGCATCAACGAAGCTCTCGGTCGCATGGTTCAGTCCGGCCGCCTGCCGAACCCATCGTTCGATACCGGCCTCAGCCACAACATTCAGAACGCCGAAGGCTCGATAGAAATCGGCTTGACCCAGAAATTCCCGGTCACTAACCGTCTTTCCCTGGAAAAAGAGATCACTCTAGCCGGAGTCGAGGCCGCGGAACAGGAGGTTCGCGATGTCGAACGTCTCCTCGTTGCCGAAGCGCGTGGGGAATTTGTCAGAGTCCTATCCATTCGTGAGCGCAAGGCGCTGCTCATCAAACAAAAGGATCTATCCAACGAACTCGCCGAGTTCATCGCCGGAGCTGCGGAACGCGGGGAAATTTCTTCTCTGGATGCGGCAAGAGCCAGGCTGTCGGTTCTCACACTCACCACCGAGGAACGTCGGCTCCAGGCGGATGAAAGCGCAACGCTTGGAAGACTGAGACCTCTGGTCGGGATTGCCCCTGAAGATGGAGTAATACTTTCCGGAAACGCCCCGCCAATTACCATTCCCTCGACGAACAGTATTGAACGCCCGGATTTGAATGCTGCCCGCATTGATCTCAAGGCAGCCAAAACCGGCATCGCCTTGGAACAAGCACGGCGCAGGGATGATGTGGAGGCTTCCATCTTCGCAGCCGGGGAAAGATCGGAGGATGCTCCCGATGGCCTTGAGAACGAGGGCATCATCGGTTTCAAACTTAGTATCCCGTTGCCTTTCTGGAATGATAACCAGGGGAATATCGACGCCGCTACAGCGATCCGTAACCGCAAGGAACGGGAAGTCGCCGCACTCCAGCGCGACATCATGCATGAAAGCGCAACTGCCGTCGCCGAAATGCGCCAGTGGGGTGCTCTTATTTCCGAACTAAACGACAAGCTTCTTCCTCTCGCGAAGGAGCAGACCGACCTCCTCGAAAAAGCCTACCTTCAGGGTCAGGGAGATCTCCAGGCCGTCCTGACATCCCGCGAGCAAACACTGGATCTCCAAGCCTCCAGGCTCGATGCGATGCGCGAGTTCCAGTTAGCCCGTATCCGATACCAAGCCTCCGTAGGCAAACCTTGATCCATTTCAAAACCTTATTTTCCCAACTTTTATATTTATGAAAACAACTCTCAAAATAGCGGCAGTCTTCGGATTCGCCATCAGCGCGATCTTCGCACAAGACCGCCAGAAAGACACAGTCATTCTCGACGCGAACGGTGTGAAAAACCTTCGTCTGGAGACGGTGATGGTGGAGGAACGTACCTTCGAAACAACAGTGTTCGCCATCGGGCGGGTCGAGGAGGTGCCGGGAAACCAGCACTCCGTCTCCTCCCGGATTCCGGGTCGTGCCGTCGAGGTAAACGCCTTCATCGGCGATCGGGTGAAAAAAGGACAAGTCCTTGCAAAAGTGGAAAGCCGCCAGCCGGGAAATCCGCCACCGACCATCGAGCTGACAGCGGTGCATGACGGTCTCGTTATCGAGTCTCACGTCCTGCAAGGCCAGCCGGTCGAACCCGGCACGGAGCTTTTCGATATTTCAGATAGGAACGAGATGTGGGTCGTGGCACAAATTCCCGAACAGCTTGCTGCGGGGATTGCGCCGGGCACGAAGGCAAGGATCACGTTTCCTGCAATCGGAGGAGAGCCTATCGTAGCCGAGTTGCTCAGGTTCGGCGTTCAGGCGAACCGTGAAGCCGGTGCGGTCGAAGGTGTTTTCCAAGTATCGAACAAGGATGGGAAACTTCAGCCCGGTTTGCGAGCCGAGTTTGCCATCGTTGTATCCAGCCGCCCGAATGTGTTGGCCGTTCCTGAACAATCCCTCCAAGGCGATCCTGCGGCACGGGTGGTTTATGTGAAGGATTTTGACCTTCCGAATGCGTTCGTCAGGGCGTCGGTTGTCGTAGGTGAAAAAAGCGGTGGATGGGTCGAGGTGAAGGAGGGACTTTTCCCCGGAGACGAAGTGGTGACACGTGGTTCGTATTCGCTCGGCTTTGTCGGGGGAGGAAGCGGGATGTCACTGAAAGACGCACTGGATGCCGCGCACGGGCATGAGCATGCCGAGGACGGCTCCGAGCTGAAGGAAGGAGAAAAGGGAGGCGATGCCGAGGACGATCACGAAGGTCATGGCGAAGGAACCGGAGGAGGTGCGCCGAAGTGGCTGATCTACTACTCAATCGGAGCCTCCATCCTTGTCCTATTGCTAGGGCAGATGGTCTGGAACGCGAAACGCCACTCCAAAGCAACCCCAACCGCTTGATCCTATGTTGAACAAACTGATTCGATTTTCCCTAGCCCAGCGCGGTCTCATTCTGATGATCGCTGTGGTGCTCATGGTCTTCGGGGTGAAGAAAACCCTGGAACTCCCGGTGGAGGTTCTGCCGGATCTCACCAAGCCGACGGTGACACTTCTCACCGAGGCCCAGGGTTACGCTCCGGAGGAAGTGGAAACCCTTATTACCATACCTTTGGAAAATGCCTTGATGGGCGTGACCGGAGTCAACCGCGTCCGTTCGACCAACGACATCGGGCTTTCCTTGATTTTCGTGGAATTCGACTGGGGCACGGATATTTACAAAGCACGGCAGTTCGTGCAGGAGCGTCTCAGTGGTGCGACCGAATCCCTCCCGGAAGGGGTGACCCCCTATATGACCCCCGTAGCCTCTTTGATGGGCGACATCATGCTGGTAGGTCTGCGCGATTCCTCAGGAAAGACCGCGCCCAGCGACCTGCGGGTAATCGCGGACTGGACGATAGCCAGACGCCTCCAGTCGATCCCCGGCATTGCCGAGGTTCTGTCCATGGGCGGCGGGGTCAAGCAGGTGCAGGTGCAGCCGGATCCCGAGCGGATGCTTTTGCACCAGATCACCTTCGAACAACTGAAGGAAGCTGCGGCTGAATCCGTTAGAAACACAACCGGCGGATTCCTCACGGATCGGGCGGAGGAAATCATGGTTCGGAATCTTGCGATGACCACCGACCTTGATGCCATTGCCGAAACCGTCGTAGCTTTCCGCAACGACCGCAGCATCCATATCCGCGATGTGGCGGATGTGGTCTGGGACATCGAGCCGATGCGCGGCGATGCGGCGATGGGACTGTCCCATCACGAGCCGGACAAGGCCGGAAACCTCTCGAACCGTGGAGTCATATTCAGTGTCCGGAAGTCGCCTGGCTTCGACAGCCTCGCTTTAACAGAAGAAGTCGAACAGGCATTGAAAGAACTCAACCGTTCGCTCCCGGAGGGTGCCGAACTGGTCACACTCTACCGTCAGGGAGACTTCATCAACCTATCCATCGACAATCTCAAGGAAGCCCTCCGTGACGGCGCAATCATGGTGGCGATCATCCTGTTCCTGTTCCTGCTGAACGTCCGGATCACTCTCATCACCCTGACCGCTATTCCGTTGTCACTGGGTATCACGATTCTGATTTTCGATCTGATGGATCTCAGTGTGAACTCGATGACACTCGGCGGACTGGCCGTAGCCGTTGGCATGGTGGTGGACGATGCGATTGTGGATGTGGAGAATGTTTTCCGAAGATTGAGGGAAAACGCATCCCTGAACAATGCGAAGCCCAAGCTCGAAGTGATCGCGCTGGCTTCCAGTGAGGTGCGCTCGTCCATCCTTTACGCAACGATTCTGATCATCCTCGTATTCCTACCGCTCATGGCTCTCAGCGGGGTCGAGGGCAAACTCTTCACGCCGATTGCGATTGCCACAATCGTCAGTATGGCCGCTTCCTTCCTCGTCTCGCTGACGGTGATTCCCGTCCTGAGTTCAATGTTGCTCAATCCGAAGCCAGGCAAGGATCACGGGGATGTCTTCTTCGTGCGCTGGTTGAAAAAGGGATTCAGCGCGACGTGGATGCGCTTCGCGCTTTCCCAACCCCTGCTGGTGATCGCAATCACCCTGATCCTGATGTGGTTCAGTTGGGCGGCGTATGACAACATGGGTCGTAATTTCCTTCCTGCTTTCCGTGAACCGACCGCACTGATCGCGACTACTTCAGCACCAGGGACTTCGCTCCAAACTACGACCGAACTGGCCGATGTGGCTCAGGAGCTATTACTCAAGATACCCGGCGTGAAAACTGCGGGATACCGGGCCGGTCGAGCAGAACGTGGAGACCATGTGGTTCCCGTATCCACAGTGGAATTCGACGTGGAATTCGACGAATCAGGCGGAAGGGAACGCGAGGAAATCCTTGCCGACATTCGTGAAACGATGAAGGGAATTCCAGGGACGTTCAGTGCCCTAAGCGGCCCCCTGGCGGACCGCGTGGGTCACATGCTCAGCGGCGTATCCGCAAAGGTCGCGGTGAAAATCTTCGGACCTGATCTGGATGAACTCAAGCGGCTCGGCGACGAGGTCACAGCCTTGGCGCGAGAAATTCCGGGGCTGGAAGAAGCGCGGACTGAGCAGCAGGCTCCCGTTCCCCAGCTTCGCATCGAGCCTGACAGGGAGCGTGCCGCCGCATACGCGGTCACACCCGGATCACTGACAGAGGAAATGTCCGGATTGATGGGCGGTGAATATGTCGCCGAAATCTACGAGGGAGTGAAAGTTTACGATCTGGTGGTGAGGCTCGCCCCGGAATGGCGGGAGAATCCGGAGAAACTTGAGACTCTCTATATCGATACGAAAAACGACAAGCTCGTGCCACTCGGCACCGTCGCGAATATCCGCAACGCCACCGGGCCGAACAATATCCTGCGGGAAAATTCACGCCGCCGGTTCGTGGTTTCGATCAATCCGACGGTTCCCGACCTTGTCTCCGCAGTCGATGCGCTCAAAGAGTCGATTGATAAAAACATCAAGCTGCCGGAAGGCTACACGATCTCATACGAGGGAGAATACCAAGCCCAGAAAGAAGCAGCACGAACTATCGCAATCATGTCGGCTGCCATCATGCTGGTGGTGATTTTCCTGCTCTACTCCTATTTCAAGAGCTTCAGTTTTGTAGCCCTTGTACTGACGATCATTCCGGTCTCTCTGGTTGGAGCAGTCCTCTACACCCAGATGACCCTGAACAATGTGAGCATCGCAACTCTTGTCGGATTCATCGCCGTCGGTGGTATCGCGGCACGGAACAACATCATGCTCATTTCCCACTACCTTCACCTGATGAAGCACGAGGGTGAAGGGTTCACCCCGGAGATGATCTCACGGGGGACGGAGGAAAGGCTGATCCCCATCCTGATGACCGCACTCTCTGCGGGCTTCGCGCTGATTCCTTTGGTGCTGGCTGCGGATGAGCCGGGCAAGGAAATCCTCAACCCGGTAGCCATCGTTATCGTAGGTGGCCTCATCAGCTCGACTCTTCTGGGCCTGCTCGTCACGCCCGCGCTGTTCTACCGCTTCTGCAGAAAGCCAGCCTTGCGCTCGCTCGAAATCGAATCCGCAGCCTCCATCTGATCTGAAATGAAAAACAATCCCACTAACCAAAACAACCATATGAAAAAGAAAACAAACAAAACAACACTAGCGGCATCCATCCTGGCAATCGCCTTCGCTGGAGCCGGAACCCTGATCGCCGAAGAAAAAAGCCATGAAGGACACGACCACGCGGAACACGCGGAGGAAGGACATGAAGAAGCAAAAGCAGGTCCGAATGGAGGCAAGGTCATCCATGAGGTAGAGCCTCACCTTGAGTTCTTCGTAACAGAAGACCGCAAAGTCCGGATCACCGCTCTGGACAAGGATGGGAAAGCCACGCCCATAGGTGAGCAGTCCGTATCGATCATCGCGGGAGACCGCTCGAATCCGACCCGGATGGCGTTTGCCAAGGAAGGGGAAGTCCTCGTATCGGACAAAGCGTTTCCGGAAGGCAATGACTTCCCGGTTGTCGTCCAGATCAAGGCCACACCGGATGCAAAAACCGTGATGGAGAAGTTCAATCTTAACCTGAACGACTGCCCGACCTGCAAATATAAGGAATACGCCTGCACCTGTGCCCATGGCGAAGAAGAGAAAGACGGCCATGAAGGCCACGATCATGACTGATCGAAGTCGATGCGGCACCCGGCGGACTCCCGTCGGGTGCTTTTTTGGACAACCAATCCAACATATATGAAAGCCAAATTATCAATCTGCGCTCTGACCTTCATGATGGCCTTCAACGCCATCGGGGAGACAAATCACTCCCTCCGCATGGAAGCGAAGATCGAGGGAAAGGCAACCTATGACCGGGGGAAATCAAAATCGAAAACACAGACCCGGAAAATCGAAGTCACACTCACAAACACTTCCCAGAATGCTCTGGATGGAGCGGTTGTGAAATGGGTCATTTACGGCCATGATATGAAGAATCACCAGAAGCTGAAGGTGATCAAAGAAGGCGAGGAAAAAACCAGCATCCCGGCGAATGACCGCAAAGTGGTGGAAACCGCAGAAACCAAGATCACCGGAAACCGGGAATACAAAGTCACGTCCAAAAGCCGGAGCAAAAGCGGTGGTAAAAGCAGATCCAAAACAACGGTCGTATCAGCCTCCGGCGAAGACTACTACGGGTATGCGGTCAAAATCTACACCGATGGGCGTCTGGTAGCCTCCTACTACAGCAAACCCAGCATCGAGAAGGACATGCATCCTGATCCCTAGCCCCATTTTACAATCATGAAATATCTAACGAACTCAGCAAATCCAGCAGTCATGCAGCCCAACGGAATCCGCGTAGGCTCCGGGACATTACACTCCGCAGTCGTGTGGTGGACTCTCATCGCCACCGTTTCCGGGATGGGACTTTATACCCTGGTGGAGTTCCTTATCGAGCGCCCTGCCGACTGGGGTGAGTTTCTCATTCATCATTTTATCCACGTCGCCTTGATCTGCCTAGCCGTTTGGGTTGCATCCGTACTGGTGATCAAGCGGTTGGTGATTTCTCCGGTGAACCATCTTTTCGTCCATCTGAAACGAATCTCGGCAGGTCGGCTGGAGTATCTGGACATCGAGGCACACAGCGATGAAATGGGTGGTGTCGTCACCAGCATCAACGATCTGGTCACCAAACTTCGGGAAACCCCGAAGAGCGATGCGATCTCCGATTCCCTCGATCATCTCCGGGAGCTGCGGGGTGCGCTCAGCAATGCCAATTTTACGAATGAGGAAGATACCGTCCCCATCATGCGTCTGGTCACGAAACTGGAAGGCGACCTCTTGGAAGTCGTCCGCGAAGGATAAGCCGTGCCCGCAAACGAACCCCGACTATTTAAATTTATGCACCAACAAACACACGAAGTGAAGAAATCCGATTGCGGCTGCGAGCACGACCACGCGTCGGGGCCGCTACCGCAGAAAACCTTCATCGTAATAGCCGGTGTGCTCACAGGTCTGGGTTTGGTTCTGAAATGGACCGGCGTGCCAGAGCTTTGGCAGATGGTCGCATTCGCCATCGCCACACTTTCCGGAGGTGCGCTTGTTTTCCCGGCAGCGTGGAAGGCCGTGATGAAGTTCAAGCTGGATATGAACGTGTTGATGACCGTGGCCGTGATCGGCGCGTGGATCATCGGTGAACATGCGGAAGCGGCTGCCGTGGTTTTCCTTTTTGCGCTCTCCGAGTGGCTAGAGGGTCTGAGCGCGGAGCGGGCACGAAATGCCGTCCGCTCCCTGATGTCTCTGACGCCTGAAACCGCGTTGAGGAAATCGGAAGATGGCTCGACGGAAGAAATCAAAGCCTCGGATGTTGCGGTGGGTGATCTGATCCTTGTCCGCAGTGGGCAGCGGATTCCGCTCGACGGGGAAGTCACCGGCGGACGCTCCGCAGTCAACCAGGCCCCCATCACCGGAGAATCAGTTCCGGTGGAAAAGGAACCGGGAGATGAAGTTTTTGCAGGAACGGTCAATGGCGAAGGATCGCTGGAAGTGAAAGTGACCAAGGTGGCCTCGGATTCCACGCTCGCCCGGATCACGCGGCTGGTGGAGGAGGCGGAGGGCAGCCGCGCCCCAACCCAGCGCTTCGTGGACAAGTTCGCCTCGATCTACACCCCAATCGTTTTTGTCGCGGCGATTCTGACCGCCCTGATCGCGCCGTTGTTTTTCGGCGCGGAATGGCAACCCTGGATTTACAAGGCACTGGCTCTGCTGGTGATTGCCTGCCCTTGCGCACTCGTGATCGCGACACCCGTTTCCATTGTATCAGGACTCACGGCACTGGCGCGACGGGGTGTCTTGGTCAAAGGAGGAACCCATCTGGAATCCCTAGGAAAACTCAAGGCGCTGGCTGTGGACAAGACTGGCACCATCACCGAAGGTAAACCCAAGGTCACCGGGGTTCGCTCTCTTTCCAATGAATCAGAAGGACGGATATTGGCACTCGCTGCCTCAATCGACAGCCACTCCGAGCATCCGATAGCGCGAGCTGTAGTGGAGAAGGCGGAGGCAAGGAAAGTTCCGGTGATCGAGTCCAGCAACTACGAGTCCATCGCTGGAAAAGGTGCCGAGGCTGTGATCGACGGGAAAACCTATTTTGTCGGGAATCACCGTCTTGTCCATGAAAGCGGACTCTGCGGAAAGGAATTTGAAGCGCAACTCGCCGAAGTGGAGTCAAAAGGCCTTTCGCTGGCTGTGCTCGGCCGGAGACCTTCGGGCGACGATCCGGGCGAAATCCTCGGACTGATCTCAATCGGCGACGCGCTCCGGAAAGATGCTGATAAGGCGCTTGAGTCGCTATACGCGGCGGGACTCGAAAGAATTGTCATGCTCAGCGGGGATAACCAGCGGACGGTGGACGCGATCTCTCAAGAAGCGGGCCTCGACGAAGCCTTCGGCGACCTGATGCCGGATGACAAGGTCACCCGTCTGAAGGAGATGATCGCCAGGCACGGACAGGTCGGCATGATAGGCGACGGTGTGAATGACGCTCCGGCTCTCGCCATCGCCTCGGTCGGTATTGCCATGGGGGCGATAGGAAGCGATACGGCCATCGAGACTGCGGATGTGGCTCTGATGGAAGACGATCTCGGAAAACTCGCCGAGGCGATCCGACTTGGAAAGCGGACGCTCGGAATGATCCGGTTTAACATCGCCTTCGCACTTCTGGTCAAAGCCGTTTTCCTCGTTCTCACCTTCGCGGGTCATGCCACGCTTTGGATGGCCATCCTCGCCGATACCGGAGCCACGCTGCTAGTGATCGTGAATTCACTAAGGCTTCTAAGTGGAAAGAAAAAGGGATGAGCAAGAAGCAGAGACGGCTGCAAACTTTCTCCGAAAACCCGGGCAAACGCCCGAAGGCGGAAAGAGGACCAAAGGAGTCATTCACCCTCCGGGACAAGCTCCTTCTCTTTACACCCATCCTCGGGGTTTTCTTCCTTATGATCGCCGTCGTCATGAAGACCGATGACAAGGAACACGAACAGGCGATCCGCCAGCGGGTGGAGAAATGGAAGATTGAGTATGCTCTCACCGAACCCGTGGCCAATGAGATTCTAAAAAAAGAGATGGACTTCCACAGCAGCGATTCTTGGTTTTCCCTGGAGCGCCCACCATCACCCGAAGAAACCGCAGCCCACGACTTGGCCGTCCGGGAGTTGTTGGGAACTGACGAAACCAACCACTGAAAAATCTAACCAAAAACAAAACCATGTAAGAAATACTACCAAAATCCGACGACCGCTTTGTCGCGCTCCGCATGACTGGAAAGCTTGAGAAAAGCGATTACGAGACCCTCTTGCCTTTGCTCAAGGAGCGCATCGGGAGAAGCGGGAAGATCAATCTCTATTGGGAAATGAGAGACTTCGAGGGCTGGACTTGGGATGCGCTTGGAGCTGATGCCCGTTTCGATATGGAGCATAAGGATGACTTCCTCCGCATCGCCATGGTCGGTGAAAAGAAATGGGATGAATGGATGACGAAACTCATGAAGCCCTTCACCTCCGCCGAGGTGCGCTATTTCGACTTGTCGGAATGTGACGCGGCAAAGGCGTGGGCGCGATCCGGGAAATGAACCGATAACATTATGTCCGGTTCCCACTCAGGCCATGATCACGGCAGCGAAGGCAACCTTAAAGTCGCCTTCTTTCTCAATCTCGGTTTCACCATTCTGGAGATATTCGGGGGTCTCTGGACCAACAGCATAGCGATTCTCACGGATGCGCTGCACGATGCGGGTGACACCGCCTCCCTCGGCCTCGCCTGGTATTTTGAGAGGCTTTCCGAGAAGGGCCGGACGCCGAAGCACACGTATGGCTACAAACGCTTCCGCTTGCTCGGCGGATTGATCACCGGCCTGGTGCTGATCGCTGGTCTTACTTTCATTCTATGGAAGGCTGTCAATCGACTGATGAACCCTGAGCCGGTCAACGCGCCCGGCATGATCGCGCTCGCGGTGGTCGGGATCGCGGTCAACGGCTACGCGGTGATCCGGACACGGAAGGGATCTTCACTGACCGAAAAAGTAATGAGCTGGCACCTGCTGGAGGACACCTCGGCTGGGGTGCGGTGCTGATAGGTGCCGGGGCGATGGCGATTTGGGATGTGCCAATCATCGATCCGATCCTCTCCATCGTCATCTCACTGTTCGTTCTCTGGAACGTGGGACGGAATCTGAAAAAGGTGATGACCGTCTTCCTGCAAACGACCCCCGAATCTTTCGATGCCGGAGATTTTGAGGAAACGATCCTAGGTTTCCCGAAAGTTAGCGGAGTGCATCATGTCCACGTCTGGTCGCTTGACGGGGAAAGCCATGTGCTGACCGCCCACGTCGTAATGTCCAGCGACTCCAAGCGTGGGGAGATCACCGAAGTGAAGAACCGGGTTAGGGACTTGCTTGATGAAAAAGATTTCACCCATGTAACGATAGACACGGAACTGGAGGGCGAGGAATGCGCTTCGAGCAGTGAGACTGAATGAGAAAGTGGCTATTCATCTGAGCGGACGAATAGGCCCGACGGCGGACTCGTATGGCGGTCGAAGTATAGCGTTAGTGGCCGGCTAATTTTCCGCTAGATGCCGTCTAGTGTTTTAGATCCTCTATCTGATCGAGAATGGGCAGAGCGAACTCTGGGATGTGGCAAGAGCCCATTGTTCACTCTATCCAAGGATCGAATTTTCAGTGTGGATCTGAGTGGCTGTGGTAGCGCCCTGGCCGATATTCGCCCACTGATCGTATCCCGTGCCGATGGAAGCCGGGACTGTCGCCGGATTCGGGGGAGGAGTGTGGTTTGCAGCTTCCCATTGTCATAAAAACCATGCTGGAAAGTGCAAGCTTCAGGATCTTAGTGGGATCGTTCGTAGTCATTTTTAGTTTGGTTTTAATGTTCATTCTTAAGTTCTTTCGTTGGTGATTCAATAGTTTCTTAACAAGCCTATGGGCAGATTTAAATTTAAAGAGCGAGCGGTTCCGCTATTCAAAATGCCTTAACCAGCATCCAGATCGACATGGCAATCATCATCAGGTTTTCGGTGAGGGAGATAAAACCTAGAGGCACTTCGCTGCCGCCGCCGACGCAGGCGCAGCTTAGATCGCGTTTCTCGATGTAAACGGCCTTGAATACCGAAATCGCGCCTATGGTGCTGACGAGGAGGGCGGCGGGTGCGGCGATCCAGGTGAAGAGTCCGGCGATCATCAGGATGCCCGCCCCAGCTTCGACGAAAGGATAGACGTAGGAGTAGGGGACGTAGCGCCGGGCGATGATGTCGTATTGGACGAAGCCGGTTGCGAAGGACAGGAGATCCTGGAGTTTCAGAATACCGAGCACGCACATGCTGAAGGCGATGAAAAGTTCGAGGATGCGAATGATTTCCAGGGAGCCGAGGAAGGCCCAGCAGGCGGTGAGAGCCATGGGGAAGGTGACTGCGAAGACGGCGAGCACGGGCTGGTAGGTCTTGCCTTCCTTCGGATCGGGGCCGAGACCGAGGTGTTCGCGAAGGCCGTCGTAGTTCATCCTCTTTTCCCCGATGAAGATCTGCGGTGTTTCGTCGACGTCGTTTTTCTCCTTGTAGGCCTTGTTCGCTTCCTGGGTCTCAATGTGGTTGTCGGTGACTTCGTAGCCATTCCGTTTCAGGAGGTCGTAGGCTTTGATGCCCCATGGGCAGATGTGTTTCGGGGTGACCATGCGGTCGATGGTTGCTTGTTTTTTCATATCGGTTGTTTGTGTTTGAAGGTTTTCCTGATGCGAAACTTGTTAGAATCGTAAGGTGAATCCCGCACCCACTCCGTAAGTGCTGTCCCATAGAGCGGTCGCGGAAATATATTGGGTGAGCGCGTAGGTGAGGCCTGCTTGGTATGACCAGTCCTCCAGGGTGTCGTATTCCACCTCGCCAAAGATGCCGAGACGGGGAGTGAGCATGAGTTCACGGTCGATCATGAAACGAGCTTCGCCCTCGTCGTCGATCCAGGCCTGTGACATGAAGTTTCCCGGCAGGAGGTAGCGGATGCCTCCAATGAGCCGCTCGTCTTCGCGGGTGGAATTCACTCCTTCCGCATAGACCCCTGCAAAGACGGTGGTGAAGCGGTTGATGTATCTGCCGTAGGTAAGATCGGCTTCCCATTCCGTGCCTTCGACTCCGTCCCATCCTGCTTCCCAATTCAGCATGAGGATATTCAGCGGATCGGAAAACGTGATCGTTCCCTGGGTTTCGTTGCTGAGGACGTCCGCGTAGCCGTAGAAAAACCATGGGTTCGTTTCCTCATAGATTCCTTCGCGAACTGCGGCCGTTTCCGGAGCGGGAGTGAACGATTCGTATTCCACCACACGAGCCATGCCGCTCATCATGTGGTAGAGCAGGTGGCAGTGGAAAAACCAGTCGCCCGGTTCATCGGCCATGAACTCGAAAACTGTTGTTGTCATCGGCGCTACATCGACCGTGTGCTTGAGAGGGGCGCGGTTGCCTTGGCCGTTGATCACTCGGAAAAAATGTCCGTGGAGGTGCATCGGGTGATGCATCATGGTGCGGTTGATCATGATGAAGCGAACCACCTCGCCCTCGCGGATGAGAATATCGTCTTCAGGCTTGATGGGCTTGTTATTGATCATCCAGACGTAGCGGTTCATGTCGCCGTCCAGAGTGAGGCGGAACTCGCGGCGCGGTGCGCTGGCAGGAAACGAGGTGTCCTTGATGGCACGGAGTTTCTTGTAAGGAGGAAATGGCCGCTCCTTGGACATTATGGAGTCCCTGGCGAGCATGGGTGAACGGGCTGCATCCTCGCGCAGCAGGAAGTCATACCACACGGGCGGGTTGTGGATCACGCCCTTGTCTTTGTCCATCTCCGGCATTGATGGCATGTCTTTCATGCCCTTCATTTTCGAGTGATCCATGCCACTCATCGCCATCGGCATTTTCATTTTCCCGTGATCCATTCCGCCCATGTCCATATCCATGTTCATGCCTGGCTTGTCGAATTTCCCGGCATCCACATCGCGATCCGGCATGCCCATGGTTCCGGCTGGAGTCAGAGCAAAAGCGTTCTTCCAGTTGAAGCCCATCATGGTGTCGTAAACAAATGGCATTGGCAGATCCTTCGCAGCGCGGCGTTCTCCCGAACCAATCCAGAGCGAACTGTGGCCAGAGCCATCGTGGGCGGTGGCGCGGAACTCGTAGGCTCCGTTGGCGGGGACTTTGACCAAGACATCGTAGGTTTCGGCCACGCCGATCAGGATGGGTTCCGTCATTTTCACAGGCTCCACCGCCTGTCCGTCAGCGGAGACGATGGTCATCGGGCCGCCTGCGTAGCTGAGGTGGAAAAAGCTGCTGGCCGAACCATCAATCACACGGAGTCGGATGGTTTCACCGGGTTTGGCATTGAGGGATTCTTCCGGTTTTCCGTTTACGAGAAATGCATCGTAGGCGACATCTGCGAGATCCATCGCGGGCATGCGCATCGCTTCCCGCTCGAAATATTCACCGAGCTTCCCGGTCTTCGCGGCACCAAGAACGCTTTGGGCGGTCTTCTTTTCGACGCCGAAATATTCAGAGCCGCGCCGCAGGTTGCGGAGGATTTCCTTGGGGTTCTTGTTTGTCCAGTCGGAGAGTAGGACGACGTGGTCGCGGTCTTCGCCGTGCGTTCTTTCTTTCGGCAGGATGACCATGGAACCAAAGACCCCGCGCTGCTCCTGAAGGCCGGAGTGGGAGTGATACCAGTAGGTCCCTGTCTGACGGATGGGAAAACGGTAGGTGAATGTGGTACCGGGCTTGATCGGCGGATAGGTGATGAAGGGCACGCCATCCATGTCATTCGGCAGCAGCAATCCGTGCCAGTGGATGGAGCTGGGGACATCCATGTTGTTGGTCACGTGCATGACCGCGGTATCGCCTTCGGTGAAACGCAGGACGGGGCCGGGGATGTCGCCGTTGATGGTCATTCCTTCTACCGATTTCCCGGTGATGTTCACCTCCTCTTCGGCGATGGTGAGATTGTATTCGACGGTTTTCGCAGAGGCGATTATTGTTAGAAATGTCAGGGTCAGGATGGTGAATTTCATAATTGATGGTTTAGTTTAGAGGGTTTTGCGGAGGCGCAGGGCGTTGAGGATGACGGAGAGGGAGCTGAAGCTCATGGCGGCTCCGGCGATCATGGGGCTGAGGAGGGTGCCGGTGAGCGGGTAGAGAATGCCGGCGGCGATGGGGATGCCGAGGGCGTTGTAGGCGAAGGCGAAGAAGAGGTTCTGGCGAATGTTCTTCATAACCCCTCGGCTGAGGGCGATGGCTTTGGCTATGCCGTCGAGGTTGCCTTTCACGAGGGTGATGGCGGCGCTTTCGATGGCGACATCGGTGCCGGTGCCCATGGCGATGCCGACCTGGGCTTCGGCGAGGGCAGGGGCGTCGTTGATGCCGTCGCCGGCCATGGCGACGACCTCGCCTTTGGCTTTCAGGTCGCGGACGAGCTGGATTTTATCGGCGGGGCTGAGGCCGGCGTGTATCTCATCGATACCGAGTTTTTTCCCAACGGCTTCGGCGGTGTGGATGTTGTCGCCGGTGGCCATGATGATGCGGATGCCTTGGTCGTGGAGGACTTTGATGGCGGCGGCGCTGGTTTCCTTGATCGGATCGGAGATCGCGAGGATGGCTACGGCCTCATTGTTGCGGGCGATCCAGACGATGGTTTTCGCTTCGCTCTGTAGGTGGGTGGCTTCGGTTTCGAGGTCTTTTGGGAAACTTACGCCGGAATCTTCGAGGAAAGATTTTTTCCCGACCCGGATGGTTTTTCCGGAAATGGTTCCACTGACTCCGCCGCCGGTGGTGGATTGGAAATCGCTGCTGTCGGGGATTTCGAGTTTTTCCTCGTTCGCCGCGTTGACGATGGCGCGGGCGAGAGGGTGCTCGGAGCTTTCTTCGAGGGCGGCGGCATCGGCGAGGAGTTCGTTCATGCCGGCGCCTTCGATGCCGATCAGGTCAGTGACGGAGGGTTTGCCAGCAGTGAGGGTGCCGGTTTTGTCGGTGATGAGAACGGTGACTTTTTCCGCCGTTTCGATGGCCTCGGCATTCTTGATGAGGATTCCTTTTTCCGCCGCCTTTCCGACTCCGACCATGATGGACATCGGGGTGGCGAGGCCGAGGGCGCAGGGGCAGGCGATGATGAGGACGGCGACGGCATTGACCATGGCGAATGCCATCGCGGGATCGGAGCCGAAAAATGCCCAGATGATAAAGGTAAGCACGGCAACAGCCAGAACGATGGGGACGAAGAACGAGGCGATGGTGTCGGCCATTTTTTGGATGGGTGCGCGGCTGCGTTGCGCCTCGGAGACCATGGTGACGATCTGGGAAAGCAGGGTTTCGCTGCCGATTTTTTCCCCCTTCATGATGAAGGATCCGGTCTGGTTCACGGTCGCGCCGATCACGTTATCACCGGATTGTTTGGTGACCGGGACTGGCTCGCCGGTGATCATTGATTCATCGATGTTGCTACTGCCTTCCGTGATAGTGCCGTCTATGGGGATTTTTTCGCCGGGGCGGACTCGGAGGAGGTCGCCTTTTTGGAGTTGCTCGATGGGGACTTCTTCTTCCTTGCCGTCGGTGAGGCGGTGGGCGGTTTTTGCGGCGAGTCCGAGCAGGGCTTGGATTGCCTGGCCGGTGCGGCTGCGGGCGCGGGCTTCCAGCATTTGCCCGAGGAGAACGAGCACGGTGATGACGGCGGCGGCTTCGAAGTAGAGGCCGACCTCGCCATCCATGCGGAAGGATGCGGGGAAAACCTGGGGCATGAGGACTGCGACCGCGCTGTAGAGCCATGCCGCGCCAACGCCGATCATGATGAGGGTGAACATATTCAGGCTGCGTGCGGTGATGGAGCGCCAGCCTTTCACGAAGAAGATGCCGCCCGCCCAAAATACGACGGGGGTGGCGAGCGCGAACTCGATCCATTTCGAGACGGAGCGAGGGAGCCAGGAATGTATATTGAGGCCGGGAATCATGCCCCCCATGGCGATGAGCAGGACGGGGAGGGTGAGTGCGGCTCCGATCCAGAATTTCCGACTCAGTGAACGGATTTCAGCGCGGGCATGTTCGTCGCCATCAACCGGGCTCATCGGTTCAAGGGGCATGCCGCATTTCGGACAATCCCCGGGAGCTTCTTCGATGACTTCCGGATGCATCGGGCAGGTATAGAGGGTATGGCCGGGTATGGCGGGGACTTGTTCCAACGCCATACCACACTTGGGGCAGTCGCCGGGTTTGTCGGAGATGACCTCGGGATCCATCGGGCAAGTCCATTGGCCGGGGCGGGCTTTGGTCTCGCTGGGATCGATCTTATGATCGTGGTGGCAGCAGCTATGGTCGTGTTTCATGCGGTTTTGGTTTTCGAAGAAATTTCCTTGGTCATGCAGAAGAGGACGGGGACGACGAACATGGTCATGAGGGCGATGACCATGCCCCCAAAAATGGGGACAGCCATGGGCACCATGAGATCGGAGCCGCGACCGGTGCTGGTTAGGACTGGGAGTAGCGCTAAAATGGTGGTGGCGGTTGTCATGAGGCAGGGGCGGACTCGGCGGAGGCCTGCCTCAAGTGTGGCCTGACGGATTTCGGCGGTGGTCGAGGGTTTCAGTTCGTCGAATTTCTGGCGCAGGTAGGTGGAGATAACGACGCCGTCATCGGTGGCGATGCCGAAGAGCGCGAGGAAGCCGACCCAGACGGCGGTGGAGAGATTGACGGTTCCGACGTTGAATAGTTCGGCTACATTGTGGCCGAAGAAGTCGAAGTCGAGGAAGCCGGGTCGACCGTAGAGCCAGAGCATGAGGAAGCCTCCCGCCCATGCGACGGAGACACCGCTGAATACTATGAAGGTGGTAGTAATTGAGCGATTGTCGAAGTAGAGCAGAACGAAGATCACCCCGAGGCAGAGTGGGAGCATGATCATGAGGGTTCGGTTGAACTCAAGGGCGGCCTCGTAGTTGCCGGCGAAGTCGTAGCGGATGCCCTCCGCCCGCTTGAGCTTCCCTTCGGATTCCATTTTCGCGAGGTAGTCGCTGGCCGCCTGGACGACATCGACTTCCGCGAAGCCGGGATCCGAACCGAAGGTGACGTAACCGGTGAGGAAGGTGTCCTCGGCCTTGATCATTTGCGGACCGCGGACGTAGCGGATTTCGGCGAGCTGGGAGAGCGGAACTTTCGCACCTTCCTTGGTATCGATGAGGACGTTCTGCAAGGCCTCCAGGGTGTCGCGGTCTTCGCGGGTGAAGCGGACTTGCACCATGAATCGTTCGCGGCCTTCGATGGTGGTCGTGACCATGCGGCCACCGATAGCGGTTTGGATGGTTTCGTGGACATCGGAAATGTTAAGACCGTAACGGGATGCGGCCATGCGGTCGGGGACGATTTCCAGGTAGGGTTTTCCGACGATGCGGTCGGCGTTGACGGTGGCGGTGGCGAGGCCGGGGATGTTTCCGCTGCGCAGGTGGCGCTCGACTTCGAGGCCGAAGGTTTCGATTTCCTCAAGGGTGCGGCCTTTGATTTTCAATCCCATGGGAGCACGCATGCCGGTGCGGAGCATGACGAGGCGGGTTTCGATTGGCTGTAGTTTCGGTGCCCCGGTGATGCCGGGGATACGGGTGACCTTGTCGATCTCCGCCCAGATGTCGGCGGGTGATTTGATCTGCGGACGCCACTGGCGGAAGGGTTTTCCGCTGCGATCCTCGATGAGTTCGCCGGATTTATCGTAGATGAAATGATCGTCGTCATCGGTGCGGAATCGGATCACGCGGCCTTTGGTGTCGGTCTTGTATTCGGACACGTAGTTCACGACGGTCTCGATCATGGAGATGGGAGCGGGGTCGAGCGGGGTCTCGGCGCGGCCTATCTTTCCGACCACTTGGCTGACCTCCGGGATGGCGTGGATGGCGGCATCGGTGATTCGCAGGGCTTCGCGGGCTTCCTCGATGGAGGCGTGGGGGGCGACGGTGGGCATGTAGAGGAACGAGCCTTCATCCAGTGCGGGACGGAACTCGCGGCCGAGGCCGGGGAATTTCCCGGCAGCGTCTTTCCAAATGCGTGTCTCGGTGATGCCGTCGCCTAAGGTGTTCGGGATGAATGCGAAGACTTTCGGGAAACCGAGCCAGATGGAGAGTGCGGCGACGAGCAGCAGGGCGGGAAGGGTGAGGAACATCGCTTTGTGGTTCAGGCACCACTTGAGGATGCCTCCGTAGGACATTTCAAAAATCCGGAACAAGCCGAGCAGGCCGCCGATGGCGATGATGACGAACAGGAGGTTGGAGAAATTCGAGCGGTCGAGGCCGAGCGGCATCCAGTCGATGGTGAGCAGCCAGCCGATGACGAGAGCGACGACGAAATTCATCGAGAAGATGGCGATGCGGAGGGGTTTTCCCGAGACGAACACCGGGGTGATGAGGCCGATGGCGAGCAGGATGAGCGCGAGGCCGAGCCATACCGAGAAGGTGAAGGACACCACCCCCGCGAGAACCAGCATGCCGACGGTGAAGATGCGTTTGGTTTTTACCCATTTCGGGAGGGTGCCGAAAAGCAGGTGGGCGACGGGCGGGATGATGGTCAGGGCGACGACGATGGAGGCGATGAGCGCGAAGGATTTCGTGAATGCGAGCGGTCGGAAGAGTCGGCCTGCCTCGCCTGTCATGGTGAAGACCGGGAGGAAGCTAACGACAGTGGTGGCGACTGAGGTGGTGACGGCGCTGGCGACTTCCGTGACACCCCGGTAGATGACGGCGGAGCGTGGTTCGTCCTCAGAGGCTTCATCGAGGTGCTTGAGTATGTTTTCCGTGAGCACGATGCCGACATCCACTACGGTGCCGATGGCGATGGCGATGCCGGAGAGGGCGACGATATTCGCGTCAACCCCGGCGAGCTTCATGGTGATGAAAGTGATCAGCACAGCGAGCGGGAGCATCGCGGAAATGAGAATGCTGGTGCGGAGGTGGAGCACCATGATCACGACGACGATAATGGTGACGAGCACCTGCTGGTAGAGGGCCTCGTCGAGGGTGTTGAGGGTTTCGCCGATAAGTCCGGAGCGGTCGTAAAAAGGGACGACGGTGACTTTTGATGTCGTGAGCCAGTCCGGCCAGACGCGGCTGTCGTGGGATTTCGTGAAATCCGTCCATGCGTCCGATGAGGAGGGATCGAGAGGGTTTTCGATTTTGTGTTCAGCTGCGAAATCGGAGACCGTTTGCGTATCGGTTTGGTTCCAATCGATGACGGCTTTGATGGGTAGTGCGTTTTCGAGATCCGCGATGCGTTTTTTAGTGTTCTTGATTGCTTCGAGGGGGTTCGCGCCATAGCGGGCAACGACGACACCGCCAACGGCATTGGCTCCGTTCACATCGAGTGCGCCGCGTCGGAGCGCGGGGCCGAGTTCGACCTCGGCGACATCCTCGACAAGGATGGGGGTGTTTTCGCGGACGGCGACGACGGCTTTTTCCAGATCGCTGACTTTCTCGATGTAGCCGGTGCCACGGAGGAAATATTCGACGCCGTTGACCGCAAGGTTGCGGGCGCCGATTTCCTGGTTGGATTTGCGGACGGCATCGACGACCTGAGCGAGGGTGACATTCTGGGCACGGAGTTTCTCCGGATCGACATCGACCTGATATTGTCGCTGGAAACCGCCGATGGAGGCGACTTCGGCAACGCCGTTGGCGGAAAGGAGGGAGTAGCGCACCTGCCAATCCTGGATGGCGCGGAGTTCGTCGAGATCCCAACCGCCGGCGGGTTTGCCATCGGGATCGCGACCTTCGAGGACATACCAGAAGACTTGTCCGAGTCCGGTGGCATCGGGGCCGAGCGAGGGGGTGGCTTCCGGAGGAAGCAGGCCGGTGGGGAGGGAGTTGAGTTTTTCCAGGATTCTACTACGACTCCAGTAGAATTCGATTTCCTCCTCGAAGATCAGGTAAACATAGGACGCGCCGAACATGGAGAAGGAGCGGACTTCCTTGACGCCGGGGACTCCGAGCAGGGCGACGGTGAGGGGGTAGGTGATCTGGTCTTCGACATCCTGCGGGGAGCGTCCCTGCCACTCGGTGAAGATGATCTGTTGGTTGTCGCCGAGGTCGGGGATGGCATCCACGGCGACGGGATCGCGGGGGTAGTTACCTGTGTCCCAATCGAAGGGCGCGACCCGGACGCCCCAGCCGATGAAGAAGGCGAGGAGGAGGAAGACGATGAGTTTCTGGTGGAGGCAGAAATGGATGAGCTTGTTCATCAAAAAGTTTGCTAGTTTTCAGTGTTCAGTTTTCAGGATCTAGCGAGAGGGTTTCGGTGACGGAGCCGCAGTTGAGCATGGAGTCGCCGTAGTAGGGGTTGAGGACTTCGGGGACGTTGGAGAGCCAGTCGGCGCCGGTGTTGCTGCCGACCATGGGGCAGTGGATGACGTAGGCGTTGCCGACGCGGTCGAGGCCGTTGGCGCGGACTTGAGCGATGAGGGTGTTGCTGAGGGTCTCGAAGGCGGCGCGCTGGGGCTTGAGGTCTTGGGAGGTGGCGATGGTTCCGGCGGATTCTTTGATGGCAGGAAGTTCGGCGGCTTGGGCGAGTTTTTCGGCGGCGGTGGCTGCGGCGGCGGGGTTGTCAGCGGCGAGTGCTTTGGCGATGGGGAGGTAGAGCTGAATCTGCTTTTCCAAACGTGCGGTGACTTCCGGGTCGGTGGTGATGGGATTTTCTCCGGTGGAAGGTAGGCCAAGGTAACGGGCGGCTTGTTCGATGGAGTTGCGGACGATGGATTTCGCGGACGCCGGGTCTTGGGATTTTGCGTGGGCGAGATCGACGAGGAGGCGGTTGGAAAATTCGTTCCATAGGGCTTTGAGCTCGGGCTGGAAGGTGTCGGTGGCAATTTTCCTGACGGCCATCTGCATGGTTTCGATTTCCTCGGAGACATCGCCGGTTTCCATGCGGCCGAGTGAGCGGAGGATGGGTTGCCACTGGCCAGAGAGGTCTTCGGGAGCGGAGTGGGCGGGTCTTTCCTCAAGTCCGGCGGTGGGGTTCATCATCGAGGACTTGGCTTTGAGCTGGAGTTCGGAATCGAGTTTGAATGCGCCCCGGGAGACAACCGTTTCACCTGCGGCGAGGCCTTCGGTGACGATGTAGCGGTCGCCGAGGAGAGAACCCAAGAGGATCTCGCGACCTTCGAAAACGGGATCGAGACCGGGGCTGCGGACATAGACGATGGCGCGGTCGCCGGTGCGCAGGACGGCGGATTTCGGAACGGTGACGAGTCGGTCGCTTTCCATACCGGGAGGTAGGGCGGGGGCGAGAATGCGGGCGCTGGCAAACATGCCGGGCTTGATGCGATATTCGGGATTGGGCACATCGACGCGGACGAGGGCGATGCGGCGCTGTGGATCGATGAGGTGGTCGATGTAGCTGATTTCCCCGGTGAAAGTCTCGCCGGGCAGTGCCTCGATGGTGAAGGAAACGGGCAGGCCTTCGCGCATGAAGGCGAGTTCGCTTTCGTAGACCTCGAGGTTCAGCCAGACGCGTGAGTGGTCTGCGATGTTGAAAAGGACGTCGCCGGTTTTCACGTAGCTGCCGAGCTGGACGTTTTTTTCCAGGACCTGACCTGCGTGGGGTGAGCGAATGGTGATGCGGTCGGAAGGTGTGTCCGCGGTCTGGATAGTGGCGATGTCCTGTGGAGAAATTTCCAGAAGCTGGAGCTTGCGGAGGGAGGCTTCGTAGAGGGTGCGGCGGGTGTTGCGGACGGCGGGCGGGCCCGAGTCCATGGCCTTGCGCGCTTCGATGAGTTCTTTCTGCGCGAGGTAGATCTCGGGGGAGTAGAGTTCAGCGAGTTCCTCGTCCTCTGCGACCATGGTGCCGGTGAAGTCGACGAAGAGCTTGTCGATGCGGCCTGCAATGCGGGCGGTGAGGGAGGAAACGAGGCGTTCGTCATGGGCGATGCGGCCGAAGACGGCGATCTCATTGACTTGGGATTTATTCAGAGCGACGACGGGAGAAACACGGATGTCGAGAAGGGCGGAGGCTTCCGGGCTGAGGGAGACCTGCCGAATTCCTCCGGCTTCGCCGCCTTCGAGCGGGATGAGATCCATGGCACAGATAGGGCAGAGGCCGGGATCTGGTTGGCGGATCTGGGGGTGCATGGAGCATGTCCATACCTTGTCTGAGGCGCTGCTGTCCGAGGCCATGGATTTTTTTTCCGCGGGCAGACCGAACCACCAGCCGAAGAGGAAAAGTGCCAGAGGGATGAGGATGGTGAGGATTTTCCGGGGTGTCCGGGCGAGGGATTTGAAATACGTTTTCATAGTGCAGCGGCGGCTTGGAGGGTGGCAATGGCTTTGCCGAGTTGGGCGCGGCTTTGGATGAGCTGGAGGCGATAGGCGAGGAGTTCGCGCTGGGTGCCGATCACATCGGTGAAGGAGTTTTTTCCGGAGGAGTAACCGGTGAGGGTGACATCGTATGCTTGCTGAGCGGAGGGGATGAGGCGGTCGTTGAAGAGGGCGATGACATCGCGGGCGGTCATGGCTCGGAAGTAGGCGTCCTCGACACGGTAGCGGAGATCGGAGCGCGAGGACTCCAGCATGGCACGGGTTTCGGCCATGCCTTCGGAGGCTTCTCGAACCATGGCTTTGCGGGGTTCCTGCCAAAGGGGGATGTTGAAGCCGAGGGTGGCGAAGACCTGGTCGCGGCCGTTTGAGGCAGCAGAGACGCCGGAGCCGGAGACTGGCGCGTAGGTGAGCCCGATGGTCGGATCGGGGTATTTCTCCAGCTTGGCTTTGCGCAGGCGCTGGGCGAAGGCATCGGTGCGGGATTTTGCGGCGGAGATGTCCGGGTGGTTCGATTCGGCGCGGGAGACGAGGCTTTGCAGGCTGCCGGTGGCGGGGATGGAGGGCGCGTATGGCGAGGGGAGGCTGGCTCCGGTGGGGCGGTTCAGGAGGGAATTGATACGGGAAACGGCGGAGGAGCGAACTTGGCGGAGATTGGCGAGATCACGGTCGAGCATGGTGATCTCGTTGTTAATGCGGAGCTGGTCTGCCTGGGCGGCGGCATCCGCTTCGATGCGTGAGGTGACGACATCGCGGATGGTGGTGAGGAGGGCGCGGTTTTCCTTGGTGTAGGCGATGGTCTGGTCGGCGAGGTAGTAATCCCACCATGCGCTTTTGACCTGTTCGGAAATTTTCAGGGCGAGGGCATCGGCTTCTGAGCGGATGGCTGCGGCTTCGTGGCTGGCGGCGCGGCTGGCGGCGGCTCGTTTACCGGGGAGGGGGATTTTCTGCGAGACTCCGACCATGCCTTCGACACGACCGGCGGCGGTTTCCGCCATGGAGCCTGCGGAAACGGACGCCATGGGATCCGGCAAGGAGGCGGCCTGGGGTGCCTGGGCTTCCATGCGCTCGGCTTTGTGGCGGAGTGCTTTGATGGATGGATTGTGGGAGACGGCGAGGGCGGCGAGCTTGTCGGGATCGCCGGAGCCCACGGAGTAATTCTGCGGGCGCAGATTTTCCACCGGAATATCGAGGTCTTCGAGGGCTGAACTACCGCCAAGCCCACCGAGATCCGCGCATGATGCGAGGAAGAGTGCAAACGACGAGGGAGCCAGCACCCGGAACAGGTGTGAATTTTTCATCAGAAAATGGAGCCGCCGCACCGTGGGCACGGCGGCTCAGGGTTGATGGTTTATTCCGAGTCTGCTTCGAGTTTTTCGAGGTATTTCGCGGGATCTTTCTCGAATTTCGGCGGACAGCTGTCGCAGCAGAATTTGATCTCCTGTCCTTCGTGGTTGATGACGATGGGATCGCCCATGGATCCGAGTTTTTCTCCGGAGACGAGGCAAACATCGAGCGGATAGGGTTTCACGGCAGCCGATTCGGCGGCGGGAGTGTTGGTATCAACCTCGGCGGTTTCCTTGTTGCAGGAGACGAAGGCGAGGGGCGATAGGAGAAGCAGTGTTGTTTTTGAAATGAATGTCATAGATCTGATTTTTAAGATTGTTGGAATTGGGGCAACAAACGCCATTGGCGGATGTCATGAAACTCGGCCTGAAAAGGTCAGGGCGCGATTTGAAGACGCTCGAAAGAGAGCGACTTGCCAACGAATCAGATCAGGTAGGAACACTTGGTAGCCAGACGTGTCCCCACCGGGGGAACGGGCAATCGGCCGGGTGGCCATTTCGCGAGAAATGCGACGGCCTCGGGAAGAGAAGAAATGCGATCATCATCCGAGCAAGGAGACACGAGCAGGATGAAGTCGGAACTACTGATGTTCGGCTTGAACAAGTCGGTATCCGGAGCCGCTTTTTCTGCCACGAAAGAGCAAGTGCAAGAATCGCCTTTGTCATCTTTCTTCTTCTGGGAGCCGCTTGGACAACAGGAGCCAGAGGCTTGTGAAGCGTGGTTTTCAGGAGAAAAGGCACAGCAGCAAGCTGGATTGGCGATTGCCAAAACCAGGAAGACTGCGATGAAAATTCTTAGACTCACTTCGCTTAGGATATTCGGGTGAAGGAAAAATTCCAGAAACTTTTATCGGATGGTAGGCTATTAGCGTTCATTTCAGCTGCATTGCTCATTCCAATCTCCGCAGAATCGTAGGAGGGCGCGGTGTTTTTGTATTCAGTTTTTGCCATTTCTCTGAGGGAGTTGGTGTGATGCAAATACGCTTTACGCTTCCGATTTTTCGCTCTTTGCGTCCGAGAGGATACGCAAGCCGCCGTGTAGGACGACGATGGTAATGATGGATCCAATGACAAGATCCGGCCAGCGGGAGCCAGTGAAGTAGATGATGATACTTGCGAGGATGACGCCGGAGTTGGCGATGACATCGTTTTTGGAAAATATGTAGCTTGCTCGCATGTGAACCTCCCCGTCTCTTTCCTTGGAAATGAGTTTCAAGCACCAGGTGTTTACCGCTAGAGCGACGATGGAAACAATGAACATCAAAAGCGAGGAAGGATCGCTGCCGGTGATGGCGCGACGGATAATATCTGCTCCGATTCCGAGGGCGATGAGTATCTGAAACCAGCCACTGAGAATGGCGGCCCTGGTTTTCATGCTAGAGGCGCGACCGACGGCATAGAGGGCGATGCTGTAAACAAGCGCATCTGCAAGCATGTCTAGGGAATCAGCGATGACTCCGGTTGATTCGCCGATGATGCCGACGATCAACTCAGCGACAAACATGATCGCATTCAAGGCGAGTAGCTTGCGTAGCACGCCTTTTTGGGATGCGTCAGTGGCTTCGATGTGGCAGTCGCAGGACATGTTTTCAGTGAGATGGGGTTAGAGATGGGTCGAACTGCTTCTTGCGATTCACCATCAGGTAAAGGATGGGAAGAACCACGAGGGTGAGAGCGGTTGAGGTGATGACCCCTCCGATGACGACGGTGGCGAGCGGTTTTTGGACTTCCGATCCGACGCCGGTGGAGATTGCCATGGGGAGGAAGCCGATGGCATCGGTGATGGCGGTGGCAAGCACCGGTCGGAGTCGTTCGGTGGCTGCGTGTTTGACCGCAGTCACGGCATCGGTGGTGTCCTGGAGGTTCGAGCGTATAGCCTCGATGAGGATCTGGCCGTTGAGCACGGCGATGCCGAAGAGCGCGATGAAGCCGATGGCGGCACTGATACTGAACGGGATGTCGCGCATCCAGAGCGACAGGACGCCGCCGACAAGGGCGAAGGGGATCCCGAGATAGATCAGTGCTACGTCTCTGAAGTTCCGCAGGCTGAGATAAAGCAAGACGAAGACGAGGATCATGGTCAGAGGCACGACGAGAGAGAGCCGGGTGTGGGCGCGTTCGAGGTTCTCGAACTGGCCGCCCCATGCGATGACGTAGCCCTCAGGTAGGTCGATTTCCTCTGCGATCTTGCGCTTCGCTTCTTCTACAAAGGAGACGACATCGCGGCCATCGACGTTGCTCTGGACGCGGATCAGACGGCGACCCCACTCGCGGTTGATGGTGGCAGATCCGGGTGCCTCGACGACATCCGCGACATCGGAAAGCGGAATGCGAGCGCCGGTGGAAGTAGGGATGACGAGGTTGCGAACCGCGTCGATACGAGTGCGGTATTCGTCCGGTAAAACAATGGCGAGAGGGAATTGTCGCTGACCTTCATAGATTTCTCCGACGCGTAGCACGCCGATGGCCTCGATGTATGGCAGGATTTCGGCGGCGGAGACACCGAGACGCGCCATCTTTTCCGGGCGGAGTTCAATGCGCAGTCCGGGCTGGCCGCTGATCTGATCGGTGGAGACATCCGCCTGGCCGGGAATATCGACCAGGACTTTCTGGATCTCGTCGCTCAAGCGGGTGAGTTTCTCAAAACTGTCCCCGTAGATCAGGATGCCAACATCGGAGCGGACTCCGGACTCCATCTCGTTGAGCCGCATCTCGATGGGCTGGGTGAAAAGGATGTTCACGCCGGGAAGAGTGGAAACCGTTTCCTGCATCGCCACCACCAGTTCGTCCTGGGTTTTCGCTCTCGTCCATTGCTCGCGTGGAGTCAGGGATAGGAAAATGTCGGTAAGCTCCGTGCCCATGGGATCGGTGGCGATTTCTGCCGTCCCGATCCGGCTCCAGACGTGGCGGATTTCATCGGGAAATTTCTCCTTCAGGAGTTGCTCAATGCGGGTGTTGTATTCCGTGGAAGTGTCGATGGACGTGCCCGCGAGGCGGATGGTGTTGGCGGTGATGGCTCCCTCACTGAGCCTCGGGATAAACTCGCCTCCGAGTCGTGTCGCCAGGATACCGGTCACGACGAGCAATACTACCACGAGGGCGAGAACCGGCCAGCGGAGTTTCAGGACAAGACCAAGAATGGCGGAGTAGCCTCCGGTCAGCTTGCGCGAGAGCCAACCTTCGGTGGATTTGAATTTTCGTGGAAGAAACAGATGGCCGAGCACCGGAGAAATCACGATGGCGATTATGAGAGCGCCAAGCAGGGCGAGGATGAAGGTGATGGCCATCGGGCGGAACATTTTTCCCTCGGTTCCTTCCAGCGTGAGAATGGGGAGGAAGACCACGGCGATGATTCCCATGCCGAAGAGGATCGGTCTGGCCACGGATCGGCTGGATTCTAGAATACAATCGAAACGCTCGGCGATGGTCAGTTTCCTGCCAGCTTCACGGGTGCGTGCGGCGAGGCCTCGCAGGTTTGCCTCCGTCATGACGACGGAGCCATCAACAATCAGGCCGAAATCAATGGCACCCAGACTGAGCAGACTGGCAGTGATGGCGAAGTAATTCATCCCCAACACGGCGAAGAGCATGGCAAGCGGAATGCAGATGGCGACAAGCAGGCCAGCCCGGACGTTCCCAAGCAGGACGAGCAGGGTGAGCGTAACGAGAACCGCGCCGCCGATGAGGTTGTGGCTGACGGTATCAAGCACGGAATCGGTCAGCTCCGTGCGGTCATAGACTACCTCCACTTCCACGCCGTCCGGGATGGAGGGGCGGATTTCCTCAAGGCGTTCTTTCAGTGCTTGGGTGACGGTCTGGGCGTTCTCGCCCATGAGCATGAAGGCAAGGCCTAGCACGACTTCGCCTTCTCCATTTGCAGTAACTGCACCACGGCGTAGCTCGCTGCCGATACGGACTTCCGCGATGTCGGAGACGCGGACAGGAGTGCCCGCGCTTGCGGCGACTTCGATTCGTCCGATTTCCGGGATGGATGTGACACGACCGATGCCGTGGACGAGGAGATCCTGACCGCTAACGGTTAGGCGACCGCCACCAACGTTGCGGTTGTTGTTTTCAAGGGCCTCGATGACATCGGCCAGGGCGAGGTCGTATTTCAATAGCAGCTCCGGATCGACGACAACATGGTATTGTTTTTCGAGACCGCCCCAGGAATTGACTTCGGCGACGCCGCGCACCTTGCGCAGCTCAGGCTTGATGATCCAGTCGTGGATGGTGCGGAGTTCTTCGAGTGTCCGGCTGCCGTCACTACTACTGATGACGTAGTGGAAAATTTCCCCAAGCCCGGTCGAGATAGGTCCCATCTGGGGAGTGCCAACACCATCGGGAAGTTCGACGGTGAGCAGTCGCTCGGAGATATACTGCCGGGCGGTAGTGATTTCCGTGTCGTCATCGAAGGTGGCGACGACTTGGGAGAGTCCGAATTTCGAGACAGAGCGAACGCTGGCGAGGCCGGGAAGCCCGGAAATCTCCAGCTCTACGGGAAGGGTGATCTGTTGCTCGATTTCCTCACCGTTCAATGAGGGGGCGACGGTGTTGATCTGCACCTGGATCGGGGTGGTGTCCGGGAAGGCATCGACCGGCACACGCGAGCCTGCCCAGAATCCCGCGACTATTAACAGGGCGGTGAAAAGGAAGACCAACAGGCGGTTGGCGAGACAGAAACGGATCAGGTGGAGAAACATGGTATTGGAATTTGTTGGGAAACGGGAGAAGGATGGAGTGCGTGAGGATGGGGACGGCTTCAGTCATCCACGCAACCGGCTCCGAGAAGGGATTTCAGGAACTCAGAACGGAGGATGTAGCTACCTTTGCTGACGATCCGGTCTCCGGCTGCAAGCCCACTGGCAATTGCCGTCGTCTGTCCCGACCCGGTTCCGGGTGCGATCTCGACCCGTGTGGCGGCATAGAGCTCTGGTTCCGTGCGGACAAAAACAAAGGGTACACCGTCGATGGTCTGGATCGCTCCGGTTGGCACGGAGAGGGATGGGGTGGCTTCGCCCAGATGGATGCGCGCCTCTCCATAGAGACCTTTGCGGAGGGAGACCGGTGGAGCGGTGACCAATGCACGTGCCTGTATGCGGCGTGTTTTCTCGTCCACCTCGCTGGCAACCCAGACGAGTTCCGCAGTGATGACGGTACCCGGAAGGTCGGAAAACGTCGCGCTAACTTCCATGCCGGGAGCGATCCCCACGGCATTGCCGGAGGGTATGGAAAGCTCTAGCCACATGGTGGAAAGATCTGCGAGGACGAAGATCGGTTCGCCAGCTTCGACCCGTTCGCCGACAGCCACATCGCGGTCAACGATGGTTCCGGGGAAGGGGGCTTTCAGTGCCAGCAAGGATGTAGGTCGGCCATCGGAGGCAAGCAGGTCGATTTCGCTCTCACTCAGGCCGAGGTTCAGAAGTCGCTGTCTGGCGGCGGCGAGATCGACCGAAGCGACCTCTTCTGCGGCTTCCGCTGTCTCCAATTCCGAGGCGGCGGAGATGCGTTTGTCCGCGAGTTTGCGTTCGCGTTCCACCTGAAGCCCGGCAAGTTTCCGGGCGGCTGCGGCGGCAAGGAAACGACTCTTCATTTCCGCGAACTCCGGTGAATGGAGTGTGCCTATGATTTCTCCTGCGGCGACGGTTTGGCCGGGCACCACCGATATTTCCCGGACGATGCCTTCGACTAGAGGTGTGATCCTCGCAACTTGGTTCTGGTTGTAGTCGACGACCGCATAGGCCTCGACGGAGGGTCTAGCGGTGGAGGATTCGGGATTGGAAACCTCCACTCCGACGCGCTCCATTGCCTCGGCGGAGGCGACACGGATTTTGAGGTTTTCTCCTGGTTTCAGACCGGCTGCGAGTTGTGGCTGGCAGATGGCGCATTCCCTTTCCGCCACGCCGTGTTCTTTGCACATCAGGACATCGGCGGGAGCGGTGTTGGAAGAGGTGGATTCATCTTTCCCCTTGATCTCGGGGTGGCAGAGATAGCACTCATCCTCATAGACACCGTGCTCCGTGCAGTAGAGACGTTTCTCATCCTTCATTTCAGGATGGCAAAGCCAGCAGCGGTCTTCGTAGCGGTCGTGCTCCTTGCACCAGAGGCGTCCGACATCACGTTTTGATGGATCGCAGATGAAGCAGCCGTCTCCCGCCGGACAATCGGCCATGGCGTGGACTTCGATCTCACCGCCGGAGGACGATTCTTCGGAGGCTTCGGGGTTGGCTGCGGTTTCGTTTTTCTCAGCGGTGCATGCCGCGAAGAAAACGGCGAGGATTCCGAGGCCGATGGCCTGGGTCAGTTTGTATTTCATTTTCATAGTTTTGTTGGTGTTAGTCGTTGGTCATCAGTCGTAGGGAATTGTGGGCGCGTAGAAGATCTGCCTTGGCACGGACTTGGCCGCGCTCGACATCGAAGAGGGTTTCGCGGGCATCAAGGACTTCGATGAGCGAGGCCTTTCCTGCCGAATAGGCTTCGAGGGTGTCCTCCAAAGCCTGGCTGGCTGCGGAGAGTGTTCTGGAATCGAACTCGACGGCGCGGCTTCTCGCGGCGCGTAGTTCGGCGGAAAACTTGGTGAGAGTGGAGCGTAGTTCACTGGCGGTTGATCGACCCTCTCCTTTGGCGCGATCGAGCCGTTCTTTCGCTGCCTGTATGTTGCCTTGGTTACGGTTAAAGATTGGTAAGGGAACCCGTATGCCAACCACTGCGGAGGTCTCATTGGCATCGCGCATTTCGCGAAGGCCACCTTCTAGCTCTACATCAGGGTAGCGACCGGATTTTTCCAGATCGTAAACGGCCTGGGCTTTGGCAAAGCGGTAGGCGGCGGCGCGCATCGCGGGATGCCTTTCGATTGCCGCCTCCAGATTGGTGGGGACGCTTCCGCCCGGACTTCCGAGTGTGCCCGAGGCGCTCACATCTGAGGTTCCTCCGCCCCATATTTGCCCTAGATCGGATGCGGCACTGGTTTCCGCCGACCGCGCCTCAGCGAGAAGTTCCTTGGCTTCGGAAACGGAGAGTTTTGCTCGTCCCGCGTCGATGCGATTGCCCTTGCCCACTTCCAAAAGGGTATCGAGGACACCGAGGTATTCCTCCGCACGGATCACGTTTCGCTCGTTGAACTCCCGGATTTCGCGAGCTTCGACAAGAGTGGTGAAAGCACGATCCGCTTCCATTCTGATCCGTCGCTCTTCGCTGGCGATCTCTGAACGGAGGGACTCCGCCTCAAGGGCGGCGACCAGGGTTCTCTTGGGACGCTTGCCGCCGAGTTCGAGACGTTGGGAAAGGGCGGCGGTAACCTCTGCTCCGTTGAATCCGCGACTACCTCCGTTTCCGGCGAAGTTTTCCACATCCAGTCCCAGATCCGGATTCGGAGGCAGACCCGCCTGTATGATTTCCGCTTCGAGCGCACGGAGTTCGGCACGCTGCGATTGCAGGGATGGGCTGTAGGTGAGTGCGTGCCGGATCGCTTGATCACGGGTGACGGAACCTTTCAAGGAAGGAGCGGAAGAAAAACCGGCACTCCGATTTGTATCGTTGAGATTGGCGCTGATTTTTGACAGTGCGGAAGTAGGATCACTTGCGCAGGAAAGAAGCAGAACTGGAGTAAAAATGAAAAAGACGAGTCGAGGGTACATTGGTGGTGAATTTGAAAAAACGTAAATGGATCGCGAATAAGGGATCGCGGAAAACCACAGCCGAGATTGCCTGAAACAGGCTTCCACAGATTACCCAAAATCGGGGTAGTGTGGGACGGCTGGCCTTGGGTCAGGCCGTTTTATCAAATGCGTAAAACCACGCAGGACATCAATGTCTTCCGGAGCCGGGAGGCATGAGTAAGTTCCTCAGGATGATCGAACCGGACTTCGGACTGACCGGATGCGGCGAGCAACTCTTCCAAGTTCGGAAGAACCGAGAAGTCAGGCGGAAGTGAAACGCAGGGAACCGGAGGAACCTCTACAGAGTCGCCGGGCATCGCATCTAGTTTCAATTCGTGCTCTTCGCACTCGTCATCGTCGCAAGGGCAATGGCATGGAGACCCTTCATCGCCAGCGAGAGACTGGAGAACAGGATCGCTAACATAGCTGTGTCCGGACTTGTCGAAACAAACGCTCATCCCTTGGCTGCAAAGCAGGAGGATCATGAGCAGAATGCGGGAGACGATAGCCACGGGCAATGTGCATAAGATGGGGCAATCCTGAAATCAAATGAAAAGTTGAAAACTACAATGGGTGACGTTTCCTTTCAAAGGTCTGATCACGGTATCTACGGCAGATCGTCTCTATTAATCTCTTCTTGACAAGGAGACCTCTCTAAATGCTACCCCCTTCCTGTGTTGTGGCGGAGGTTGTAGTCAGAATTAAGGAGGGTGAGCAGGCCGGTGTAATACGAGTTCTAGGATGTCGTTGCCTTTCTTTCTTGGATTCTGAGTTTTCTGTATCCACTACTTCGGCGCTTGCTTGGCAAAAATCTGAATGTTATTAGATAGTTACCAAAAATGAGGAACTTTTCCAGCACCCTCCCGAATGCTTCTATGTATAGGCTCGCGCCGCGATTCCATTTCGACGGGTTTTCTTAGGGTATGGCAGCGGTTCCGTCATTTCCAGACGCTGTCATTGAGTCTCTTGCGAAAGTGCTCGGTGAATGTGGCACAGGCTCGGAACTTGGCCGCGCTATCATCCGCCGTGGCATGCAGGACTTGTCGGGAGAATCGACCAAATGGCGTCGTCTGTATTCCGTATTTCTCGATGTTCAACGTCGTGACAAGTCGGCGAATAGGATCATCGCCTTCGTCCAGGATCTTATGAATCCCGCTCGATTCGTAGGGAAGACTGATGACTTCAACTTCAAACGGATTGAGCTAAACACGGTTCTGGCCTTCTGCGGCCTCAACCTCTCCGAAGATGGGTCATTCAAATCCGTGGATCCTGCTTCGACGCTATCGGACGCTCAAAAGCGTGCCCGTACTCTCCAATCCCAGCTGCATGGCAGGAGGATTCATGAGCAAGTCACTAAATATTGTCGGGCGGAACTTATGCAGGAAGACTACTTCCACGCTGTGTTCGAAGCCTCCAAGGGATTAGCCCAGAGAATCCGGGAAATGTCAGGCGTGCATATTGATGGGGCGAAGCTGATCGACAAGGTGTTCTCCATTGATCGCCCGATTCTTGCGATCAACTCGCTACGGTCGGAACTAGAACAATCAGACCACAAAGGCTTCGCCGCTCTGCTAAAAGGCTGTTTCGCCGGAGTTAGAAACCGTCTGGCTCACGAACCCAGATTGCTCTGGGATGGGGAACATGATGCGGCCGACTATCTTTCGCTAATTTCACTGCTTCACAGGCGACTTGACGGAGCCGTGAAGACCGGCATTTCCCCATAGATGTCCTCCAATCAAATCATGTATATCGAAGACGACGTAAAAAAGTTTCTGCTAGATCCCTCACTAGACAAAACCCTCTCGCTGCCAATCGATGATTTCGTTTTGAACTCGGCGGCTGGCTCCGTTCGTCTCGCGGCGACTCTGAAAATTGATCCTGAAGGAAACCGCTATGAGGTTGAAGTTCGCGACAGTGAGGGCAGGGACTTGCAATCCTTCTTCACCCCGACCAACAGAGTAAGGGAAGAAGATACCTTGGACGCATCCGGAGTTCTGGGCAACAAACTGCGGGTGGAGTTCAGGAAGATCTGGCCTCCATGCTCATCCACAGTGCAAGTGATCGGCGATCTTAAAAACTCATCTGCTATCCTAAAGCCCGAAAAGATCATCATTCCTCCATCAGCATCAGATTCGCAGACCCACGATGAAATCCGGGAGAAGCTAAACCGTATAAATCCTCACCGTCCTCCCGTCCCACCTGATGGGGATGCTGAAGCCAAGCAACCAAGATACGAGCATATCGCCATCTTTTCGAACACGAAGCTCCAGTTTTTCAACAAAGGGGTCAAGTGGACGGAGAGCCATCCATTTTGGGGAGAACGCAGTGGTTCGAAAGAGGCCACATGGGATGGAGCTGCCCTAGGAGGCCTGTTTTCGTTGAAGCAGGTTGGTGATCATCTGGAAGTCGGCTTCAAGCATGAAGGGGGAACCGACGACGAAGCTAGTTTGCGGTTCGATGCCTTGCTCCATGCGGTCGCTTACACACACGCAATCCAACCGTGGCCGACTTATCTGCAACGTCGTTGTGACTGGCGGGTGACGGAACAGGTCATGTGGGTAAGGCGGCAGGAACAGGGAAGCATGGTTCCGATCCGAGAGCGGGATGGTCTCATGACGCCTGATGACCCCACCAAATTGATTGCCTCAGTGGCGGCACTGTATCTGAGCCTTCCCAACGACAAGTCCAGTGATCTCAAAGAGAGCATGTGGGTCTTTCGGGGTGCTGACTCAGACGCAGCTCCCACGCCGCTCCAGATGGCGATGATCTGCTCTGTGATCGAAGGCCTGCGGTCAGAGCTTTTTAAAAAGCAGGTTCCCCCGGATGCCTATACGGAGGTTCGTGGAGAGACGCTCCGCTGGATCAAGGCTCTTGAAGACGGCTCGGCCGGCGAGGAAAGAATCCACATGATCAGACGCCTTAAAAGGATGGTCGAAAATTGGAACTATCAGGATCGCCGGGTGGAATGGGACGATGTGTTCCTCCGCCTTTTTTCCGGTCGGAGCGAGTGGGTCACGGATATGTTCAAATTATTCAACAAGCATCGCCATGGCCCTGCCCACGGCAACTACGGATCGGTCACCAAGGGAGATCCTCACACGGCACTTGATGCCCTCGGTCGGCTGGCTGGTTTTGTGAACCTGATTATTGCAGCAAAGGCCGGCTACACCGGAACCATATTGGAGTCCCCATTTGCAGACAGGAGGATTGATCTCTGAGCTAGAGGGCGGCAGTTCACCTTTTCAAATACGAACGACATGCGTAAACACATCCCATGATCGAACTGATAGATGGCGGCTGGTCTTCCCATTTCACCGCGAGGGCGAAGGAACGCCACGCCACACTGCGTGTCGTCTGTCCGTTCATCAAGCAGCGCGCAGTAAAGAGGCTGCTCGACTCAGGGCACCGACCGGGGATCCAAATCATCACCCGCTTCAATCTGACGGATTTCTCTTCCGGGGTCAGCGACGTAGGTGCACTGAAATGGATGATAAAGCAAGGTGCTCAAATCCGGGGTGTCAAAGGGTTGCATTCCAAGATGTATCTTTTCGGTGATCGGCACTCTATGGTGACCTCCGCGAACTTGACGGAGGCCGCGCTGTTCCGGAATCAGGAATATGGTTTTGTCTCCCAAGACAAAAATGTGGCGAAAGACTGCCATTCCTACTTTGATAGGCTATGGGGGGCTGCGGGAGCAGATCTGACGCTTGACCAGCTGGCAAAGTGGCAGAACACTCTCAGAGCTGGGGTCGCTGGAGGAGCTAAGCCACCGCCAAGTCCGAGTCTCCCCGATGAAGGTGTAACTTTGTCTTTGCTCACGCCGCCAAGTTCCGTCATTGGGTCGACTTCAATTCCCTTGCCGCCTTTGTTTGCCGAGGCGGAGCAGGCTTTCGTGAAATTCCTTGGGACTTCAGAAGACAGGTGGCCCACTACTAGTAAGGTCATAGAAGTGATTGAGGCCACCGACTGTCATCGAATCTGTGCCTATCCCAAGAGAAAACGCCCTAATATCGTTCAAACAGGAGCGATCATGTTTATTGCACGATTATTGATTGATGGCGACATCATGGTTTTTGGCAGGGCGTTAGCGATTCGTCACAGACCGGGAACAGACGAAGCTACCGCAGATGACATTGCTCATCTGGGATGGATGGAAACGTGGTCAAATTTCGTTCGGATACATCATGCTGAATTTGTGGACGGTACACTTGAGAGTGGTATCAGGCTTTCGGAACTCATGGCGGATCTCGGAACCAATTCATTCGCTTCAACCCAACTTCGGGCTACAAATGGTGAGACAAACATTGATCCCCGTCGCGCATATGGTCAGCAGGCGGCGGTTCGACTTTCGCGTAAGGGTCTCGATTGGCTAAACGCTCGTTTGGAAGAAGCATTCAATGTTAATGGCAAGTTGGGATCCGAAGTTCTGCGAGGTTTGCGTTGGCCCGAAGTGATAAACTAGGGCTGATTCGAAACTAAAGTTTCTTATGCGCCCTCCTTGCGAACAGCATAGAATGCCGTTTGGTCAAGTAGTTTGGTAGCTTCAATCCGGAAGTATCAACCGCCATCGATAAGAATACATTCAGATAGGCATCTCCTCAGGAATAGCTGGAACCGCAAAGCCGCGAGTATTGCGCAGGTAAAAATCAATTCGTATCTGAATCCCATCGATTGTCAGGGAGGGTTTTGCTTTTGGTTCTCCTGACTTATTGACTAACTTCGAGCCGTCCCATTTTGACGGCAGTTCCTTGCTGCTTAGCGCCGCAACGATTGCATCTTTGTTTTCTGCAGACCCCGCACCTCTTTTCGATAGCAATTTGGCTAGCTTTTCGAGAGCCTTCGCTCGCTTTTGGGGATTCTCTTTTTTCCTATTTTTCCGAAGACGTTCAATCGCTTCCCCTCGCGCTCCCCGTTTGCCAGTGGATCGCCCTTTGCCCTTCGAAAGGTAGGGCGTCCAAGTCATTTCCTGAATTTGTGAAAGGATTCTTCTATCGAAATCGAAACGACGTCCGTTGTCTTCATCGAAGTTAGCAATGATTATATGCATATGAATTGCCTCGGTATCTTGGTGAACAACAGCGATCCACCTCCTAACGCCCAACAATTTAGCGAGAAGCGAAGCTGATTTCTGCAAACGTTGTTTCGCATCAGACCTGGTCGCGTGGTCACTACAAGGCTCGCAACTCACGACCAAATGGCGATGACGTCGCCCGTGCAAATTTTCGTGACCGTAATCCATCGCAATTGCCATTTGAGATGCCTTTCTACTTGTGGGGCCATGTCCGTCCAGATTGCCTCCGATCCAAGAAACTCTATCGAGTTTGGCCGACCCGTTTTTGTGAGGGCTAAATAGGTAGAGGATCTTATCGTAAGTCGCGCGAGTTTGATCGCCTGTCCCACCCGGCTTTATACTAACTATCGCATTCATTGAAATTTCTTCGTCGCGGGACGGGCAGATAGATCTTCTACCACAACCAACAGCTCTCCAACTGCAGTCATCAAGGGTGCAATCTCACTCATACCCAGACTGCTTTCGAGACGCTTCCTAAGACCACGAATCGATGTGGTTTTAGAAACAAGTTTTTGTAGCGAGAGGGACGCTGCATTTGACTGCACTGCAATCCGGACAAAGCGCTCGCGATGAACGGCAGGGAGTTGGTATAATGCGGTCGAGTATTCACAGGGCAAATAGAGACGTACGCTTTCAAATCCTGTGGTAGTGGTGCGCAGAGCGTTATCGATAAAACATATCACCCTTTTAGCACGAGCATCAAGATTTGGTGAAAGCTCTCGATCCAGCGCCTGCCGCAACAATGTGCTGCAGCGTTGAAGCTGTTCAACCCCAGCGAAAAATTCCGGGGGTGAGTATTCAGTTCCAAGTTGTCCAAATACGGCAGCCATGAACATCCTCCCACGATCCAGCGCAGGCATCATTTTTAGCGCTAACGCTAAGTCGGACGGTAGACGTATTCGCAATTGTGTCGTAGATGAACTACCACCACCCCTTGATCTCTCAGCTGAGCGGGCTCTCAAGCTTTCTCCAGCAACGCACGTTGTCTTGTTTTCCGCCCCCCCGGAGGGTGGGAGGGGGGGCGCAATACCCCCCTGGGTTACACCCCCTGCGCTGTTAACCTTATTTTGCGAATCCGTGGATGTTTTGTAATTGAAAGTAGAGGGCACAATGGTGTTTTTAGCAGCTGCCTCACGCTCACCAGCCCGAATTAGGTTAAGCTCTTTATAATCGTAATTACTTAGCATCGCCCCCTCCTTGCTTGCCCAGTTTATTCTTTGGCTTAGTGCCTTTCTTAGGGCCTGGCTTCTTCAGTGGAGCGATGCCGTTTTGAACTAGAACTTCTTGAAGCAATTCCTGCTGTTTGATTTTGCAACTCGATGCCGATCTGCGCGCATACTTTCTCGCAGCCTCCATGAATTCTTCAGTCTTTCTTTTGGAGATGGATTCTGCAGCTTTACTCACCTCAGACTCAAGCATCACACCCTTCAGTTCTCCGGCCACCTCCTTGGCCTTTACAAGGAGAACTCCGAAGAGTTCCTCTTTCAGCGGAAAGGTCGAAGTTTTTATTGGCCGATTAGTAGGGGACGCCTGCTTCGATGGGGTATTGTTAGACGCCGAACTTTCTGGGACATTGCGCACTGTTTGTTTCGACCTGCTCTCAGGATTGTTCTGAGGAGAGTTCACTGCTTTCCTCCCTTCTTTTCATTCGAGAATGGAACGGCGAACCCGTCCAACGTGTCTCGATCAAATTTGATTAACCACCCAACGCGGCGATGGGGAAGATCCCCTGAAGCAATATGTCGCCTCACCGATCGGGTGCTAATGCCGAGAAAAGCGGCTGCATCACTTACGTTCAGCAAGGGCTGAACACTGTCATTATTTCGTGTTTTATGATATTTCATTGTGCATTCTGCAAACTACGGGTTTGAGAATCGCGAGAGCGATGGACTCTCTACGATAACCGTGGCATGCTCCGGATTCCGTTAACCTTGGCGGCCAAACCAAGACGGAAGATGCGACTGCAATCCGGATGAGCACAAAAGACGTGGCACAGGCGGCGGTCAAACCGCTGGGTCACGATCTCTGATTTCCTTGTTTTGAAATCAGTTGATATAATATATTTAATTGGTGATTAGTATTTTAGCAATTAAAATATAATATTTATTTTTAATGATTATAGTGTCGACCTTCGGCCAGCAGTTCAGAGGATCAACAAGCTCACGGTTTCCGGCAACTGAATCGCTTGTTGAGATGCCTATAGCGGTCATGGAAAGATCTGTAGATTCGAAGAGCTTCCGCACCTACGAAGGAAACCAACGATTCGGTTGTGATGAGCTAACCACGCAGTTATTTTCTCCGAGGAAATTTGTGATGATTCATTTCGACGAATCAGGGGCTCTGGAGGCGACGGCGGAGTTTAGACTTACTGGTGTCCGGGACAAAGTCTTCCGGCCGATTTCCAAGCCAAATTTTTTGAGAGTCGTGGAACCTCGCAACGGAGGAAGAAGACGAAACCGGAGACTTCCGCAATTGCGAATCATCCGGATCTAAGAACCTACGTTTTCGCAACACCAATTGATTTCAATCCGGGTCGGACAAAAAAATGAAACGAAAGGCAGGGAGAATGGAACCTCTTGGTGAGAAAAGAGAGATTCACGGAGGAGATCATTTTCGCGTCCTTGGTCAGTTAGTCTTTGAGTATGACCTCTGGCGTCAGTTTCCAATAGTCTGCAGACTCTTCTTCGGTTCGTTCGCCGTTGAGATAGTGCTGTCTGACTGTAGATTCTGAATTGCCCATCTCTAGCGCCACTTTGCCCACTTCACCTAGTTGGAGAACCCGGTAGGTTCCATATGAATGTCTGAGGACGTCATCCTCGATAGCAGGGAGATGATCCGGATAGTGAGTTCGTTTCCAGCGTCTGAAATTCTGGTAATAGGAATAGCCGCGAACTACCGATCCAGACAGCTCGTTCTCTTCACGATCCTGAAGGTAACAAATCCAGGCAGCTAAGGTGTCGCCAACAGGGACTTGACGTGCTTTTTTGGTTTTCCCTAAACGTTTCTCCTTTACGAGTTTCTTGCGATTGAGAATGGCCTCCCAATTGAGTGTGATCCAGCCGAGGTTCTTCGGTTGCTCAGTCACAAATTCATGTGGACGGAGTCCTGCAAAGAGGGATATGACGAGGTAGGAGAGAACCTCAAAGTTGTAGTTCTTAACTGCAATTTTCAGTAGCTCCCTCACTTCGTCCGGTTGCATTACTTTGACTGGACGTTCACCGGGATCTGGCTTCTCAATCACTGTGCATGGATTAAACGGGAGTAAGTCTCGATTTTTAGCCCATGTGCCAAATGCCGAAATTACGGCCCAGACATTTCTTGCCGATGAAGTGCTTGTTCTTTCTGACTCGTCGTTGAGAAATCCCCGAAGAAGGCTGACGTCAGAAGCTTCGAACACTGTAATTTCCGGTTCAGGTTGAGCCCGCAACCACAAGTCAAGTCGATGAGCTCGTTCCCGAATTGTGGCGCTGGCTTTCTCTTTTGCCCGACAGTGATCGAGAAAATTCGCTATCGCATCTGCGAGAGGAATCGATGCGGATTTCGCCCTGTAATGTGGCAGCCAGAATTGGACAGCGTCATCTATTGACGTTCCTTCGGCTTCGCAACGCTGATGGAGCGTCAAGAGCTCGGCCACTAGCGATGGTGGAACCGCCGCAAGTTCACGACCACGCATTTGGCGTGTGATTTTATGTTCAGCGATTACATTCTGGATCGCCAGTTTGGTTTTCCTCTGCACATATTGGTTATCACCCAAATAAACTCGATAACCTCCGTCAGGAGTGCGAGTGGTTTGATAACTGAGCGCCCGAGCCATACTGGTAGGGTAACTCGTAACGATAGATTGCCAATAGGTAACTTGAGTTAGCTTTTATTTTCTAGGATGAACAATGGTTTGCAAAACCGTCATTCGTGGGTTCGATTCCCACCTCCGCCTCCATTGCGCAGTGCTACGAACTCGTAGGTTTTTTCCTAGTATTTCCGCCAGAGGGTTGGGACGAAGAGTACGAGCAGGGCGAAGAGCTCGAGGCGGCCGAGGATCATGATCCAGCCTAGGAAGACTTTAGTGGGTTCACGAAGTTCTGCAAAGTTGTGCGTGGGGCCTACTCCGTCGAATCCGGGGCCGATGCTGGAGATGGTGGCGAGAATTGTTCCGGCGCAGGTTTCGAGGCTGATGCCGGTTCCTGCTTCCAAAAAGCCTACGACCGCGGTGCCGGCGATGCAGATCATGAGGTAGAGGGCGAGGAAGAACATGACACGGGCGCGACCGCCGTCGTCCATGGGATTGCCGTTTATGACAACGCGGAAGACCTGGCTGGGGCGGAAGGTGTTTATGATTTCGTTGCGCGCCGACTTGGCGAAGACGATGAGGCGGCCTACTTTGAAACCTCCGGAGGTGGAGCCGGCGCAGCCGCCCATGAGCATGAGGCAGGCGATGAGAACTTTCGCCCAGGTAGGCCAGATATCGTAGTCCACTGTGCCGAAGCCGGTGGTGGAGGCTATACTGACCACGGTAAACACACTTTCGCGGATGGTTGTGAGGAGTGAAATGCCGTCATTGTAGGAACGGCCCGCCGAAATGAGTATGATAACGACCGCGCAGATACCGAGGAACCAACGTGCGTCTTCTTCGCGGAAGACGCGTTTCCAGCTTTTTTTCAGAACGACTATATACAGAAGAAAATTCAGGCTACCGAGAGCCATGAACAGGGTGAGCCACAGCTCGATCAGCCAGGAGTTTCCCCAATCCGAGTAATACCCGATACTGGCGCTGTGCGGGCTGAGGCCTCCGGTGGAAATGGTGGTGAAGGCGTGGCAAGTGGCGTTGAACCACGTGAGGCCCATGGCTTTGAGACCGAAGAGGCAGATGAGAACCATGCCCAGGTAAATACGCAGGAGCATGGTGGCGGTGTCCTGGATGCGGGCCAGTCCCAGATCGCCGCTGCGGAAAGACGACTCGTTGTGGAAAAGCGATTTCGAGGAGACGCCTATATAGGAAAGGAGTGCGACGAAGAGAACCAGGATACCGATGCCGCCGAGAAGCTGGGTAGTGGCACGCCATAGCAGGATGCCGCGCGGCCATTGCTCGATGACGACCATCACGGAAGAGCCGGTGGTGGTGAAGCCTGAGGCTGATTCGAAAAACGCCGCTGCCGGAGTCAGGTGGGGCGGACAGAGCAAATAGGGGAGTCCGCCGAAGATACTGCACAAAATCCAACCCAGGCCTACAATGACGATGGCCTCCCTCTTCGGTATGCTGGTAAGTTTTGTCTTTCTGAAACCTGGCAGAATCATCAGCAGGGCAAACCCTCCGGTGATGGCCGCAGAAAGGAAGAGCATTTCCCCGGCTTCCAGATCACCCATTACGATATCGAATTTTGCGAACGCGGCGCAAGCGACCATGGTCATGGCCTCCAGGGCGAGAAGGAGGCCGAGGATACGGCTGATCAGATGAAAATTCATAACGGTGGGCGGCGAGGGTCTAAGCCTCGAGCAGCTTCAGGAAAGCTTTTTTCGCATCTTTTGCGACGACAGCGTAAAGGTGATCGTCACCCAGAAGGACTTCGTCGGGGCCTGGCACCTCGGCATGAAGGCCGCGCAGTTTTCCGACGAGTACCACTCCAGGCGGCCATTCGATTTCCTTCACCATATGACCGGCGGCTATGGAACCTTTTCCGACACGAAGCTCGACGAGGTCGGCGCCGTCGAATTTTTTGAGGATGGTGTAGTTTGCAGTTGTGATGAAACGCTGGATCTCCCGGCGGGTGGCCTCGCGCGGGCTGATGGCTGCACGGATGCCGAGATGGTGGCCGCTCGCGGAAATGGCTGCCGCGTAGTCCGCGCGGTGAATGATGGTCAGGCAGTTTTTCACCCCGAGCGTGTGAGCCTGGAGGCAGGACATGACATTGTCCTCATCATCGGTGCTGGTACTTATGAAGAAGTCTGCCTCGCCGATCTGTTCTTCCTCCAGCTGCGCGGAGACGGTGGCGTCGGCATTGATGATGGTGGCGTTGGACAGGCGGTCGGCCAGTGCCTTGCAGAGCTCGGGGTCTTTTTCGAAGACGCGCACGGTGCAGTCGATGCTCTCCAGCATTTGCGCGAGGGAGAACCCGTATTCGTTCCCGCCAAAGATCACGACCCTCAGCTTGTTGGTTGCCTTTCGTTTTCCTTGGAGAATCTCCGCGAAAACCCTCAGCTTCCTAGGTTCGCCGAAAATTGTCATGATATCGCCATTTTCCACGACCGAATCCGCAACGGGGACGAAAGATGTCTCTCCACGGTTGATCATAGCCACACGGACTCCCTCTGGGGCGCCTTGATTGCGAAGGCTCTTCCCGATCGCTCCGGAATTGGCTCCCACAGCGATCTGTTGGAGCTCGATGCGACCCCGCGCGAGTTCCTCGATTACCCTGGAGTCCGGATTGCGGACGAACTTCGCCAGCTCGATGGCTGTCAGACGCTCCGAGCTGAAAATGTGGTCGATGCCGAAATGGCCCCGGAAGTCAAAAAGCCATTCCTCACGCTGCAAACTCGGGTGAACCCGGCTGACCACCTTCGACACTCCCATGCTCTTCGCCATGGAGGCGGACATCATGTTCGTCGTATTCGACGAGGACATGGAAAGAAACAGCTCGCACTCTCCCACATCCGCGTCGGCGAGATCCGACACACTGGTGCCATCCCCGTGGATGACCTTCGCGTCCAGCACGGCTTCCAGTTCCTGGGCGAGTGTCTTGTCGGACTCAATCAGCGAAATCCGGTGTGCTTCCTCCGTAAGGGAAGATGCCAGATGCCGTCCGATTTCGCCTGCTCCAACGATGATGATATTCATAAAAGGGAAAACCGCCCGAAAGCGTGTGTGGTACTAACCACAGAATGCCGGACTCGCAATCCCAACCTTTCAGGGCAAACCAATCATCCGGAGCCAAACGTCTGTTTCCAGCTACGCCTTTCCATCGGGGTGGAATTTGCCCCGAGTGGTCGTCTTGTACACTGCGCTATAACTTTTTGGTTTTTACGTACACTTGAGCTCAAAAAGTTTCCTAATTGGGTTAAAACTCCTCTATTTCGGCTAAATTTTTTATAAAAACCTGCTTAAATCAATGGAAATATCTCCTGTAAATATTCATAACTTGCTCTAATTCAGTGAATAATGCGTTTAGTTAAAAACTCTCCATTTTCTACTTGTATCAATGTGTACTGAAGTGCATCCTTGGTGCGTTGACGAAAAGTCTTCCCCGCAATGATTCCACAATTCCAGCAATACAAGGGTTCCTTCCCTTACAAGACAGACGCGAAGAATCGCGTTACTGTTGTGCCGGCGTGGAGACCTGCCCAGGGCGAGACGGTCAACCTGATGCCTTCCATTTCCGAGGGAGTGAAAATTCTGAAAGTCCTCACACAGAACGCTTTCGAATACCGGGTGCAGCGCATCACGGACAATGCCAAGACCCCCAAGGAAGAATCGACTCTCAAAACCAAACTCGTCCGCTTGCTCCGCGAAGCGAATGTGAACGAGCAAGGCAAGCTTCTCATCCCAAAGGATCTCGCTGAATACGCAGGCATCTCACCGGACTCCGGAATCATGATGTCCGCCGGTGACAGCCATTTCGAGATCTGGCCTCGCGACAAATTCGAAGAAATTTTCGGCCTCTCCGCAGTGCCGGAAGAAGAGGACGACCTCGCGATCTTCTAAGACACCAAAACTTTTCCAACTTTCCTATCCCACACCCAGAACTGACAACATGCTGTTCAACCCACCAACTCCTGCGAACGATACGGTCCACCTCACGGCGGCTTCCGGCGTGTTCGTCCGCTCGCGGGGGTTGGGTTCCTTTTCCAAACAATCACAAGGCCGTGCGCTCGGGACAGCACACGGTTTTGCTTTGACGGATGCCGCCGCCGCTCCTGGCTGGTTGTCGGCGCGGCATCCGCTCTCTTTTCCTACCAGTTTTTTGGCTGGGCGATTGAAGTCTCTCGGGACAGAGCTTCATTCGCTATTTAATCCGATGCGTCGTGCTGCTCCTGGCTGGTTGTCAGCGCGGCCATCGGTAAATTTTTCCAAACAATCACAAGGCCGTGCGCTCGGGACAGCACACGGTTTTGCTTTGACGGATGCCGCCGCCGCTCCTGG